>NZ_CP028843.1:5305000-5677500 GCF_003058325.1 Methylobacterium currus
GACGTTAGCGACGATCGTCGTCCTGCGGTATAGCAACGAGCTTCTCGCCCTCGTCAACAAGGATCCGACGCTGACCGGGCGTACCGTTCTTTGGTTCTGGGCCGGGCGCGTCATCCCGGATGCGGTCTGGCTCGGGCACGGCTATGCCGGTTTCTGGGTTCAGGGACGCCCGATGGCGGAGTTCCTCTGGCACTTGCTTCATATTGCGAGCCGGATGGGTTTTCATTTCCATAATCTCTTCATCGAGACCTGGGTCGAGCTCGGGGTCACCGGCCTGTCCCTCACGGTCTTCACCATCGTGGTGACGGTCGTCCGGTCGTATCGCCGCCTCCGCGCTGCTCCCGACGCCGTCACGGGCTTCGGCTTGGCGCTCGTGGTCATGGCGCTGATTACCCAAACCCAGGACGTCCAGTTGTTCGGCGTGTTCAATCCGATGTTTCTGATCTTCGTCGCCCTCGCGGCCTACGCTCATCCTCGACCGAAATTGGTCGTGCCGGCCCGGGACCGCATCCTCAGCTGGTAAAAAGCAGTGCCGCACCTCGGCGAGGTTCCGGATGCGCCCACCCTTCGCGATCGGGAGCCGGCCGTACGGGTCCGATCCCGCGACCGCAGGACACGAACGCCCCAGTGCGATCGGACGGTATAGGCATCTTCGTTCGGGTAAGCACCAATTCGTCTCTTGCCCTCACTCGCCGAAATGGGGACACCTGGGCATGGTGACGGGCGTGGGTGCGGAGACGACACGGGCATGCAGGATCGGCCGAGTGCGCCCCGGCGCAACGCTGTGGTGGTGCTCCTGGCCGTCTCCCTCGTCGCCGGCCTCGTCACGGTGGTATGGGTATCCCGATCGCTGACCATGGGCCTTGTGGCGACGATCCTCGTCGGGATGCTCGCAGCGAGCGGGGCATGCTTGATTGCCGCTCTGGTCTTATTCTTCATGCTCTAGTGGGCAAACGCTCTCGAAAATGTATTTCGCTCTGCGAACCCCTTTATAGTTTCACGTAATCAGCAAACGAAGGCGCGGTTCGCCCGCGAATGCCAGAGCGAGACTTGAGGTCAGCGTCGAAAAGCCTATCGTTTCGCGAAGCAAGGCCGCTATTTGCGGTCAGGAAAGCGGTGGCAGCGAACCTGCTCTGGCTCTCGGACCCTCCAGTGGCAAGTGATCGAACCGCTCCTGCCGGAGAGCGCGCTCGGACCGCGCACAGGGGATGACCGGCAGGTGCTCGCTCTGGCACCCTGCATACCGTCGCTCGGAGGGCCGCCGGTGCGCCACCGCAATCCACCAGCGGCTACCGCGGCATGGTCTGCCAACGATTCGGGAAGAACGGCATGCTCGGGCGGCACAAGACTGACCCGTTTTGGGACGCGTTGCAGTCACCGACCTGACGAATGCTCCCCGACCGACTCGACGTTATGGCGTCTGCACCCTGCGGCAACGCGCGCCGGCGAGGACGACCGGCCGAGTTGGAAGGAAGCGCGGATCGTCTGGCCGGCTCCGCCCTATCGCCCACTCTCACGAGCGCGAATCCACCACCGTCACGTTGCGCCTTCGGGGGCCGGAGGGTGGATCAGTCGTGCCTCTGGCATCGCATTGAGACTTGGCCTGGCGGCCACAAAGATCCGCCCGATCCAATGCTTTCGCTTGCAGTACCGATCAATGCGACACCAATCCCCCGGTTGAGCGACGAGCGCGGCCGCGCTGGTCACGCGTCAATCAACACGTGTCTTTCGTGTAAGCTTAACAGGAATTATCGAGTCAAGCAATCTCGCTCACGTGAATGGCAGTGCATCTTTCACATTTTTGCCCCATCTCTTACCTAGTTGGCTGACTTGGCATGATTCCTGCGGTTCTGCGGTGACAGGCTGGAGCTTATCCGGATGAAACCAATCTCCATCGAAGGACTTGGATGTCGCTGCAACCCCGATCCGGGGCCTGCGCCCATGCTTCAATGGGTTAATATAGCCAAGCTCGTCGTCGATACATCCTACCAGCGCAACATCACGCCGCGGTCGCGCACCAACATTGCGCGCATCGCCGCAAACTTCCGTTGGGCGTATTTCGCTCCGGTCGTGATATCGCCGATCGAGCAGGACCGGTTCGCCATCATTGATGGCCAGCATCGCACCACTGCCGCCGCCCTATGCGGCCATGACAGCGTTCCCTGTCAGATCGTCATTGCCGGCGAAACAGAGCAGGCCGCCGCATTCAAGGCGATCAACGCCAACAGGACGCCGGTGACGACTGGCGATCTTTTCGTCGCCGCCAAGGCCGCTGGAGAGATCTGGGCAGTTGAACTCGATTATATCTGCTCTTGTGCCGACGTTCGTCTATCCAATCAGGGTCCTCCCTCGGACAAATCTTCCTTTGTCACGACGAGGGCGGTCATGGCGCTGCGCCTCTGCTTGAAACGCTATGGGCGTGACACCTTGATCACGGCGCTTCAATCTGTCACCCAGACGTCCAATATCGATCCGGGACTGCTCAACCCTCGCATGATCAAGGCTTTGTGCGAGGTCATCGACCGGACGCCGGAATGGAGAGACAGCGGCCTGGCCTTGCTCGACGCTTTCGACCACATCGATCTCGCGGCCATCCAGCGGCGAGTTCAGCGGGATGCGTCGCTGAGCGAGCAAACCGAGCGGCTGTGCCAAGCCATTCAATCCGCTCTGTGCTTCCAGATGATGCCACTGGCCGCGGAATAGAACCTTCGCTTTTGCAGCAATGCCGCCCCATGGGCGTCCGGCCGCCGACGGAACGGTTGCGGCGTCGACCGACCTTGTTCGACGGCCGGGGAAGACTGCAAGGCCATCCTCGCCTTGGGCGCGCAGCGTGGCGCCGGCGAGGCCGTGGGCCTGCCCGGACTCTATGAATGCGCACAGCGAGTGCCGCCTCGCCACCCGCGTGTTTTTGGTGTCCATCGTCTGCTCTCTCGCCATGTAGCGCCCGAAGTCACGCAAGACCCAGGATGGGCCGCGGCGTTGTCGGGCGTCACGACGAGCTGCCCCCCTGCCGCCATGAGGAACTGGCCCCTCGCTGAGCGAGAAGGTCGCGACGTCGAGGACCGCGGCTTAGGCTGCGCTGCGGATGGACGATCCGCGGAGTGCCGAGATGAAGACACCGGATGACGAGACGGCGATGCGGCGGCTCACGGCTGGGGCGCCAAGCGTTCGCGGCGAAGCTTGGCTGGTCGAAGACGGCGTGAAGGACTGGCTGCCGGGGGGCGAGCGCCGTCACTGCGCCGACCTCTCGCGCTCGAAGGAGCGCGACGGCCTCACCGCGTGGCTGGCCGCCCGCTTCCGGCAGCCTGGGGCCATGCCGACATCGTGCGCCAGCCCCTGGGACACGATCCCCTGGCGACCGAACAGGGCCTCCATGGCAGCCTGCGCACGGTCGAGCGCCCCGTGGCTCCCCTGCGCCAGGACATCGTCAGCCGCGAGGTCGTGCCCCACCCGCGCCTGCCGGCCTTCGCCCGGCAACGGGGCGTCCGGGGGCAGAGCTTGTGCACCGTATCGCGCCCGCTCGAAGGGCGAGGACGAACGCGGGAGCGGCCACGTCAAGAGGAGCGCCGTGGCTGGACGCTCCTTCATGAGCTTTGCCGGCCCGGAAGCGCATCTCGATGCCTGGACCCGCGAGGTAGCCGACCGGCGCGAACACGCGTTGGATCTCGATCGTCACCGCGGCGTCGCCACGCGCTCGCAACGGAAGCCTCCCGGTGCTCGGTGATGAAGGCGATCATGGCCCCGCTCAAACGGATCGCCCACCCTTGCGTGCCGCGCCCGCTCTCCTGGTCGCGCACCATCCGCACCGCGCCGCTCGCGCATCCCGGGCGAAATCGGGGCTGTTCTCCTCGCCACGGCTCCATCCTCACAGAAGGGGAGCCTCCGGGAGGCTCGGAGCGGTTCGAGTCCGCCTGGAGCTTCAGCGAGGGGGGAAGCGGCCCGGCGCGCTCAGTCCGTCTCCTCGGCGGTCCCGTCCGGCGACGGCGCGGGCGGCGTCTGCTGGAAGGTGGGCTTCGCGGGCTTGTTCCGGCGCGCCGTCGCGGGCGAGGCCGTGTGGGCCGGCATCTCCGCCAGCCGCGCGACGCGCGCCTTGAACTCCTCGTTCGATGGGCTGCGGGCCGATCCGGTGATGAACATCTTGGCCATGGCCGATCCTCTCGTGCGGGATCAGCGGACCCGCCGGAGGCGCTTCTGCCCGCGATCGGTGCCGCTGGACAGATTTCGCGATCACATCGGACGAATGTGCCGAAGCCGCATCTCTCGGATTACGAGGCGCGGAACGGACAGCCGATGATCGACTGTTCGACGATGAACGGTTTTGCCCTCGCCGACAAGGTGAATTCGTCCTCGCCTTCGATCATCGTCTCGGCACCGCCCGGCCGAAGAGCCGGCCGGTGGCCTGATTCCGAAAAACCCGATCGCGCCGCCCCAAGCAGAGCGGCACCGGGCGACTCTGCCGAGCTTCCTGTTTTCGCATCATTGTCGTCGCCGAACCGGCGACCCCTTCGGCACCGGCCTTTCGCGGCCGGCGGATCGATGCTTAGCGGCGACGCGGGTCGGCCGGGCGGAAGGCGCGCTCCACGGCGGCGGTGGCGCTGGCATAGGCCCGCTCTTCGCTGTCGTGCGGCCGGTCGGACCGCTCGAGCAGCTTGCCGTGCTTGCGGATCGCCCAGCCGAATTTTCCTTTCGGGCTGCTCAGCGGGGCTACCTCGATGGTGAAGGGATAGAATTCGTTGTCGCTCATCCTCGGAACTATGGCACGGAACGCCTGCGGAGGACAAACGTCCTCCTACTCCATCCCCCGGTGATGCGACCCTCGCGCGGTGCCCTCGACGCGGTGCCCTTGCGCGTGCGATAGCCGGCGCGATTCCGGTGTTCCGTCGGCAGGCCGTCGCGGCCGCCGGCCGATGCCCGGCGGATCCTCCGGTGGAGCCGCCCTGCTCGCGTTGCGTCCCGCTCGTCCCGTTCCCGATCGCGAAGACGAGGCCGTTCCCCCACACGGCGCGGTCCCGATGGAGTTCGATTCTTGATTCCCTGGGTTCACCTCGACACCAGCGCCATCCCCGGCGAGACCGCGTCCCTGCGCCTGATGCGCCGGGGCGACGAGTACGCGATCGTGGTCGATTCGATCGAGCTGATGAACAGCCGCCGCAGCGGCTCGGAGCGGGCGCTCGCCAGCCTCGCCTGCGCGCGCCTGCGCGACCGGCCGGCGCCGCGGGTGCTGATCGGCGGCCTCGGCATGGGCTTCACCCTGCGGGCCGCCTTAGGGGAGCTCGGGCCGGGCGCCCGGATCGTGGTCGCCGAGCTGATCCCGGCCGTCGCCGCCTGGGCGCGGGGTCCGCTCGCGCATCTGTTCGCCGGCAGCCTCGACGACCCCCGGGTGACCCTGCACGAGACCGACGTCCACCACCTCATCGCGGCGAGCCCCGGCGGCTACGACGCCATCCTGCTCGACGTCGATAACGGGCCGGAAGGGCTGGTCCAGCGCAGCAACGACCGGCTCTACGACGTCGCGGGCCTCGGCCGCGCCCGGCGGGCGCTGCGGCCGGGCGGGCTCCTCGGCGTGTGGTCGGAGAGCCCCGACCGCAAGTTCAAGTCCCGCCTGCAACGCGGCGGCTTCGCGGTCGAGGAGCACAAGGTGCGCTCGGCTGGGAGCGGCGGGCGCCACGTGGTCTGGATCGGGGAGAGGATGGAAGGGGCGGCAGCGGCCGCGGGCACGAGGTAGCAGCCGGGCGGCCCTTCCGGCCGGATCCGGCGGAGGCCGCAGCGTCGTGCGGGCGGGACGCCCGACGTCTCGGACACGTCGATTTGCACAACCTCGGCCAGCATGCGAGCCTGATGCAACTCAGGGGCGGCGTGCCGCCCCCGCTTCGAGCCTGACATGACCGCCTGACATGACCCTGCGCGGCCCCAACCTGCGTCTGGAAGGAACCACCTTCGGGCCGCGGACGATCTCGGCCTGGCGCGAGGCCGTGGCGCCGTTCTGGGACGTCGAGATCCGCAAGGAGGATACCCCGGATTTCCGCGGCCGGTCCGAGGTCTACCACCTGGGGAACGCGATCATCGGCCTGACCGCGGCCTCCGGCCTGCGCAACGAGCGGTCGCGCCGGCTCGTCGCCCGCATGGGCGTCGATCACGTGGCGGCGCAGCTCCGGATGGAGGGGCAGGCGACGATCCGGGCTGCGGGGGACGAGGCGCCGATCGGCCCCGGGGACGTCGCCCTGCTCGACCTGTCGCAGCCCCTCCTCCTGGACTCGACCGATTACCGCGCCATCACCGTCATCATCCCGCGCGGCCTGTTTCCGGAGGGCGGGGCGCGGCTCGGCGAGGCGCACGGGACCGTCCTGCGCGCCCGCAACCCGTTCGGGGCGCTGGTCAGCGATCACCTGCGCTCACTCGGCCGGAACGTGGCGCATTTCACCCCCGCGGAGGCACGGGTCGCCGCGCAGGCCACAGCGTGCCTCCTGTCCGCGGCGGCGGGCACCACGATCGAGACCGACCCGATCGGGCGTTCGTCGGAGCGTGCGCCGGCCCTTCTCGCCATCCGCAGCCACATCGATGTCGAGATCGGGTCCGCCGACCTGAGCGTGGAGCAGATCTGCCGTCGCTTCGGCGTCTCGCGCAGCGCGCTCTACCGCCTGTTCGCACCCTTGGGGGGCGTGATCGAGTATATCCGCCGCCGCCGGCTCGCCCGCGCCTACCGGGATCTCGCCGAGAGGAGCGGGCCAGCCGCGCGGATCTCCGAGATCGCCTACCGGTACGGCTACGGCAGCCCGGCGAGCTTCACCACCGCCTTCCGCGCCGAGTTCGGCGTGAGCCCGGCCGACGTGAAGGCCGGGGCGCGGGCCGAGGGCGCGTCGCCCGAGCGGCGCGGGCTGCCGGAGCTGTCGGGCACTGGCTGGGACGGCTTCTACGACTGGGTCCTGACGCTCGACGCCTGACATGAAAGCCGGAAGACGCCTCCGGCTCCCGTGTCTCAAGCCCGCGCGGCGCTTGAGCGAAGTCGGATTCCCGCAGATTGGGACGCTGGCGGAAGGAATTGAGACGCAGGGCGGTCGTCCCGGCGCCGTTCCAGCGCGAGATGTTGCCGCATCACCGTGGAACGGGAGGCGGCGGGTGCGGCAAGGGAACGGGGGGCGACGGAGGCCTGTCGGCATGCAGGGGATGCCGCATGACGGCGCGCGCCTCGTGAAGCGCTGGATCGGCGCACGGCGCCGCCGCGCGTCCCGCAAGCGCGGCGACGCGCACGGTGCCGGGGCCGAGATCATCACGCTGACTTGGGCCCAGACCTTCGGCCGGGGGATCGCGTCCCCGGAGCCGGGTGCCGTGCGGGACCGGGAAGGCGGGCGGCCGGGCGGGGTCGTCGGTCTCGGCGAGGGGCTGCCGGGCTCCTGAGGCGTCCCGGGGGGCGGGGCCGATCCCCGCCCCCCGGGCGCGGGCGAGTGAGAGCCGGCCTCTCGTGATCCGCGCTATCCCTTCCAGTTCTTCAGCGCCGCGAAGGGGCTGTCGGCGGCCGCGCTCTTTGGCGGGTTCAGCACCGGCTCGACCTGGGCCACGGCGTCGGCGAGGGAGAAGGCGGTGCCGCTCGGAAGCTTGCCGCCGGCGGCGTCCTGGTGGCCGCCGCCGCGGAAGAGGCGGGCGCCGTCGAGGGCGGTGCCGTCGATCGAGCGGAAGGACAGGGTGCCGGCGCGCTGCACGTTGACGAGGCGCTTGGCCCGCCCGCTCGCCATCACCAGGTCCGAGACCCGCTGGAAGGTGCCGGCATCGAGGGCGAAGGACAGGAGCGTGCCGTCCGGGAGCGCGTGGAACAGCGCGTCGGAGCGGGCGAGCGCCCGGGCCATCCGCTGCCGGGTGGTGAGGCTGGCATCGTCGTCGGGCGCGTCGCGCATCAGGTCGTCGACGATCGCGCCGCGGATCGCCGGCACGGCGCGCTCCAGCTCGGCCGGGGTGGCGCCGGCGCGGAGCTTCGCGGTCGCCTCGATCAGCAGGCGGGCCACGAAGGGGTCGTGCGCCGGATGCCCGACCGGCACCAGGGTGCCGACATTGTCCCAGAAGATCTCGTCGAGGGCGAAGCCGCCGGGGAAATGCGGATCGTCCTTGCGCCAGAGGTCGAGGGCGTCGACGGAGGCGACGAGGAGCGCGAGGTCCTCGGCCACGATCCCGGACGAGGCTTTGGCCGGGTCGGCCTCGCGGGTGGCGAACAGGGCGCGGTGGGTCTCGACCATCTTCGTCGCGCTCGACGCCTCGTCCACCAGCACGGTGATCGCCGGGTCGCCGAGATCGAACCGCGACAGGCGCGGGTTGTCCGCGTCGGGTTTCGGCTCCAGCCCCTGGCGGCGCATCTGGTCGATCGAGGAGGTGTGGTGGTCGAGCACCACCAGCCGGTGCGGCTCCTCGGGCGCGCGCTTGCGGTTCATGGCGGCGAAGCGCCGCAGGAAGGCGATCGTCGGCTCCTCGATGCCGAGATCGGTGATCAGCACCATCTCCGCCGCCTTGGTTTTGCCTAAGCGCTTCAATTCGTCGTCGACGACCGGGCCGACATCGCCGTAGCGCGGCACGTGCACGATCCGGGCCGGCTCGGCATAGGCCGCGACGAGGGTCGCGGCGCCGTAGCCGTCGAGGTCGTGGTGGGTGATCTGGGTCAGGCGCACGGGAAAAGGTCCAGGATCGGTTCGAGTCGGGAAGGGAGTCCCCGCCAGCATAGCGGCTCGCGCGCCGCACCGGCAGGGCCCAGGGATCAGGAAACGGCCGGCGCCTCGCCGGCATCAGGAAACGGCCGGCCTTCGTCGGCCAGGCGCCGCAGCAGGTCGCGCAGCCAGCGATGGGCCGGATCGTCATCGTAGGAGGCGTGCCAGAGCATCCCGATCGCCACATCGTCGAGCGGGATCGGGGCCGGGCTCACCGTCAGCCCGAGGGTCTCGGCGAAGAGCAGCGCCAGGCGGGCATGCATGGTGGTGAGCACCGGCGCGCTGCGCACCAGGAACGGCACCGCGATGAAGCGCGGCGAGGTGACCGCGAGGGTGCGGCTGCGGCCGATCTTGGCCAAGGCGTCGTCCACCACCCCGTGGGCGGTCTCGCGCAGGCTGGTCAGCACGTGGGGAAAGCGCAGGTAATCGTCGAGCGAGATCGGCGGCGTCAGCCCGACCAGGGCGGCGTTGAACAGGCAGACGTAGCTGTCGCGGTAGAGCAAGCGCTGCTTGTGGTGCATCTGCCCGCGGAACGACAGGTCGATGGCGAGGTCGATCCGGTCGGCGTCGATCTCCTCGAGGACATGCGCCCGGTCGACGGAGCGCAGCAGCAGGCTGATCCCCGGCGCTTCCTGCCGCAGATAGGCGAGCAGCCGCGTGCCGAGCAGCACCTCGGTGCTGTCGGGCAGGCTGATCGTGAAGGTGCGCACCACCGTGCGGGGATCGAAGGCCTCGTCCCGGCGCACCAGGACCTGGACCTGCCGCAGCACGATCCGCAGCGGCTCGGCGAGCGCAAGGGCCCGCGGGGTCGGCCGCATCCCCTCAGGCGCGCGAGTCAGGAGCTCGTCGCCGAACAGCGTTCGCAGGCGCGAGAGCGCGCTGCTCATCGCCGACTGGCCGATGCCGATCCGGGTTGCCGCCCGCGTCACGCTGCGCTCGGCGAGCAGCGCGTCGAGGGCGACCAGGAGGTTGAGATCGACCCGGGCGAGATCGATATGATCAATAGTCATTATCGATGCGATCTGTTTGATCCATGCTGCACCGCAGCGCATATCACGTCCATGGATGCGGGGCCGACACCGGACCCCGCCACGGACTGGACGACGATCATGACCGGAACGACCCTTCGCAGAACCCTTGTCGCCGCCGCCGCGACGCTCGCCGCCGGCGCGGCCTCCGCCGGCGAGCTGCGCCCGGCCGGGGCGGCCAGCCTCGACCTCGGCACGCTCGCCGGGGTGGCCTACTACACCCCCGAGCCCGCGGGCTACCACGTGGTGGTGACCCTCGCCCCCCGGGCCGCCGCCCCCGCCTCCCGGTTCGAGGCGGTGCTGGCCTCCGGGCAGAGCGTCACCGTCTCGACGCCGCGCCAGGCCGGCGCCTCGGCGCGCATGGTCACCATCACCCGCACGGGCGATGCCGTCACGGTGACGCCGGCGCGGGCGGGGGAAACCGTCGAGGCGACCGCCTCGATCGACTGACAGCCGCGGGCGGCCGTCAGGCCGCCCGGGACAGGTCCCCGTCGAGCCCGGCGATCACCCGCTCCAGCGCCGCGAAGCAGGCCGGGTCGAAGGCGGTGCCGACCTCCTCGCGCATGATGCCGAGGGCCTTCGGGACCGGCATCGCGGCACGATAGGGGCGGTTCGCGGTGAGCGCGTCGAACACGTCCGCCACCGAGACGATCCGCGTCTCCGGCGCGATGGCGTCACCCTTGAGGCCGCGGGGATAGCCCTTGCCGTCGAGGCGCTCGTGATGCGCGCCGCCGATGCGCGCGATGGTGTGGAAGGCGGCGACGCGGGCGAGGATCGTCTCGGACAGGAGGGCGTGGTTGCGCATGTCGCGCCACTCCGCCTCGTCGAGCTTGGCCGCCTTGTCGAGGATGGCGTTCGAGACCCCGAGCTTGCCGACATCGTGCAGCAGCGCCGCCCGGCGCAGCCAGCGCCGGGCTCGGGCGTCGTAGCCGAGTTCGGCCGCGATCAGGTCGGCATAGACCGCGACCCGCTCGGAATGGCCGGAGGTGAAGGGGCTCTTGGCGTCGATCACCTGGGCGAAGGCGCGGGCGATGTCGTCGAGGTAGTTCTCGTCGACGACGAGGCCGGCCCGCGCCGGCTCCAGGGCCGCGACGGCATCCGCCACGGTCTCCGAGGCCAGAATCTCCCAGAAGCCCGGCGCCGTCGCCGCCCGCTCGAAGGCCGCGACGACATCGGGGTCGAACCAGGTGCCCGCTCGGGCCCGTGCCTCATTGAGCGCCGCCGCCGGCCCGGCGCTGGTGTGGAAGACGTCGACGACCTGAGACAGCAGCGCGATGCGGGCGTAGAGCGGGATCTCGGGCCCGGCGCGCCGGTCGGGCCGGCCCTTGCCGTTCCAGTGCTCGTCGAGGGCGTGGATCGCCGCGCACACGATCGGCGGGAAGCGCAGCCGCGCAGCGATCTCGGCCCCGCGCTGGCAGCGGGTCTGGATCAGGTCGTCGACGATCTCGCCGCCGTTCTGCAGGATGTTGAGGACCGCCCGGAAACGCTCGGCCAGCCCCGCCTTGAGCCCGGTATGCGCGAAGACGAAGCCCAGCACCTGGGGCAGGCTGTCGCTCACCGTCTTGAAGTCGCGCTTGAAGCCGATATCGTCGGATAGGTAAAGCTCGCAGATCCGCGCCGCGTTGCTGGAGCAGCCGAGGTCCTTCAGCATCACCGTGTAGTAGAGTTCCCAGAGCCGGTCGGGATCCAGGCCCATCTCCAGGCCGACCCGCATGCCGATCCAGGTCGCGCGGACGCAGTGTCCGGGCGGCTGACCCTCGGTGAGGTCGAGGGCATGGCTCAGCGCGCCGAGCAGCTCGGAGAGCGGGATGCCCTCCGTCGGCATGTCCCCGACAGAATGCGAATCCCCCACGGCGTGCAAGCGCGGCGGCGTCGTCAAGAGCCCCTCCCCTCTTCGTCGGGGCAGGTTGGCACGAAAGGACTAATATCTGCTGAGCGCCCGAGTCGTTGGCGCGCCACTGATTCACGCGCCCGGCCAATGCCCGTCGAGACCTGCCCGTGCTCCGAGTCAGCCGCCCCCGGCGGCGACCGCCTCGATCAGGCGCAGATGCGCCGGCAGGCAGACCCGCCTGAGGTCGTAGGCGAGGGCGGTCTGCCGGGCCGCCGCCCGCAACGGGGCCACGGCACCAGGATCGGCGAGGACCGAGACCACCGCCTCGGCGATCGCATCCTTCGCGAAGAAGTCGACCAGGATCCCGTTCTCACGGTGCCGGATCACCTCCGCGACCGGCGGCGTCGCCGAGCCGACGACGCAGGCGCCGAGCGCCATCGCCTCCAGCATCGACCAGGACAGCACGAACGGGTAGGTCAGGTAGACGTGGACCGCCGCGACCCGCAGCAGGTCGACATAGTCGCGATAGGGAATTCTGCCGACGAAGTGGACCCGCGCCGGGTCGAGTTCCGCTTTGACCTCGTCGAGGAAGATCTCGCGCCATGTTCTGCCACCGGGGGGCATGGCGCCGTAGCTGGTGTCGCTGCCGCCGACGATCACCGCCCGGGCCTTCGGGCGCCGGCGCAGGATCTCGGGCAGCGCCCGCATGAAGCTGTGATAGCCGCGATAGGGTTCGAGGTTGCGGTTGACGAAGGTGACGACCTCGTCGCCGGCGCCGAGGGACAGCCGGTCGCGGCCGAGGATGATGCGGGCGCCCGGATCGGGCCGCAGGAGATCGGTGTCGATGCCGTCGTGGATGACGCTGAGCCGATCGCGGAAGGCGGCCGGGATGCGGCTCGCCTGCCAGGCGGTGGGGCTGACCAGCCGGTCGGAGGCCTCGAAGGCGACGAGCTGCCCGGCATTGCGGGCCCGCGTGCGGAAGGCATCGCCCTCGCGCGCCGGGAATTCCGGATCGAAGCCGGTATCGGCGCCGGACGCGCTGTAGAAGAACTCCGCGAAGGTCAGGAGCCGAGCCCGCGGCCAGACATCCTTGAGAAACAGGGTCTCGCCCCAGCCCGAATGGCCGCAGATCACATCGGGGGAGAAGCCCTCGGCCTTGAGCGCCAGCGCCGCCCGCGCCGCCGCCTCCCCGCGCAGGGTCGCGGCCTCGAAATTCGCCGCGAGCGGATGGATGCCGGCGGTGGAGCGGCCGGCCACCGCGTAGCGGACATGGCGCACCCCCGGCAGGGCGGGCGCGGGATTGATGCCGAGCGCCACGACCTCGGTGCCGGGCCGCGCCGCCAGGGCCGGGGCGACGTGACGGTACTGACCAGGGAAGTTCTGGTGGACGAAGAGGACGCGCATCGGGGCTTCGGGGTCGGTCCTCGGGCCGGCAGGCTCAGCAGGGCCGCATGACGCAGCGCTGCTGAGTTCGTTGATTTCGCATCATTTTATCACCGAACCGGTGACCGCTTCGGCACTGGCCGTACCCGGCCGGCGGAATGACGCTGAGGCGGCCCCGGGTGTAGCACCGCCCGGGGCCGCCGCGGAACGCGCCCGCGCGGCATTTGCCTCGGGCCGGCCTTTCCGCCCATCTGAGCCGAGGCCGCTCCACACCGAGGACACGGGATGCTGACCCTGCGCCAGATCGAGGTCGCCCGCGCCGTGATGGTGACCGGGACCATCGCGGGCGCGGCCCGGCTCCTCAACGTCTCGGCGCCGGGCATCAGCCGGCTGATGAAGTACACCGAGGCCTCGCTCGGCATCCGCCTGTTCGACCGGCGGGCCGGGCGGCTGGTGCCCTCCGAGCAGGCGCGCCACGTCTTCGAGCAGATCAACGCCGTGTTCGACAAGGTCGAGGACCTGCGCTTCGTCCTGGAGCGCACGCAGGGCGGCGGGGGCCAGGAATTGCTGATCGGCTCGGTGCCGTCGATCTCGCACGTGATGGTGCCGCGGGCGATCGAGCGGGTGCGCGCGGCCTATCCGCACCTCGTCATCGACATCAACATCCTCAAGCTCGAGGAGGCGATCGACTACCTGCTCCTCGGCAAGGGCGAGGTGGTGGCGATGAGCTACCGCTTAGACCACCCGGCGCTCACCTTCGAGCCGCTCGCCCGCGGCGGCCTGTTCTGCATCGTGCCGCTGGATCATCCGCTCGCCGCCCGGACCTCGATCTCGGCCGACGAGATCGTCCGCCATCCCCTGATCGGCATCGATCCGAACGACCCCTACGGCCGGATCATGTCCGACATTTTTCGCGCGCGCGGCCTGTCCTACCGGATCACGATCCGGGCCCGGTTCGGCTCGACCGTGTGCTCGCTGGTGCGGGCGGGCCTCGGCATCGCGGTGATCGACCAGTTCACCATCGCGGACGACGCCTTCCCGGGCATCCGCGTGCTGCCGATCGAGGAGGGGCCGGTCTTCGAGACCTGGATCGCCATGAAGGCCGGGACCGCGCTCAGCATGTTCGCCGCGAGCTTCGTGCGGTTCCTGCGCCAGGAGATGGCGCGGCCGGGACAGGTCGCGCTTCCGGGCCATGCATCCCGGCAAACCGTAACATGATGTTACGATCGGCGCGCAACTTGGTACTCAGGTCGCGGGCGCGGTGGAGATATTGTGCAGCCCAGGGGGAGCTCGCCACGGGCGAGCGCTGAAACGGAAGGGCCGTCGCACCATGGCTCACGGACACGCCAGACCCATCCTGCTCGGGCTGATCGGATCGCCGATCGCCCATTCCGCCTCGCCGGCGATGCACGAGGCGGCCGCCGCGGCGGTCGGCCTGCGGGCCCATTACCAGCTCATCGACGTGGCCGGGGCCGATGCCGCACGCTTGCGCGGCCTGCTGTCGTCCCTCGCGCCGATCGGCTTTTCGGGCGTCAACGTCACGTATCCCTACAAGGAATCGGTGCTGCCGCTCCTCGACGACCTGTCGCCGGGTGCGCGCGCCGTCGGCGCCGTCAACACGATCGTGGTCCGGGACGGGCGGCTGACCGGTCACAACACCGACATGACGGGCTTTGCCCGCGCCCTGCGGCAGGCCTTCGGGCCGAATCCCGAGGGCCCGGTGGCGCTGATCGGTGCCGGCGGCGTCGGCAAGGCGGTGGCGGTCGCGCTCGCGGGTTTCCCCGGCCTCGAGGTTCGCCTCGTCGATGCCGACCCGGCCAAGGCCGGGGCGGTGGCGGCCGCGCTCGAAGGGCATGCGCGGGTGCGCGTCTGCCCCCGGGTCGAGGAGGCGGTCGAGGGCGCGCGCGGCCTCGTCAACGGCACGCCGGTCGGCATGTTGCCGGATCGCGGCACGCCGGTGCCCCTCGCTCTGCTCCGCCCCGGGATGTGGGTGACGGATGCGGTCTATTCCCCGCTCTGGACCCCGCTCCTGACCGAGGCGGCCCGGATCGGCGCCCGCACCATGACGGGGCGCGAGCTCGCCATCCACCAGGCGCTCGACGCCTTCGCGCTCTTCACCGGGCGCGAGGCGCCGGCCTCCGCCATGGAGCGGGCCTTCGACCGCGCGGTGGCGCCGCTCGCCGCCTGACACCCGCGCACAGGATTCCGCGCGCAGGCTCGGCCGCCCTTGCTTTTCGGGGACGGATATGGAATTGCGCGCAATGAATTTCGATTGATCTTTACTGTACGCCATTCATCTCGTTACCCTCGAAGAAAACCCAAGCTGACCCAATGCCGCCCAGATTCCGAAGGCGGCACAGATCCTGTCAAACGGCGGAGGAACACCCGATGAGTGCGGTACCAAGCGACCACGTCCACGATCGACAGCAATCGAAGAAGGCCGCTGCGAGCGGCTGGATCGGCTCGGCGCTGGAATATTACGACTTCTTCATCTACGCGACGGCAGCCTCGCTGATCTTCCCGCAGCTGTTCTTCCCGTCCAACAACCCGACCGTGGCGATCGTGGCCTCGCTCGCCACCTACGGCGTCGGCTATGTCAGCCGGCCGATCGGCGCCTTCGTGCTCGGCCACTGGGGCGACACCCACGGCCGCAAGCACGTGCTCATCGTGTGCATGTTCCTGATGGGCTTCTCGACCATCGCGGTCGGCCTGCTCCCCACCTACAGCCAGGTCGGCATCCTCGCCCCGATCCTGCTCGTCATCCTGCGCCTGATCCAGGGCTTCGCCGTCGCCGGTGAGATCTCGGGCGCAAGCTCGATGACGATGGAGCACGCGCCCTTCGGCCGCCGCGGCTTCTTCGCCAGCTTCACCCTGCAGGGCGTCCAGGCCGGCCAGATCCTGGCGGCCGCGGTCTTCCTGCCGCTCGCCCACTACATGCCGACGGAGGCGTTCAACTCCTGGGGCTGGCGCATCCCGTTCCTCCTGAGCTTCCTCGTCATCATCGCCGGCTACATCATCCGCCGCGAGGTCGAGGAGACCCCGGCCTTCGCCGAGGAGGAGAAGCAGGGCGAGGTCGCCCGCGCCCCGATCGTCGAGGCCTTCGCCACCTCCTGGCCCGACATGCTGCGGGTGGTGTGCATGGCGCTGATGAACGTGATCCCGGTGGTCACCACCATCTTCGGCGCGGCCTATGCGGTGCAGGCGGCCTACGGCGTCGGCTTCCACAAGGACGTCTATCTGTGGATCCCGGTGCTGGGGAACATCCTGGCGGTGTTGGTGATCCCGTATGTCGGCAACCTGTCGGACAAGATCGGCCGGCGCCCGCCGATCATCGTCGGGGCGATCGGGTCCGGCCTCCTGTCCTTCGGCTACCTCTACGCGATCAGCATCGCCAACGTGCCGCTGGCGATCGTGATGTCGCTCCTGATGTGGGGCGTGGTCTACCAGGGCTACAACGCGGTCTTCCCGAGCTTCTACCCCGAGCTGTTTCCGACCCGCACCCGCGTCTCCGCGATGGCGATCTCGCAGAATGTCGGCACCGCCGTGACCGCGATGCTGCCGGCCCTGTTCGCCACCGTGGCGCCTCCCGGCGCGACCAACATCCCGCTCACCATCGGCGCCATCACGTTAGGCATCACCGCGGTGGCTGCGATCGCGGCCTATACCGCCCGCGAGACCTACCGCATCCCGATGAAGGAGCTGGGCCAGCCCCGCGCGGTGCCGCTGCCGAAATCGGACTACGAGCGGCTGCGCAACGAGGCGATGGCCTGAGGAGGACGACCGGCCCGGGCGCGCCCCGGGCCGGCTGGGCACGGAGAGCTGCGGGCCGGGCGCGGAAGGCGTCCGGCCCGTTCCGTTCAGGAGGCGGCCTCAGCTCACCGGATCGAGCGGCCGTCCCGTCGCCGACACCACCCGGTCGCGCCCGGCCGCCTTGGCGGCGTAGAGCGCATCGTCGGCGCGGGCGAGCAGGGTCTCGAGGGTGTCGCCCTCGGCCCAGGCGGCCAGCCCGAGGCTGCAGGTGACCGGGATCGGGCCGTGGCGGCCCGCCACCTGGAGGCGGGCGCAGCCCTGTCGGATCGATTCCGCCGCCCTGCCGGCGCTGCCGAGGCCGTGGCCGGGCATCAGCACGGCGAATTCCTCACCGCCGATCCGGCCGGCGATCGGCCCGGACTCCTTCAGCAGGTCGGCGACGGCGCGGATCACCCGGTCGCCGCCGTCATGGCCGTGCCGGTCGTTGATCGCCTTGAAGCGGTCGATGTCGATCATCAGCGCAGTGAGCCGGTCGTCGGGCGCGAGCGCCGCGAGGCAGGCCCGCGCCCGCCGCGTGAAGCCGCCGCGGCTGAGGAGCTGGGTCAGCGCATCGGTGTCGGCCTCGCGGATCAGCTGGCGCTGCAGGGTCAGGGCGCGCTCGACCGCCCGCAGGCGGGCCCGCAGCTCGAGCGCCTCCGGGGGCGTCACGATGACGTCGTCGGCGCCGCTGTCGAGCACCTCGCCGAGGCGCCGTCCGGACCGGTCCGCCGACATCGCGATCACCGCGAGCGGCCGCGTCGTGCCGGCGAGGGTGCGCAAGCACCAGCAGAGCTCCAGGCCGCAGGCCGGCGGGACGTCGAGGCTGGTGACGACGCAGGCCACATCCTCGTTCGCCGCGACATGGGCGAGCGCCTGCTCGGAATCGGAGAACGCATCGACCCGATGCCCGCCCGCCTCGATGAGGCGGGCAACGGTGTTGCGGAGGATCGAGCCGGGCTCGACGAGGACGACGCGCATCGGACCTTGCGGGGAACCCGGCCGTGCTCGCGCCCGGCCGACGAGGACATCTCGGCGCCCGGACGTAGGGCAGAGGCGATAAAAGGTGGTTAAAGACCCGCCTGGACCTTGGCACCTCCCAGGGTCACTGGAATTGTTCGAAATTGATCGTTTTGGCTGTCCTCGAAGCTTGCCCGCGATAGACCAGGAAGCGATCCTGCGCCGGCTCACCTTCCGGGCGCCCGGCGCGGCGGCCGGGCGGCGCCGCGCGCCCGCGATGCTGGATTTCGCCGGCCAGATAGGGCATCGGGCAATGCATCCCCTTCGAGACACGGGCGCCCATGACCGAGACCTCCCCGATCCCGCAGGCCGCGCGCCCGAAGCTCGTCCTCGCCTCGGCCTCGCCGCGGCGCCTCGCCCTGCTGCAGCAGGCGGGGCTGGAACCGGACGCCCTGCTGCCGGCCGACCTCGACGAGGCGCCGCTGAAATCCGAGAAGCCCCGCGACCTGGTGCGCCGGCTGGCCCGGGCCAAGCTGGACGTGGCGGCGGCGGCGGCGCGCGGCACCGAGGAGCTGCGCCAGGGCTACGTGGTGGCGGCCGACACCGTGGTGGCGGTGGGCCGGCGCATCCTGCCGAAGGCCGAGGTGACCGACGAGGCGGCGGCCTGCCTGCGGCTGCTCTCCGGCCGGGCCCACCGGGTCTACACGGCGGTCTGCGTCGTCGGCCCGAAGGACCGGCCGCGGGAGCGCCTGGTCGAGACCCGGGTGCGGTTCAAGCGCCTCTCGGCCCGGGAGATCGACGCGTATCTCGCCAGCGGCGAGTGGCGCGGCAAGGCCGGGGGCTACGCGATCCAGGGGCTCGCCGGCTCCTTCGTGGTCAAGCTCGTCGGCTCCTACAGCGCCGTGGTCGGCCTGCCGCTCTACGAGACGGTCGGGCTGCTCGAGGGCGAGGGTTTCCCGGTCCGCGGCGCCTGGCGCGACGCGACCTGACAGCGAACAGGAGGCGCGGTTGACGACGCGCGACGACGATACCCCGGCGCCGGCCTGCCCGATCTGCGGCAAGCCGGCAGTGCCGGACTTCAAGCCGTTCTGCTCCAAGCGCTGTGCCGACGTGGATCTGCAGCGCTGGTTCAGCGGACGCTACGCCATCCCCGGCCGCGAGGAGGACGCTCTGGGCGACGATGACGGCTCGCGGGAGGAGTGAGGGATACTGAGGGAGAGCAGGGAACGGCCCGCGGCGTCCTCAGTTGACCGCGGCCTGACCCACCGCCAGCCGAAGGGCCGTCCCTCATGTCGTCCGATTTCCCGAACCCCCTCACCAAGCATCCCCGTCCGCCCTTCGAGAGCCCGCCGCAGGGCTTTCCCGGCCTGACCGGCCGGATGAAGCCGGAGCCCGACCATGGCGAGGCGAGCTACAAGGGCTCGGGCAAGCTCACCGGCCGGGCGGCGCTGATCACCGGGGGCGATTCCGGCATCGGCCGGGCGGTCGCCATCGCGTATGCCCGCGAGGGCGCCGACGTGGCGATCTCCTACCTTCCTTCCGAGCAGGGCGATGCCGAGGCCGTCGCGCAATGGGTCGAGAAGGCCGGGCGCCGTGCCCTGCTGCTGCCGGGCGACCTCAAGGAGCGGTCCTACGGCCGCGAGATCGTCGCCCGTACCGTCGAGACCTTCGGCCGCCTCGACGTGGTGGTGAATAACGGCGCTTTCCAGCAGCCGAACCAGGGCCTCGACGCGATCGACGACCAGGTGTTCGAGGACCACTTCCGCACCAACGTGTTCGGGTCGTTCTACGTCACCAAGGCGGCGATGGCGCACCTGAAGCCCGGCGCCTCGGTGATCTTCACCTCCTCCGTGAATTCCAAGCACCCGATGCCGTCGCTCCTGGCCTACAGCGCCACCAAGGGGGCGCTCAGCAACCTGGTGCTGAGCTTGGCGCAGCTCCTGGCCGAGAAGGGCGTGCGGGTGAACGGCGTGCTGCCGGGCCCGATCTGGACCCCGTTCATCCCGTCGGGGATGGAGCAGGACTCCGTCAAGTCGTTCGGCAGCCAGGTCCCGTTCGGCCGCCCGGGCCAGCCGGCGGAGCTGGCCTCGGCCTATGTCATGCTGGCCTCGGACGAGAGCAGCTACACGTCGGGGGCGCTGGTGACGGTGGCGGGGGCGATGCCGGTGCTGTGAGCGCGGCAGTGTGCCGAAACCTGCACCTTATCCCACCCACACCCTCATCCTGAGGGGCTGGGCGATCGACGATCGCACAGCCTCGAGGGAGGGCCCCTGGGATCGCTGAGAGTTCCGGAGCCCTCCTCCGAGGCCCACTGTGCGATCGCCGATCGCCAGCACCTCAGGACGAGGCCGAGGGTGGGAGACGATGAGGCGCGATGCGTGATGCGTCGCGCCAGCGGAATCCCTCACCGCCCGCAGGCCGGCGCCGCATAACCCGCATAGACCACCCGCACCGACCGGCAGGCGGGCGCCGGCGCCTCGGCGGCGACAGGCGTGGCGGCCTCGGCGACGGCGGAAGCCGGCTCGGCTTTCGCGGCGTCCGAGCCCGCCCGCACCACCAGCGGGGTCGCGACCAGGGACAGGAGCGCGGCAGCGGCGACCAAGGTCAGGCGGTGGGTCACGGACAGTCTCCCTCAAGTCTTGCGCCCCGGCGGGCGTCGCGATGCTCTGATCTGTACTGTCAACGAGCTTGACCGTTTTTCGGTTCCGGCCCCGCTTGGCGTTCGTGCGGGGGCGCACCCGCGCTTGACTCGGGCGCCGCCCGTTCCCAAGGGTCGCGGCGAGATCCGCCCGAGCCGCAAGCTTCAGACCATGACCGCCACCGACGCCGACCTCCAGCCGACCCGCTCGTTCCAGGGGCTGATCCTGACGCTCCAGCGGTTCTGGGCCGCGCAGGGCTGCGTGATCCTGCAGCCCTACGACATGGAGGTCGGGGCGGGCACGTTCCATCCGGCCACCACCCTGCGGGCGCTCGGCCCGAAGCCCTGGAAGGCGGCCTATGTCCAGCCCTCGCGCCGGCCGAAGGACGGGCGCTACGGCGAGAATCCGAACCGGCTGCAGCACTATTACCAGTTCCAGGTGATCCTGAAGCCGAACCCGCCGAACCTTCAGGATCTCTATCTCGATTCGCTCAAGGCGATCGGGGTCGATCTCGGCCTGCACGACATCCGCTTCGTCGAGGACGACTGGGAGAGCCCGACCCTCGGCGCCTGGGGCCTCGGCTGGGAATGCTGGTGCGACGGGATGGAGGTGAGCCAGTTCACCTACTTCCAGCAAGTCGCCGGCTTCGAATGCGCCCCGGTCGCGGGCGAGCTGACCTACGGGCTCGAGCGCCTGGCGATGTACGTCCAGGGCGTCGAGAACGTCTACGACCTCAACTTCAACGGCCGCGAGGGCGACGAGAAGGTCACCTACGGCGACGTGTTCCTGCAGGCCGAGCAGGAATATTCGCGCCACAACTTCGAGGCCGCCGACACCGAGATGCTCTTCCGGCAGTTCCGCGACGCCGAGGCCGCCTGCCGCGCCTATCTCCAGGCCGGCGAGCCCGGGCCGGTCGGCGAGGGCGACCGACGTGGCGACGATGCGCGCCACCGCATGGCGCAGCCGGCCTACGACCAGTGCATCAAGGCCAGTCACGTCTTCAACCTGCTCGACGCGCGCGGGGTGATCTCGGTGACCGAGCGCCAGAGCTACATCCTGCGGGTGCGCGAGCTCGCCAAGGCCTGCGGCGAGGCCTGGCGGCGCACCGATGCGGGCGGCCTTGCGGCTGAGCCGCCGGCCGCCTGACATCCGCGCCGCCCGGCACGAAACACCCCGCCACGCCCTTCCTCGATCATCCCTTCTCGATTCCTGGCCCTCCCGACGGAGAGCCTTGAGGCCGCCCGATGCCCGACCTGCTGCTCGAACTCTTCTCCGAGGAAATCCCCGCCCGCATGCAGCGGCGCGCGGCCGAGGACCTGCGCAAGCTCGTCACCGACGCGCTGGTGGAGCGCGGCTTCCTGTACGAGGGCGCCAAGGCCTTCGCGACGCCCCGCCGCCTCGCCCTCCACGTCGCCGGCCTGCCGCCCCGCGGCCAGGACGTGCGCGAGGAGCGCAAAGGCCCGCGCGTCGGCGCCCCCGAGGGCGCGGTGCAGGGCTTCTTGAAGAGCGCGGGGCTGGCGAGCGTCGACGAGGCGAAGATCGTCGCCGACCCGAAGAAGGGCGAGTTCTACGTCGCGGTGATCGAGCGGCCGGGCCGCGAGACGATCGAGGTGCTGGCCGAGATCCTGCCGGCGATCGTCAAGAGCTTCCCCTGGCCGAAATCGATGCGCTGGGGCGCCGCCTCGCGCGAGCCCGGCTCCCTGCGCTGGGTGCGCCCGCTGCATTCGATCGTCGCGAGCTTCGGTCCCGAGACCGAGACGCCGGAGGTGGTGCCCTTCTCGGTCGACGGGATCGAGGCCGGGCTCACCACACGCGGCCACCGCTTCATGGCGCCGCAGCCGATCGAGGTGCGCCGCTTCGCCGATTACCTGCCGGCCCTGGAGCGGGCCTTCGTGGTGCTCGATTCCGAGCGGCGCAAGGACATCATCCTGCACGACGCCCGCGACCTCGCCTTCGCGCGCGGCCTCGACCTCGTCGAGGACGAGGGCCTGCTGGAGGAGGTGGCGGGCCTGGTCGAGTGGCCGGTGACCCTGATGGGCGCCTTCGACGAGCGCTTCCTCGCCATTCCCCCGGAGGTGATCCGCGCCACGATCCGGGCGAACCAGAAGTGCTTCGTGCTCCGCGGGGCCCCCGGCCCGGACGGGCGCGAGCGCCTGGCCAACGCCTTCATCCTGGTCTCGAACCTGGTGGCCTCCGACGGCGGCGCGGCGATCGTCGCCGGCAACGAGCGGGTGGTGCGCGCGCGCCTCTCCGACGCGGCCTTCTTCTGGGAGACCGACCGCAAGCTGCGGCTGGAGGACCGGCTGCCCAAGCTCGAGAACATCGTGTTTCACGAGAAGCTCGGCACGCAGGCCAAGCGCGTCGAGCGCATCGCGGCCCTCGCCCGGGCGCTGGCGCCGGCCGTCGGGGCCGATCCTGATCTCGCGACGCGCGCCGCGCGTCTCGCCAAGGCCGACCTCGTCACCGAGATGGTCGGCGAATTCCCGGAATTGCAGGGCCTGATGGGCCGCTACTACGCGGCCGAGCAGGGCGAGGACCCGGCGGTCGCCGCGGCGATCGAGGAGCATTACAAGCCCCTCGGCCCCAGCGACCGGGTGCCGTCCGAGCCGGTCTCGGTGGCGGTGGCGCTCGCCGACAAGCTCGACACCCTGGTGGGCTTCTGGGCGATCGGCGAGACGCCGACGGGGAGCAAGGACCCCTACGCCCTCCGGCGGGCGGCGCTCGGGGTGATCCGGCTGATCCTCGCCAGCGAGGCGCGGCTTCCCCTGAGGGCGCAGATCGCCGCCGCCGCGGCCGGCCATGGGCAGCAGGATTCCGATTCCTTCGCGGGCGACCTCCTGGCCTTCTTCGCCGACCGGCTCAAGGTCTACCTGCGCGACCAGGGCGCGCGCCACGACCTGATCGACGCCGTCTTCGCGCTGCCGGGTCAGGACGACCTCCTGATGGTGGTGCGCCGCGTCGAGGCGCTGGGGCGCTTCCTCGACACCGAGGACGGCAGGAACCTGCTCGCCGGCTATCGCCGCGCCGCCAACATCCTGCGCATCGAGGAGAAGAAGGACGGCCGCGCCTACGACGCGGCGCCCGACCAGGCCCTGCTGAGCCTGACCGAGGAATCGGCCCTGGCCGACGCCCTGCGGACAGCCGGCGCCGAGGCGGGCCGGGCGGTCGCGGCGGAGGATTTCGAGGGCGCGATGCGGGCGCTCTCGACCTTGCGCGCGCCGGTCGATGCCTTCTTCGACACGGTGACGGTGAATGCCGAGGACGCCGCCTTGCGTGCCAACCGACTCGCCCTGCTCAATGGCCTGCGGGCGGCGACCCGGGAAGTGGCGGATTTCTCCCGCATCGGCGGCGAGGGCCGCTGATAGTCATTAACATAAGTTGCGTTGCACAAGAGCCTCAGCATTTCACCAGGGAACGGTTTAACGACTTTTTCATTGTTTGTCGGCGCCGAGAACCGGTACAAACTGATCCGGTTCGATTCTCATCAACAGACAAGTTCGGCGCTGAGCGTCGGCGGGGAGGAACGGCCTGTGTCGTAGCGCACTGCGTGGCGCCGCGACCGGTCGTTCACTCCAGCGCGGACGCCCGGAAGCCGGACCGGGGACCTGAGGCAGGAGAAAGCCACGATGTCGCTCGGCGGTAAGGCTCGACCCAAGGAGCAGGCAGCTCCTCCGACGCCGGACACATCCGCGCCGCAAGCGGGCGGCCCGGAGGGCACGCATGGCCAGGGCGACGCCGAGACGTGCGCCCAGATCCGCACCCATGTGCGACAGGTTCTGCAGCAGGCTGGACCCCGCGCCTCAATCGAGGGAAATTGATCGCAACAGCCGGCCCGCCCCGTCGCGGATCTCGAGGTGCCAGCCCGCCCCGAGGAGCGGCAGGTCGCCGCTCGCCCGCATCTCGGCGATGACCGCCCGTGCCTCGGATTCAGCCTGGTCCGGCGTGCCGGCCTCGACGCCCGTCGGGTCCTCGATCGCACGCGCCGGGCCGACCAGGTTGAAGAAGTAACGCTGCGTCATGAGGCTGACCACGGTCGGGAACGGGACGGGCGCGGCTCGGGCGTCACCGGTCGGCCCGCCCGGTCGGTTGTGAGCGGTGCGATCCCCGGACGTTACCAGCCCGGTTCCGGGCTGGCATGTCAGGGAAAAGGCGAGTTGCGCACCAAAGCGTGAGCGATTCCGCGCCTGCCGCGTTCCTCCGAAGGGAGAGGGCGGCCGCCCCCCGGCTCCCACCGCCCGCGGGCGGTCGACGGATCACGGGGCGGCGAAGGCAGGCCGACGATGCATCACGATTCCGCCCGCGCGCACCCCGAGAAGCGGGGACTTCCGGACAAGCCGGGGGCTTCGGCCCGCAGCATCGTGCTCACCCTCCTCGGTGTCGTGATCGGCAGCGCCGGCTATTACGCCTCGTGGCGCTTCCAGACCCCGATCGGCACCCTCGGCGGCATCGCCGGCCTGGCGCTCTGCGTGATCGGCACGAGCCACGGCCACGACGGTCCGTCGCAGATCGGGTGACGTCCGCTCCTGCGGCAAAACGCGATCGGGCTGGGATCGATCCGGGGCGACCTGGGGACGTTGGGGACCATCCGACACGAAGATCCCCCGACACGAAGATCCCCATGGAGACCCTCATGAACGCCAATTCCCCCGAGCACCGCACCGGCCATGACGTCGATTCGGTCGATCAGGTCAGCAGCGTCACGCTGCTCGGCTTCGCCGTCGTCGGCGCGGCCCTGACGGTGGCCCTCAACACGATGCTGATCTGAGCGGCCGGGCGGCGGGGTGCTGTCGTAGCGCCCCGTCCTTCCCGGGGCTGCCAGATCGGATAAAGCGTCAGCGTTTCCTGCACGAGAGACCGGTGACGACGATGCTGAGAGCCGCCCTGCTGGCGACGTGTGTGACCTGGAGCGGCGCCGCTCTGGCCATCGAGGTGAAGCTGCCCGGCAAGGCAGTGATCGGCCCCGAGAGCCGGGCCGTCACGATGACGTTCGGCTGCTCCACGACGCGGTCGCGCACCGAGACCGGCGCCCTGTCGATCGGCTTCGATGTTCCCGACTTCGAAGCCCTGGAGAAGCGGTTCGACTTCGGCGCCTTCGAGGGCCCCACGGGCACCCGCAAGCCGTTGACCGAGATCACGGTCGTGCAGGGCGTGCGCCTGCC
This sequence comes from Methylobacterium currus, assembly GCF_003058325.1. Classification (NCBI taxonomy): domain Bacteria; kingdom Pseudomonadati; phylum Pseudomonadota; class Alphaproteobacteria; order Hyphomicrobiales; family Methylobacteriaceae; genus Methylobacterium; species Methylobacterium currus. Next base: position 5,330,474 of record NZ_CP028843.1, read on the forward strand.
GGCCAACGGTGCCGTCGCGGTCGACGGCACCAGCTTCTCCCTCGGTGCCAGCGCGTCCTTGCGCGGCCAGGCGGCCGAGCTGGGCAAGCTCAAGGCCATCGCGGGCGCCGCGAGCGCCGGGCCGGGAGACCTGCGCTGGCGCCAGGACAGCCCGCGCAAGGGCGACGTCCCGATCCTGGTGTCGGTGCCGATCCCGGCCGCCGATGCCGACAGGCTCAAGGCAGCCCTCGCTCCCTGCCTGAAGGCCAACTAGCCCTCAGCCAAGTAGCGCTCACCCAAGTAGCCCTGGAGCGAGGAGCCTCGGACGGAGCCTCAGCGCCGCCAGATCCCGATCCGGTTCGAGCGCGCCTGCTCCTCGGCGGCGAGCAGGTCCGGCGTGGCGTCGGCGCTGGCGCGGCCGCCGCCGTTGAACAGGATCAGCTCGGACAGGTCCTGGCCGTCGAGGGAGCAGCGATAGACGCCCCCCTCCCCTGCCGGCGCGCAGGCGACGTCGCGTCGGCGCAGGTAGCGGCCGAGCTCGCGGGCGTTGCGGCCGGACAAGCCGTCGACCCCGATCAGCCGCACCGTGCGCCCGTCGAAATCGAGGGTGCCGGTATCGACCACCGCCGGGTTGCCCCGCAGCACCGCGCGGCCCGCCAGATCCCGCGCCCGCGAATCGGCCTCCGGCTCGGCGATGCTCGCCGTCTCGGGCCGTGGCCCCGGGGTGGTCCCCGGGACCTGGCGGGCCGCCTCGGGCCTGGCCGTCTCGCTCTTGCTGGCCTTGGCGCGGGCGGCGAGGGCCTGGGTGACGAAATCGTGCCAGATCTGGGCCGGCATGTCGCCGCCGGTGACGCCGGCCATCGGGGTATTGTCGTCGTTGCCGAGCCAGACCCCGACCACGAGGTCGCCGGCAAAGCCGACGAACCAGGCGTCGCGGCTGTCCTGGGTGGTGCCGGTCTTGCCCCCGGCCGGCACCGAGACACGGGCGTTCTTGCCGGTGCCCTCCCGCACCACGGCGCTGAGCAGGTCGAGCATCGCGGTGCGCGCCGCCTGGTCGCGGGCCGGCGTCGGTGCGGCCTGCGGCCGGGTGTAGAGCGCCTGGTCGCGGGCGAGGATCTGGCGCACGCTATAGGGCTCGATGGTCTCGGCGCCCGCCGCCACCGCCGCGTAGGCGCGGGTCATTTCGAGAAGCGTGGTCTCGGCCGAGCCGAGGGCGAGGCTCGGCAGGTTCGGCAGGTCCGAGGTGACGCCGAGGCCCCGCGCCGTCTCGATCACCGCCGGCATGCCCACCGCCTCGGCGAGCTGCACCGCTACGGTGTTGATCGAGTGCGCGAAGGCGGAGCGCAAGGTGACCGCGCCGCGGTAGCGGCCGCCATAATTCTCCGGCTCCCACTCGCCGACCTGGGTCGGGCGATCGACGAGGGTCGAATCCGGGCGATAACCCTCGCGCAGCGCCGTGAGGTAGACGAACAGCTTGAACAGCGAGCCCGGCTGGCGCTTGGCCTGGGTGACGCGGTTGAACTGGCTGTCGGCATAGTCGCGCCCGCCGACCATCGCCAGGATCGCCCCGTCCGTGGACATCGCTACCAGCGCCCCTTGGGAGACCTTGCGGCGCTCGCCGTCCTGGTCGAGGCGGCGGGCGATCACGCTCTCGGCGATGTTCTGGAGCGTCAGGTCGAGGGTGGTGCGCACGGTGGCGTCGGCCGGCCCGGTGCCGATGAGGGTGCGGACCGAATCGGCGACGCTGTCGACGAAGTAGTTGGTACCGACCGGCGTCTCCGTCGGCACCCGCACGGTGGCGGGGGCGCGCTTCGCCGCGTCGGCCTCCGCCTTCGTGACCGCGCCGGTCTCCACCATCGCGTCGAGCACCTGGGCGGCGCGGCCCCGGGCGCCGTCGAGGTTGCGATGGGGCGCGAGCTGCGAGGGCGCGCGGACGAGGCCCGCCAGCATGGCGGCCTCGCTCAAGCTCAGGTCCTTGGCCGGCTTGCCGAAATAGCGCTGCGCCGCCGCGTCGGCGCCGTACACGCCGGCGCCGAAATAGGCTGCGTTGAGGTAGCGGGTGAGGATCTCGTCCTTCGGCAGCTGCGATTCGAGCCACAGGGACAGCACCGCCTCCTGCACCTTCCGCTTCAGGGTGCGGTCCTGCGACAGATAGCTCATCCGCACGAGCTGCTGCGTCAGGGTCGAGCCGCCCTCGCGGGTGCCGCCGGCGGCGGCGTTGCGCAGGGCGGCGCGGAAGAGCCCGCGCAGGTCGATGCCGTGATGCTCGTAGAAGCGCCGGTCCTCGATCGACACGATCGCCTTGGCGAGGACGGGCGGCACCTCCTTGGGCGCGAGCTTCGCCCCCTTGATGACGCCCCGGGTGGCGAAGGCCTGACCGTCGGCGGCGCGCACCACCAGGGCGGAGGCGGTGGGCTCGACCGTGAGCCCGCCATTCACCGGCAGGGTCACGAGCGCGTAGACCGTGTAGGCGAGGACGAGGCCGGCCACGAGGGCGGCGGTGGCGGCCGTCAATCGCAGCCACGGCACCCGCCGGGCGAGGGCCATGGCGGGCCGCCAGGCCGCTGCTGTCGCGGCGGCGGCGCGGCGGGTGGCGGGATGGTCCGCGAAACGGCCGGCCGTCGCCCGCGCGCGGCGGACCCCGTCCCGGGCGGCGGGGCCGAGGCGGGCGCCGAACCCGGCGGCGGCGCGGCGAACCCCCGAGAACCGGGCCTCCGCCGTCGCAGCACGCGGCTCAGCGGCCTTCGCCTCGGCGGAGGGCCGCGGCGCGCCTCCGAGATCGAGCCAGTCGCGGGAGCGTCCGTCAGGTCCGGATTCTGGGGGCTGGTCGCTCAAGGCTCAGCGTCCGGCCTGGCGCGGCTCGACCCAGCGCACCGGGCGAGCGGCGGCCGGGCGGCTGAAATGCAGCCGGTGCACGTGACGGTGGCGCCGGTAATGATGGCGCCCGTAATGACGGCGATGATGCCAGTGGCGCCGGTGATGCCAGTGGCGGCGGTAGTGGCGGCGGTGGTGCCAGTGGCGGCGATGCCAGTGCCGCCGGTGCCAGTGGCGATGGCGGCGCCAGCGCACGGTCTCGACCGTGGAGGGCTGGTCGAGGGCGGTGGTGACCGCGGCGCTCGGCATCAGCGGCGAGGCGCCGGCAAGACCGCCGAGTCCGGTGAGCAGGAAGAGGGCCAGCAGCAGGGAACGAATGCGCATCGGGGCTCCGGGCGAGGATCAGGCGGGGCGGATATCCAGGCAACGATGGCGCGGCCCGGCACCGGAATGCCGCCGCCCCACACGAGGTGGAACTCAACGCCAAGCTCTGCCGTTCCGTTCCCGTTCGGGACTTTCGCGCCCGCCTGAAGCCTGGCCGTTTCGCGCGGATGCGTTAGGTTTTCGGATGTCACGCGGTCCTTCGCGATAACGAGAGGCGGGAAGCCATGCGGCCGGGCATGAAACGGCTCTACCTGTGGTCGGCGGCGGCGGCCCTGCTCGCCGGCGGCATCAGCGCGGCGGAGGCCGGCTGCGTCCGGCGCGTCATCAACCGCTCGCCCTATTTCGCGGTGGCGAGCCGCAACGGCGGCCCCAGCGTCGGCATCCCACCACATTCCTCGCGCTCGATCCGCATGCTGGCGCCGGGCCGGGTCGACATCGCGGCCCATTGCGCCGCGCGGAGCCGGCGGGGGCGCCTCGTCCCGGTCGGGCCGCCGGTGGCGCAGGACAGCTACACGTTCACGGCGGTCCTCGACCGCTGCTACTACGATCTCGGCCTGATGGGTTTCGGCCAGGGCGGCACCGAGCCGTTCGTGCTCAACAACCCCCGCGACGGCGACCTCGTGGTCGGCCCGTTCGGTCCGGCCTGCCCGCCGCGCTGACGCGCGACATCGGGGTTGCGCTCCCTGAATGAACTGGCTAATAAGCCCCCGTCGGCGCTGAATCAGGGCCGGCAGCGACGTTCCCCGATAGCTCAGTTGGTAGAGCAGGCGACTGTTAATCGCCTTGTCGTAGGTTCGAGTCCTACTCGGGGAGCCACTCTCCTTCTTCTGACAATGCACCTGGACCCCCCGGCGACGCTTTCGTCGCCCGCGATGCAGTCCGGCCGTTAGACCTTCTCCCCCCGACTCGCACGCCGGAACGCCGCCGGGCTCAAGCCCGCGCGGGCCGCAAAGAAGCGCGAGAAATACGCCGGATCGTTGAAGCCGAGATCGAAGGCGATCTTCGAGACCGGGAGCGTGGTGTAGACGAGGCTGCGCTTGGCCTCGAGCATCATGCGGTCGTGCAGGATCCCTTGCGGCGAGCGCCGCACCGCCTCGGTGCAGGCGGCGTGCAGCCGGTCGGGGCTGACCCCGAGTGCGGCGGCGAAGCGGGCGATCGGCCAGCCCTCGCGCAGATGCGCCTCGACCAGGCGGCGGAAGCGGCGGTGCAGGTCGGCGCGGGCGAGCGCCGCCGGCTCGGTGATGGCGCGGGCGGCACGGGTGCGCAGCACGCCGACCACCAGGAGCTTGACCAGCGCCGCCACCGCGCTCGCCGCTCCCGGCAGGGCGCCGGCGGCCTCCCGCCTGAGCGTCTCGACGAGGCGCGCGAGATCGAGGTCGATCTCCTCCGGCGAGCCGGGCCGCCCGCTGAACGTCGCCTCGGCGGTGGCGCGCAAGGGGACCGCCTCCGGGTCGGGATCGAGCACGGCGGCCAGGAAGTCGTCGGCGAGGGACAGCACCACGCCGTCGGTCCCGGGCCGGAACGAGAAGGCGTGCACCACGCCGGACGGCACCCAGACCATCCAGGGGGCGGAGAACTCCTCGCGCCTTGCGTCCAACGACAGGGCGCCGCGGCCGCTCGTGACGACGAGCCCCTGCGTCAGCGCGCCGTGGCGGTGGGGCGCGATCTCCCAATCGTGCAGGGCCGCGCTGGTGCCGATCCCCTCGGCATGGACGAAGCTCGGCACCGTGGTCTCGGCGGTCTCGCCATAGAGGCGAAAGACCGGGATCGGCCGCTCCCGCCGCGTCTGCATCGCCGTGTCCTCCGCGCCTCAAGGCTAATCCGCGGCGCCAGATCCGTCCAAGAGATTCCGGGGAGCGTCCATGGTCCGGGCCGGGCACCCCGGCTAGCGTCGAAGCCTCGAACCGGACCAGTTCCAAACGGCTGATCCGGCAGGCGAAAGTCTTGTGCGGCGCAACACGGACCTGTGCTCCGGCGGGGCTTCGGCGAAGACCGGAGCCGGCGACCGGATACGGCCAAGCCGGCACCGCACGGGTGGACCTCCGCGCGGCGAAAAGACCCGCGAGGCCACGACGACGGAGGAAACGATGAGCGACAAGGCCTTTCCCTTGAACGCCTGGTACGCCGCAGCCTGGGACCACGAGATCGGCCGGGCGCTGACGCCGCGGCGGATCTGCGACAAGGACGTGGTGCTCTACCGCCGCACCGACGGCATTGTCGCGGCCCTGGAGGATGCCTGCTGGCACCGGCTGCTGCCGCTGTCGCTGGGCCATCTCAAGGGCGACCAGGTGATGTGCGGCTATCACGGCCTCGTCTTCGATTCTGCCGGCCGCTGCACCTTCATGCCGGCGCAGGAGACCATCAACCCCTCGGCCTGCGTGCGCGCCTTCCCGGCGGTGGAGCGCTACCGCCTGATCTGGCTCTGGATGGGCGACCCGGCCTTGGCCGATCCCGACCTCGTGCCGGACTTCCACTGGAACAGCGACGCGCCGTGGGTCGGCGACGGCGGCACCTTCTATAGCCTGAAATGCGATTACCGGCTGGTCATCGACAACCTGATGGACCTGACCCACGAGACCTATGTGCATGCCGGCAGCATCGGCGACGACGCCATCACCCGCAGCCCGTTCGAGGTGACGCACACCGACCGGTGCGTGACGGTGGAGCGCTGGATGGAGAACATCGAGCCGCCGCCGTTCTGGGCCCGGAACCTGGGCAAGCCCGGCCACCATGTCGACCGCTGGCAGATCATCCGCTTCGAGGCGCCGACGGTGGTGGCGGGCGATGTCGGGGTGGCGATCGCCGGGACCGGGGCGCGGCAGGGCGACCGGAGCCAGGGCGTCAACGGCTTCTTCCTCGCGGCGATCACGCCGGAGACGGCCACGAGCTGCCACTATTTCTGGAACTTCGTGCGCAGCTTCCGCACCGACGACGAGGCGCTGACCGAGTCCCTCACCCTTGCCCACGTCAATGACGGCAAGGGCGTCTACGACCAGGATCACGACGTGCTGGAGGCCCAGCAACGGGCGATCGACCGGCAGCCGCGCCAGCCGTTCTACAACCTCAACATCGATGCCGGCGCCCTGTGGGCGCGCCGCCTGATCGACGGGATGATCGCCAAGGAAGCCCCGAGCGACGCCAAGACGGCCGAGACCAAGCCCGTCGGCGTGGCGGCCGAGTAGCGCGCCATGGCCCAGACCGACTGGCTCCCCGCGCGCCTGCGCGCCACCCGGGCGCTGACGCCCGACATCCGCCTCCTGGAGATCGAGCCATCCGTGCGCGGCGCGCCGGCCCCGCCCGGCAGCCATCTCGGGGTGGCGGTGATGATCGGCGAGCGGCCGGATACCCGCTCCTACTCGCTCCTCGATTCCGGGGCGGACGGGCTCTACCGCATCGCCGTGAAGCGCTTGGCCCACAGCCGCGGCGGCTCGGCCTACATGCACGGGCTGGAGGCGGGCGCTCGGCTGAGCATCTCGGGCCCGCGCAACCATTTCGGCCTCACCCTGGGCAAGCCTGGCTACCTGCTCGTCGCCGGCGGCATCGGCATCACCCCGCTCCACGCCATGGCGCTCGCCTTGCACCAGGCCGGCGCCCCGTTCCGCCTGCTCTACGCCGCCCGGACCCGGCAGGATCTGGCACTGGCCGACGCGTTGCAGGCACGGATCGGCGACCGGCTCGAAACCTTCACCGACGAGGATCACCGGCGGATCGACATGACCGCGGCGATCGCCGGCCTCGCGCCCGGGGCCGAGGCGTATGTCTGCGGGCCGTTCGGCATGATGGAGGCGGCCCGCCGGGTCTGGGCCGAGACCGGCCGCCCGGCGCAAGGCCTTCGCTTCGAGACCTTCGGCACCGGCGGCCGCCACGCCACCGAGGCGTTCACGGTCCGCATCCCGCGGCTGTCCAAGGAGATCGTCGTCCCCCGCAACCAGACCATGCTGGAGGCGCTGGAGGCGGCGGGCGTCGGCATGATCCACGATTGCCGGCGCGGCGAATGCGGCCTGTGCACGGTGACGATTCTCGCGGCCGACGGCACGGTCGACCACCGGGACGTGTTCTTCAGCGAGGCCCAGAAGGCGACGAACGCCCAGCTCTGCACCTGCGTGTCGCGGGTGGTGGGCGGCGGGATCACCATCGATACGGCGGACCGGGCGGGGTGAGGCAGGACAAGCCGGCTCGGTCATTCGATCCGGCCTGTCGAACACCATCCATCGTCATCCCGGGGCTTGCCGCAGTCGAGAGAACGAGATCCATCACCGCTGAAACCCAAGAATAACACGAGTCGCGTCCCGCCTCGTCTTGCGACGCCGGCGGTGATGGATCCCGGGTTCCGCTGCGCGGCCCCGGGACGACGCGAAGGATGCCGGCAAGCCTGGGCCTCATCGAAAAACGACAACCACAACTCTTGGGAGGAACGCCATGTCCACCACATCCGACCCCTCCCATCCTCGCGCATCAATCCGCCAGGGCGCCATGACCTCGTTCCAGATCGCCGCCGTCGCGGTCTGCGTGCTGATCTGCGCCCTCGACGGGTTCGACGTGCTGGTCGTCGCCTTCACGGCCGCCTCGATCGCCAAGGATTTCGCCCTGAAGCCGACCGATCTCGGGCTCCTGTTCAGCGCCGGCCTCGCCGGGATGGGGCTCGGCGCCCTGCTGATCGCGCCGTTGAGCGACAGGTTCGGCCGGCGCACCACGGTGCTCGTCTGCCTCGCCATCCTGTGCGTCGGGATGCTGGCGGCCGCCGCGACCCGAACCCTCGCCGAGCTCGCCCTGGTGCGGCTGTTCACCGGGCTCGGCATCGGCGGGGGGCTCGCCACCGTCAACATCGTGGTGGCCGAATACGCCACCGACCGCTGGCGCAACCTGTCGATCTCGCTGATGTCGCTGGGCTATCCGATCGGCGCGACGTTGGGCGGGGCGTTCTCGGTCTACCTGATCGCAGCTTACGGCTGGCGCGCGGTCTACGTCTTCGGCGGCCTCGTGGCGCTCGCGCTGGTGCCGGCGGTGCTGGCTGCCCTGCCGGAATCCCTCGACTACCTCATCGCCCGCCGCCCGGCCGGCGCGCTGCCCAAGGTCAACGGGGTGCTGGCCCGCCTCGGGCGCCCGGCGCTCGAAGCCCTGCCGGCGCCGTCGCGGGCGGAGGCCGAGACCGGCGCCAGCCTCTCGGCCATCGCGCGCCCGCCCTACCGCACCCGGACGCTCGCCGCCTGCGCGGCGTATTTCTGCGTGATGACGACCTGCTACTTCTTCCTGAGCTGGACCCCGAAGGTGCTGACCGAGCTGGGCCTCGGCGTCAGCGGCGGCATCTCGGGGGCGATGCTGATGAATCTCGGCGGCGCCGCCGGCTGCCTGGTGTTCGGGTTCGTCGCCCGCCGGGCCGGGACACGCAAGCTCGCCGCCGCCTTCATGGCCGGGCTCTTCGTCGCCGCCACCGCCTTCGGGCACGTGCCGGCGACGCCCGCGGCGCTGCTGGCCGCCACCCTCGCCATCGGCTTCTGCCTCTACGGCTCGATCAACGCGATGTACGCGGCGGTGCCGCCGGTCTTCCCGGCCCCGGTGCGCACCACCGGCACCGGGCTGGCCATGAGCGTCGGCCGCCTCGGCGCCGTCACCGGCCCAGGTCTCGCCGGGATGCTGATGGCGGCGGGCTGGGAGCGGCCGGATTACTGCGTGGCGCTGGCCCTGCCGATGCTCGTGGCGGCTCTCTGCCTGCGCTGGGTCGCGGCGCGGGAGCCGGCGGAACCGGCGCGCGTGGTGCCGGGCATCGTGTCGGCGGCGCGGAGCTGACGGGCTACCGCAGCCCCGCCGACCGCTCTCCCACCGCCCAGTCCAGCGCCTGCTCCAGCCGGTCGTTGCCCCAGAACAGTTCCCCGTCCTCGGTGAGGAAGCTCGGGGCGCCGAACAGGCCGCGGGACTTCGCCTCCTCGCCGATCGAGCGCAGGCGGTTCTTCACCGGTTCCTGGGTCGAGGCGCGGATGAGCGCCGGACCGTCGAGGCCGAGGCCGTTGAGGAGGGCGGAGATCGCCGCGGGCTCGGCGATCGAGAGTCCTTGCGCGAACTCCGCCGCGTAGACTGCCCGCACATAGGCGCCGATCCACGGCTCCTCGGCGCCGTGGACCGCGACCCGGGTCGCCGCCAGGCTGTTCTGCGGGAAGCTCGCCGGCCGCACCACCGGCGGCAGGCCGAGGCGGGCGGCCTCCCGGGCGAGGTCGCGCCACATGTGGCGGCCCTTGGCCGGGTAGAGGTTGAAGGGCGAGGAGGTCCACCCTTGAGCGGCGAAGACCGGCCCGAGCAGGAACGGCCGCCAGCGCACCGCGACGCCGGCCGCGTCGGCCAGCGCCTCGATCCGCGATGCGGCGAGGTACGAATAGGTGGAGGCGAACTCGAACCAGAATTCGAGCGTGGGCCGGCGCGGCATCGCACCCCTCTCTATCGGACTGATGTGGCACCTTCGCGTCCGCGCGCTCCCCCCACAAGCGCCGCACCGGGCGTCGCATCGCCACGGGCGGAGGATGGAACTTTGGCAGCGCGGTTGCACGGGGCCGGGGCAGGCTGTTAAGCCCCCGCGCATTCGTTCGGTTCCCACTCCATTCGAGGCCCGCCCCGCATGTCCGACCAGCCCCAGAAGCGCGTGAAGAAGGTCGTGCTCGCCTACTCGGGCGGCCTCGACACCTCGATCATCCTCAAGTGGCTCCAGACCACCTACGGCTGCGAGGTGGTGACGTTCACCGCCGATCTGGGCCAGGGCGAGGAGCTGGAGCCGGCCCGCGCCAAGGCCGAGCTGCTCGGCATCAAGCCGGAGAACATCTTCATCGAGGACCTGCGCGAGGAATTCGTTCGCGACTACGTCTTCCCGATGTTCCGGGCGAACGCCCAGTACGAGGGCGTCTATCTCCTCGGCACCTCGATCGCCCGGCCCCTGATCGCCAAGAAGCAGATCGAGATCGCCGAGAGGGTCGGGGCCGACGCGGTGTCCCACGGCGCCACCGGCAAGGGCAACGACCAGGTCCGGTTCGAGCTCGGCTACTACGCGCTGAAGCCCGACGTCACGGTGATCGCCCCCTGGCGCGAGTGGGATTTCCGCTCCCGCGAGTCGCTCCTGGCCTTCGCCGAGCAGCACCAGATTCCGATCTCCAAGGACAAGCGCGGCGAGGCGCCGTTCTCGGTCGACGCCAACCTCCTGCACGCCTCCTCGGAGGGCAAGGTGCTGGAGGATCCCGCCGAGGTGGTGCCCGACTACGTCTACTCGCGCACCCTGTCGCCCGAGGAGGCGCCCGACACGCCGACCCTGATCACCATCGGCTTCGAGCGCGGCGACGCGGTCTCGATCGACGGCGAGCGCCTGTCGCCGGCGACCCTGCTCGCCAAGCTCAACGAGCTGGGACGGGCCAACGGCATCGGCCGCCTGGACCTGGTCGAGAACCGCTTCGTCGGCATGAAGAGCCGCGGCATGTACGAGACCCCCGGCGGCACCATCCTGCTGCCGGCCCACCGGGCGATCGAATCGATCACCCTCGACCGCGGCGCGGCCCATCTCAAGGACGAGCTGATGCCGCGCTACGCCGAGCTGATCTATAACGGCTTCTGGTTCTCGCCGGAGCGCGAGATGCTTCAGGCCCTGATCGACAAGAGCCAGGAGATGGTCACCGGCACGGTGCGGCTGAAGCTCTACAAGGGCGGTGTCCACGTCATCGGCCGCGAGAGCCCGAACTCCCTCTACGACCAGGACCTCGTCACCTTCGAGGAGGGCGCCGTGGCCTACGACCACCGCGACGCGGCGGGCTTCATCAAGCTCAACGCCCTGCGCCTGCGCACGCTCGGCCAGCGCAAGCGCAAGCTGGGCGCCTAAGACAAAAAAGCCCGCTCCGTCGCCGGAGCGGGCCTCGCGACCAGATGGCGGCCGGCCTCGAGGCCGGCCGCGCGAGGCGTTGCGCCTACGCCTCGTCCTCGTCGTCGATGTCGACCAGGAACAGGATGTCGACGTCGTCCTCCTCGTCCTCGTCGTCGGTCCCGCCCTGGCTGTCATTGGCGGCCTTGGGCTCGTCCTCGTCCTCGAAATCCTCCTCGTCCATCGAGTCCTCGAAGGTCTCGACCTCGTCCTCGGTGGCGGGGCGCAGCTTCAGCGACTCGGCCTTGCCCGACCACAGCGGCCGGCCGTCGCTCTTCATGGTGCGCAGGTCGTCCTGAAAGCCCTCGACCTCGAGAAGCTCCCGGGCCCGTTCCTCGTTCGACCGGATGATGGCGACGGGCGTGCCGTCGATCTCGAGAGTGAACATCGTGCTTCCCTTGTAAGGGCCGCGCCGCAAAGGGCGGGCGGGGCCGGTGTTACGGGGGGAAAGGCCGCCGCGCCAGTCCCGTTCCGGGCGGCCGGACGGGAAAGTCGCGTGGGCCCGAGATGGTTCGCCGGCTCACGCGGAACTTCGCGGGCGCGCGCCTACCGCAGGCCGAGCAGCGCGTCGTCGTTGGCGACGATCAGGATGCGCAGGTCGGCGTCCGGCACGTAGTTCGTCGCCTCCCACACGAAGGTGGTGGGCCCCGTCTTGCGCACGCCCGTGCGGCAGACGCTCACGAGCGCCGCCGGGCTGCCCTTGTCCACCGTCAGGATGAAGCGGCCGATGCGGCCGGCCCAGTTGCGCGCGGTCGTCACGATGTAGGGCACCTCGACCGCCCGGGTCAGGCCCTGCCCCTTCATGGGGGAGGCGGCGATCAGGCGCCGCACCCCGGCGAGGCCGGCCGCGTCGAGGCAGTAGCGGGCCCGGTAGGCGGGCGTGGCCGCTTCCTCGGCCGAGAGCAGGTGGTTGCCCTTCACGGGGGCATAGGCGTGGGAGACGCGAAGCTCGCGGCCCGCCGGAAAGGTCTGCTCCCAGTGGAACTTGGCCTCGCTGCGCCACAGGGACTCGGCATCGGCCGAGGGCTCGGACAGGAGGCCGGCTCGTCCCAGTTCCTGCAACGCCGCCGGCGAGAGGCGCTTGAGCGCCGCCTCCAGGTCGCCGCGCCGGAGCGGGTTGAGGGGCAGGCCGTGGCGGGTGAGCAGGCCGGTCACCTCGTTGGTGCCGAGATAGGCCCGCTCCTCCAGCTGCGGCGTCACCGGCGCCCCGTCCACCGTCACCGTGAAGCCGACGAAGTTCGCCCGGTCCCCGAAGGGCAGGCTGAGCGCGCTGCCCGAGAGTTGCGCCCCGTCGATCGCCGGCAGCGGGAAGGCGATCCGCAGGGTCTTTGCCGCCGCCGAGCCGTTGCGGAAGACGTAATCGACCGCGATGCGGTCGAGACCGATGCGCAGGTCCTCGCTGACGAGCGCGATGTCCGGGTCGCGGACCAGCACCAGGCCGCCGGCATCGAGGGCGGCGGCGCTGTCGTTGGCGCGGGCTGGCGCGCACAGGGAGAGCGCCAGGACGCACGCGGCCAAGACCGACCGAACCCCGCTGCCTGTCATCGCCGTCCCCCCGCCGTTGGCACGGCCCCGCTTACGGCAGACCGAGTGACGTCCGCAATCGAAGCACCAAGACTTTTGCAGGTCTCACCCTGTCACAGGAAAAGCGCGCTTCCCCGCTCCCGTGTGGGAGAAGGGAAGCGCGCTTTACTCTCGAAATCCTGCTTCAACCGTCGTCACGGCCGCACGCACTGGCTCAACCCCCCGATTCCCGCCGTCCGCCCCTGGATGCGACCGGCGAGCGCCCGCAGCGCCCGGGTCGGCCGGCGCGGGTTGCGGGCGATCGGGTTCGGCAGGGAGGCTACCAGCAGGGCCGCCTCGCCCCTGGTGAGATCGCGGGCGGACTTGCCGAACCAGTGCCGGGCCGCCGCCTCGGCGCCGAAAATCCCCTCCCCCCACTCGGCGACGTTGAGATAGATCTCCATCGTCCGGCGCTTGCCCCAGACCAGGTCGACCAACAGCGCCAGCGGGATCTCGAGCGCTTTTCGCAGGTAGGAGCGGCCCGGCCACAGGAACACGTTCTTCACCGTCTGCATCGTCACCGTCGAGGCGCCGCGGCTCGGGCCGTCCTCGTCGTCGACCACGCTCCACAGGGCGTCCCAGTCGACGCCGTGATGCAGGCACAGCCGCTGGTCCTCGGAGGCGACGACGCCGGCGACCAGGGCCGGGGATATGGATTCCAGCGGCACGACCTCGCGGGTCACCGGCTGGAGCGTGGCCCAGCGGCCGAGCATCAGGGTTGAGGGCGGGGTCAGCGCGCGATAGACGAGCGCCAGGACCAGGACGAGGGCGACCACCATGACGGGCACCAGGAGCACGGCGCGCAAGACCCGCCGCCCGCGGGCCCGGACCGGCGGCGCGCTCGCCGGGACCAAGCCCCGCAGCGGCTGCGGCATGCCTCCCTGGCTGTCCGCCGTGACGCGCGGCTCCTGAATTCGATCCTCCTCTCGGCGTGCCCGTCGGCGAGGCCACCATGACGTCAACGCGGGCCCCGCAGGATACGACGCCGGGCCGTCCCCAGGAAAATACGATGGCCGGCACCACAGGATACCCGCAGGCAGGCGATTTCACGGCGCGGCTCTCGGCCGTGGCCAAGACCGTCGAAGGCTTCCTCGCCGAGCGTCTCGGCGACGCGGTGCAGGCCGGCGAGATCGCCCGGCCGTCCCGGCTGATGGAGGCGATGCGCCACGCCGTGCTCAACGGCGGCAAGCGCCTGCGTCCGTTCCTCGCCATCGAGACCGCCCGGATGCTCGGCGGCCCGTTCGAGGGCGCGATGGCGGCCGGCGCCGGCGTCGAGCTGGTGCATTGCTACTCGCTCGTCCACGACGACCTGCCGGCGATGGACGACGACGACCTGCGCCGCGGCCAGCCGACCGTGCACAAGAAGTACGACGAGGCCACCGCGATCCTGGTCGGCGACGCCCTCCAGACCCTCGCCTTCGAGATCGTCGCCGATCCGGCCTGGCAGGCCGACCCGCTGATCCGCTCCGAGCTGGTGCTCGGTCTCGCCCGGGCGTCCGGCCTCGGCGGCATGGTCGGCGGCCAGCTCCTCGATCTCGGGGCGGAGGGGCGCTTCGGCCCGTCCAACCTCGACGTCGACGCGACGCTCCAGCTTCAGGCGATGAAGACCGGCGCGATCCTGGCCTTCTCGGTCGACGCCGGCGCCCTCGTGGGCGGCGCCTCTCCGGACGAGCGCCGCGCGCTCCTCGCTTACGGCCGGGCGCTGGGCCAGGCCTTCCAGGTCGCCGACGACATCCTCGACCGCGAGGCCTCCTCGGAGGCGATGGGCAAGCGCACCGGCAAGGACAAGGATGCCGGCAAGGCGACCCTCGTCGATCGCCTCGGCCTCGACGGCGCCCGCGCCGAGTGCGAGCGCCTGGTGGCCGAGTGCGAGAACGCCCTCAAGCCCTGGGGCGCGGCCGCCGCCACCCTGTGCGAGGCCGCCCGCTTCACCGTCGCGCGCAAGTCGTAACCCGTCCAATCCCGGTGGGGGGATGCGCCCTCCGCCCATCCGCCCGTGAATCGAAGAAGGTCACGCCATGGCCACGTACAAGATCCTGCTCCTGCCCGGCGACGGCATCGGCCCGGAGGTGGCCCGGGAAGTCTCCAAGGTGCTGGCCTGGTTCACCCGCGCCGGTATCGCCCAGTTCGAGACCGAGACCGACCTCGTCGGCGGTGCCGCCATCGACGCCCACGGCGTGCCGCTCTCGGAAGCCGCGATGGACCGCGCCAAGGCCGCCGACGCGGTCTTGTTCGGCGCCGTCGGCGGGCCGAAATGGGCCGGCGTCTCTTATGCCAAGCGCCCTGAGGCGGGTCTGCTCCGCCTGCGCAAGGATCTCGGCCTGTTCGCCAATCTCCGCCCGGCGATCTGCTACCCGGCGCTGGCCGATGCGTCCGCGCTCAAGCGCGAGCTGGTCGAGGGCCTCGACATCGTCATCGTGCGCGAGCTCACCGGCGGCGTGTATTTCGGCGAGCCGAAGGAGATCGTGACCCTGGAGGACGGCCAGAAGCGCGCCGTCGACACGCAAGTGTACACGACCGGCGAGATCGAGCGGATCGCCGCGGTCGCCTTCGACCTCGCCCGCAAGCGCCGCAACAAGGTCGCCTCGGCCGAGAAGCACAACGTGATGAAGACCGGCGTCTTGTGGAAGGAGACCGTCACCCGCCTCCACGCCGAGCAGTACTCGGATGTCGGGCTGGAGCACGTGCTGGCGGACAATTGCGCCATGCAGCTGGTGCGCAACCCCAAGCAGTACGACGTGCTGGTCACCGACAACCTGTTCGGCGACATCCTGTCGGACGTGGCGGCGATGCTGACCGGCTCGCTCGGGATGCTGCCCTCGGCCTCCCTCGGCGCGGTCGAGAACGGCACGCGGCGCGCCCTCTACGAGCCGGTCCACGGTTCGGCCCCGGACATCGCCGGCCAGAACCTCGCCAACCCGATCGCCATGATCGGCTCGCTGGCGATGGCCCTGCGCTACTCCTTCGGCCTCGTCGAGGCGGCCGACCAGCTCGAGAGCGCCATCACCCGCACGCTGGCCGCCGGCACCCGCACCCGCGACATCGCCGCGCCGGGTACCAACGCGGTCGGCACCGCCGAGATGGGCGACGCCATCCTGCGCGAGCTGCAGGCCGGGGCGAACTGAGCAGGACGGCCTGAGGCCGGGGAGACCAACCATGCGCCTGTGCGTGTTCTGCGGCTCCAGCGACGGGGCCCGCCCGCTCTACCGCGAGGCGGCGACCGCGCTCGGGCGCCACTTCGCCGACAGCGGCATCGAGCTCGTCTATGGCGGCGGCAAGGTCGGGCTGATGGGGGCCGTCGCGGATGGCGCGCTCAGTGCCGGCGGCCGGGTCACCGGCATCATCCCCCAGTCCCTCGTCGAGAAGGAGACCGCGCATCTCGGCCTGACGGAGCTTCGCGTCGTCGCCTCGATGCACGAGCGCAAGGCCCTGATGGCCGACCTCGCCGACGGGTTCGTGGCTCTGCCGGGGGGCCTCGGCACCTTCGAGGAGATGTTCGAGGTCTGGACCTGGGCCCAGCTCGGCTACCACAGGAAGCCGCTCGCGGTGTTCAACGCCGGCGGCTTCTTCGACGGGTTGCTCGGCTTTCTCGATTCGGTGGTGGCCGAAGGCTTCGTGCGCGAGCCGCATCGGGCCATGCTGATCGTCGGCACCGAGCCGGCGGACCTCGTGGCCCGCATCCGGGCCTATGAGCCGCCGCGGGTGATCAAGTGGGTGAAGGCGGAGGAGCGGTAGGGGGTCTGCCCCCGTCCCGGACGATCGTCGCGTCAGCGGACGGTGACCCGAGAACGGGTGTCGCCCCGTCCTCCGACGCGGAACGAGCCTTCAAACGGAAACGGGCCCCTCTCGGGGCCCGTCGCACAGCCGGCCGGTGCGGTTCGCTCAGTACCCGTAGCGGGCCCGCGACAGCGGCGAGGTCGGGTCGAGATAGTCGATCGCCGACAGATCCACCGTGACCGCGCTGCGCCGGGCGCCGATGAACGGGCCGTTGGTGATCGGGTCGGGCAGGACGCCGGCGCCGCCCCAGCGCTCGCGCTGGCCGATATAGGGCGGCGAGTTCAGGTAGGACGCGGTGATGAAGTGCGGGTTGGTGGCCGGGTTGCTCACCGCGCCCGAATTGGCCTCCACGACGTTGCCGGCATCGAGCCAGCTGCGCGGGCGCACGCGGATCGCGAGGCCCTGGCCGTCCCGGGTGCTGCGGATGACGTAGCTGTCCTGCGCCTGCGAGGCAGCGGTGCCGGCGCCCAGGGCCGCGAGGGAGAGAAGCCCGGTCAGGGCGAGAGTCTGGAAGCGCATGACGCACCTTTGATGAACGTCGCCAGGGTAGCGCCGCACTCGTTAAGAAACGACGCCGTTGTGGAAAGAGACGTGCGAGCGCGGCCGAGGTTCCACATCACGGCGAAGCTGGTCGCGAATGCCGCACTCTCGCCGCATTCTTTCGAACCGGCCTGCGGGGCGCCGGCACGGCCGCGGTGGTCGCCGGCTCCTCCGGCGGACAGGCTGCCGCCCGCGGCTGGGCCAGCATCGCGGCGACGACCGGGGACAGCGGAGCCCCCGGCAGGGGGCTGAGGCGGTCGACCGTGCAGGCCACGGCCTGCGGCTCGGGCAATTGTCCGAGCGGCGCACAGAGCCAGCCTTCGAGCCGCAAGGCAGCCAAGGAGGCATTGAGGCGGAATGCCGTGCAGGCGCGGCGGCTCTCCGCATCGACGAGGGTCGCGTCGACGGTGTCGAGCGCGCCGAACCGCGTCGCGAGCTGCCCGCGCTCCCCGGTGCGCACCACCGCGAGGCCGCCGGCCTCCGCGGCCCGGCGGGCCAGGGTGACGAACAGGCTCCCCTCCCCGTCCGGCTCGGACGTCTCGACGGCGACGAGGTGCAGGAACGGCGCCTCCTGCACCGCGAAGGCGCCGGCGGTCAGCGTGTCTTCCCGCAGGCCCGGTTGCATCCGGGCGCTGCCGGTCGCGTCGCCGAGGCGGTAGCGGTCGGCGGCGGCCTCGCTCCACAGGGGAGCCGCCACCGCGGGGGCGGCGTAGCGCGGCACGAAGGCGGCCTCGTCGGCGAGCGGCGGGTCGGCGAGGCGCCGCTCGCTCGCGAGCACGCTGAGCAGCGCGATAACCGCCGCGGCGGCGATCGTCCGCCCGGCGGCGCGCCCGCGCCAGGACCGGCGCGGGACCGCGCGGGGCAGCGGCCGCGGCAGGAGCGGCTCGACCGGGCCGATCTCCCGGGCGAGCGCGTCAGCCGCCCGCGCCAGGGCGGCGGCGTCGAAGTCCGGCCTGTGCCGCACGGGGTCGCTCCTCCGGTCGCGCATGGATGGCGCTTCCAGAGTCGCATCGCATTTTAGCGATTTCGTTGATCCGTCCCAGCTTGTCCTCAGGCGGGCCGAGTCAGGGTGAAGAAAGCCCTAACGAGTGACGGGACGCAGAATCTGTTGCCGGCGACCGACCCCGGCCCTTGACAGACAGACCCGTTCGGGCTGTTGCTTCCCGCGCTCGCGCACCCCATCTCGGGTGTCGCCTTTTCCGAGGACTGACCGCGCCATGCGGCCTGCGTCGACCACGACGAAACGCAAAGCCACGACGGCGATCACCGCCGCCGGCTGAAGCCTCGCGTCGTCCTCGGATCCCTCCCCGTCCGTGGCGGACGGAGGCCGGGCTCCACGAGCCCGCCTGAGATCGTCCGGGGAGGAGTTAGTCCGAACTGGAGCGATTGAGATGGGTTACAAGGTTGCCGTCGTCGGAGCCACCGGCAATGTGGGCCGCGAGATGCTCGACATCCTGGCCGAGCGCGCCTTCCCGGCCGATACGGTGGTGGCGCTCGCCTCCCGCCGCAGCCTCGGGCAAGAGGTGTCCTTCGGCGACAAGACCCTGAAGGTCCAGGCCCTCGACCAGTACGACTTCTCCGACACCGACATCTGCCTGATGTCGGCCGGCGGCGAGACCTCGAAGGAGTGGTCGCCCCGCATCGGCCAGCAGGGCTGCGTCGTCATCGATAACTCGTCGGCCTTCCGCTACGATTCCGACGTGCCGCTGATCGTGCCGGAGGTGAATGCCGACGCCGTCGTGGGCTTCACCAAGAAGAACATCATCGCCAACCCGAACTGCTCGACCGCGCAGCTCGTCGTGGCCCTGAAGCCCCTGCACGAGGCCGCCACCATCAAGCGCGTCGTCGTCGCGACCTACCAGTCGGTCTCCGGCGCCGGCAAGGACGCGATGGACGAGCTGTTCAACCAGACCCGCGCGGTGTTCACCGCCGGCGAGGTCAAGGTCCAGAAGTTCCCCAAGCGCATCGCCTTCAACGTCATCCCGCACATCGACGTCTTCATGGAGGACGGGTCCACCAAGGAAGAGTGGAAGATGGTGGCCGAGACCAAGAAGATGCTCGACCCCAAGATCAAGCTGACGGCGACCTGCGTGCGCGTGCCGGTGTTCATCGGCCACTCGGAGGCGGTGAACGTCGAGTTCGAGCGCCCGCTCTCGGCCGAGGAGGCGACTCAGATCCTGCGCTCGGCGCCCGGCATCCTGGTCGACGACAAGCGCGAGCCCGGCGGCTACATCACCCCGCACGAGGCGGCGGGCGAGGACGCGACCTACATCTCGCGCATCCGCGAGGACATCACGGTCGAGAACGGCCTGTCGTTCTGGTGCGTGTCGGACAACCTGCGCAAGGGCGCGGCGCTGAACACGGTCCAGATCGCCGAGGTCCTGGTCAACCGCAAGCTGATCCAGCCGAAGCAGAAGGCGGCGTAAGCGTCGGCGCTGTGCAACGGGATCGAATCCGTTAAGATCGCGAGATCTGTCCGGCCCGCCTCCCTCGGAGGCGGGCCGTCTTTCGTCAAAGCGGAGATTGACGTCCATGGCCCCCACCATCCTGTCCGTCCGCGACGACACCCTGGCGGTGCTGGAGCGCCTCGGCGTCCCGGCCTCGGCCTCGGCCTTTGCGGAGGGTGGCGGAGAAACCGGATTGCCGGCGCGCTCGCCGATCGACGGCGGGGTGGTAACGGGCCTGCGCCAGACCACGGCCGACGAGGCCGAGGCGACGCTGGCTAGGGCGCATCAGGCCTTCCTCGCCTGGCGCCGGGTGCCGGGCCCGCGCCGGGGCGAGCTGGTGCGGCTGCTGGCTGAGGAGCTGCGCGCGCACAAGGACGATCTCGGCCGGCTGGTGACGCTCGAGGCCGGCAAGATCCTCTCGGAAGGCCTCGGCGAGGTCCAGGAGATGATCGACATCTGCGATTTCGCCGTCGGCCTGTCGCGGCAATTGCACGGGCTCACCATCGCCACCGAGCGGCCGGACCATCGGATGATGGAGGTGTGGCATCCGCTTGGGCTTTGCGGCGTCATCACGGCGTTCAATTTCCCCGTGGCGGTGTGGTCGTGGAACGCGGCGCTCGCCCTCGTCTGCGGCGATTCCGTCATCTGGAAGCCCTCCGAGAAGACGCCGCTCACCGCGCTCGCCGTCCATGCGCTCGCCACCAAGGCGGTGAAGCGCTTCGGTGCGGACGCGCCGGACGGCCTGCTCGGGCTCCTCATCGGCGGCCGGGAACTCGGCGAGCGGCTGGTCGAGGACGAGCGCGTCGCACTCGTCTCCGCCACCGGCTCGACCGCGATGGGCCGGCAGGTGGCGCCGAAGCTCGCCGCCCGCTTCGCCCGGGCGATCCTGGAGCTCGGCGGCAACAACGCCGCGATCGTGGCGCCTTCCGCCGATCTCGACCTCGCCTTGCGCGCCATCGCCTTCGCGGCGATGGGCACCGCCGGCCAGCGCTGCACCACCCTGCGGCGGCTGTTCGTGCATGACAGCGTCTACGACGCGCTCGTGCCGCGGCTGAAGGCAGCCTACGGCTCAGTGCGGATCGGCGATCCGCGGGATCCCGCCACCCTGATCGGCCCGCTGATCGACGGCACGGCGGCCGACGGCATGGCCCGCGCCCTCGACGAGGCGCGGGCGATCGGCGGCACCGTGCATGGCGGCGAGCGCCTGCGCGACATCCGCGGCGAGGCGGCGGCCTATGTCCGCCCGGCCCTCGTCGAGATGCCCGAGCAGGCCGGCCCGATGCGCCGCGAGACCTTCGCGCCGATCCTCTACGTGACCCGCTACACCGAGCTGGAGGAGGCGATCGCGCAGCAGAACGCGGTGGCGGCCGGCCTCTCCTCCTCGATCTTCACCCGGGACCTGTCCGAGGCCGAGACCTTCCTGTCGGCGTCCGGCTCCGATTGCGGCATCGCCAACGTCAATATCGGGCCCTCGGGCGCCGAGATCGGCGGGGCCTTCGGCGGCGAGAAGGAGACCGGCGGCGGGCGCGAGGCGGGCTCGGATTCCTGGAAGGCCTATATGCGCCGGGCCACCAACACCATCAATTACGGCAAGACCCTGCCGCTGGCGCAGGGCGTGACGTTCGAGGTGTGAGTGGAGTTAGCCTTCCCTCGATGGGACTGATACCATCGCGCTTTCGCATCGACGTGTCGATGCGAAAGCGTCCGGCGCATCAGCGCCGGCGCCCATTCGAAGGCGCGGCGGTATAACGCCCACCATATCGTCCCGGGCCCGCGCAGCCGAACCCGGGATCCATGAAAGCTGACGCTCTCGAAGACGTCGAAACGCCGTCAGCCCTGTCCTGCATCATCAGCGGCTAGCGATCCCGGGTTCTCGCCTTTCGGCGAGCTCCGGGAGACCGCGGGAGCGAGGCGCGCGGACCATCTTTGCGTCTCGTCACGCCGCGCTTGACGGTCTCGCGATCCTACGCCGCCGGCATCGCCCGCTCGATCACCCGGGCGAACAGCGATACGCCGTAGGGCGCCGCCTCGTCGTTGAAGTCGTAGGCCGGGTGGTGCAGGCCGGCGCCGGGGCCGGTGCCGAGGAAGATGTAGGCGCCGGGCCGGGCGTTCAGCATGTAGGAGAAATCCTCCGCGCCCATCATCGGCTGGACCGCGCGCTCCACCGCGCCCTCGCCCGAGACCTCGGCGGCGACATCGGCCATGAAGCTCGCCCGTCCCGGATCGTTGGCGGTCACCGGGTAGCCACGGCCGTAATCGGCGGTCGCGGTGGCGCCGAAGGCGGCGGCGACGTTCGAGGCCACCTGCGCGATGCGCGCCTCGCACAGGTCGCGGACGCTCTCGGACAGGGTGCGCACCGTGCCGTTGAGGATCGCGAATTCCGGGATGACGTTGAAGGCGTCGCCGGCCTTGACCTGCGTGATCGAGATCACCGCCGACTGCACCGGGTCGACGGTGCGGGAGGCGATCGATTGCAGGGCGGTGACGATGTGGGAGGCGACCAGCACCGGATCGATGCAATCGTGGGGGGCCGCCGCGTGGCCGCCCTTGCCGGTGACCGTGATGGTGATCCGGTCGGCCGCCGCCATGATCGCGCCGGGGCGGATCGCGAAGCTGCCGAGGGGAAGGCCCGGCTTGTTGTGCAGGCCGTAAACCTCCTGGATGCCGAAGCGCTCCATCAGGCCGTCCTTCAGCATCACGTCGGCACCGCCGCCGCCCTCCTCCGCCGGCTGGAAGATGACGATCGCCGTGCCGTCGAAGTTGCGGGTCTCGGCCAGGTACTTGGCCGCACCCAGCAGCATCGCCGTGTGGCCGTCATGGCCGCAGGCGTGCATCTTGCCCGGCA
Organism: Methylobacterium currus; assembly: GCF_003058325.1. NCBI lineage: Bacteria > Pseudomonadati > Pseudomonadota > Alphaproteobacteria > Hyphomicrobiales > Methylobacteriaceae > Methylobacterium > Methylobacterium currus. The sequence goes on from NZ_CP028843.1 coordinate 5,352,711, forward strand.
CGGTGGAGCGGTGCGGCACGCCGCTCGTCTCCTCGATCGGCAGGGCGTCCATGTCGGCCCGCAGGCCGATCACCTTGCCCGAGCCGGTATCGCGGCCGCGGATGACGCCGACGACGCCGGTCTTGCCGAGACCCGTCACCACCTCGTCGCAGCCGAAGGCCCGCAGCCGCTCGGCCACCAGGCCGGAGGTGCGGTCGAGGGCGAACAGCAGCTCGGGATGCTGGTGGAAGTCGCGGCGCCAGGCGGTGATCTCGTCGGCGAGGGCGGCGACGCGGTTGATGACGGGCATGTGACAATACGCTCATATCGGGGCGGGAACGGACGCGCAGGATGCAACAGGCAGACCGTCGCGCGGTCAACTCCCTCGCACGGCTCGCGAATGTCGCGGGCCCGGCGCCGGGCGCATGGCCCGGGGCCGGTTGGCCCGGGACTTGTTAGGGTTGCATGATCGATCCCGACCCTTCCGTCGTCTGGCGGGAAGGACGGGGATGATGCATCATTTTTCATCATTCCGGCGTCGCCTGTGGCGCCGGAAGGCTCTAGTAAGAGCTTGATTCCCCCGCGGAGTGTGCCTGTCGATGTCGCCTGTGAAGTTTCGTCCGCTGCTGGCCTGCCTCGCCGCCGCCACCGCCCTCGCGGCGGGCTTGAGCGCCGCGCCGGCCTCGGCCGCCAACACCTTCCGGTTCGCTTTCCAGGGCGACCTCAAGTCCCTCGACCCGTACACCCTGAAAGAGACGTTCACGATCGCCGCGCACGGCGCGGTCTACGAGTCGCTCGTCACCCGCGACAAGGACCTGAAGCTGGTCCCCGGCCTCGCCGAGTCCTGGGAGACCCCGGAGCCGACCCGCTACCGCTTCCGCTTACGCAAGAACGTCAAGTTCCACGACGGCACGCCGTTCACCGCCGACGACGTGATCTTCTCCGCCGAGCGCGTGCGCGCGCCGGGCTCGAACTTCCAGACCAACGTCCCGGCCGACGCCACCTTCGTGAAGGTGGACGACCACACCGTCGACATGGTGCTGAAGAACCCGAACCCGATCGCCCTGTACCAGTTCGGCGGCTGGTACATCATGTCGAAGGCCTGGGCCGAGAAGCACGACGCCCTGAAGCCCACCCCGGTCTCGGCCTCGACCCCGAGCTACGCGGCGCTCCACGAGAACGGCACCGGCCCGTTCACCATCACCGAGCACCAGCCCGGCGTGCGCACGGTGTTCAAGAAGTTCGACGGCTACTGGGGCAAGGTCGAGTCGAACATCGACGAGGCGATCTTCACCACGATCGGCAACGACGCCACCCGCGTCGCCGCGCTCCTCTCGGGCGAGGTCGACTGGGTCGATCCGGTGCCGCTCCAGGACCAGAGCCGCGTCAGCTCGAGCGCCAACGCCGTGGTGGTGAACGCGCCCGAGCTGCGCACGATCTATCTCGGCATGGACCAGACCAGCGACGAGCTGCGCGGCTCCAACGTCAAGGGCAAGAACCCGTTCAAGGACGTGCGGGTGCGCGAGGCGTTCTTCCGCGCCATCGACGAGGACGCCATCGTCAAGCGCGTCATGCGCGGCCAGGCCACCCCGGCGGCCCTGCTGATCGCCCCGCCGCTCTTCCCGCTGGCCGGCGAGTTCAAGCGCCCGGCCTACGACCCGAACAAGGCCAAGGCGCTGCTCGCCGAAGCCGGCTACCCCAACGGCTTCGAGGTGCCGCTCGACTGCCCGAACGACCGCTACGTCAACGACGAGGCGATCTGCCAGGCCATCACCTCGATGCTCGCCCGCGTCGGCGTCAAGGTGAACCTGATCGCCCAGCCCAAGGCGAAGTACTTCGCCAAGATCCTCAAGCCCGCCTACGATACGTCGTTCTACCTGCTCGGGTGGACGCCGTCGTCGATGGACTCGCACAACATCCTGTACGAGATCACCGGCTGCCGCAACGACAAGTCCTCGCCGCGCGGCACCACCAACCTCGGGAATTACTGCAACCCCAAGGTGGATGCGCTCGCCGACAAGATCGAGCGCGAGACCGACCAGGAGGCCCGCAACCTGATGATCAAGCAGGCCTACGACATCGTGATGGCCGATTGGGGCTACATCCCGCTCCACCAGCAGGCGCTGGCCTGGGGCGTGTCGAAGAAGGTCAAGCTGGTGCCCCGCGCCGACAACCAGATGATGCTGTACTGGGTGTCGAAGGAGCAATAAGGCGCTCCAACACTCCTGGGTGACCGGGCTCGATCCCATCCCGCGCGGGTAGGATCGAGCCCTCACTGCTTTCCAGACGAAGAACCGGGTCCGGGACACGGCCTCGGACCACACCAACACAAGAAAAACCCCATGCTCGCCTTCATTCTCCGCCGCCTGCTGCAATCCGTCGGGGTGCTGCTGGCGGTCGGGCTGATCGCCTTCGCGATGTTCCGCTTCGCCGGCGATCCGGTGAACCAGCTCGTCGCCCCGGACACGCCCTATGCCGAGCGGCTGCAGATCCGCCAGAGCCTCGGCCTCGACGATCCGGTGCTGGTGCAGTTCGCCCGCTACGCCGGCAACGCGGTGCGCGGCCAGTTCGGCAACTCGTACCAGTTTCGCCAGCCGGTCTCGACGCTGCTCGCCGAGCGCATGCCCGCGACGCTCGAACTCGCGCTCTGCGCCACCCTGTTCGCGCTCACCGCCGGCATCCTGATGGGGGTGTACTCGGCGCTCCACCGCCACAGCGCGGCGGCGAAGCTCCTGCAAGCCATCTCGCTCATCGGCGTCTCGCTGCCGACCTTCCTGATCGGCATCCTGCTGATCTTCCTGTTCTCGGTGACGCTCGGCTGGCTGCCCTCGTATGGCCGCGGCGACACGGTGCGGATCGGCTGGTGGACCACCGGCTTCCTGACCGTGTCAGGCTGGAAGGCCCTGATCCTGCCCTCGATCACGCTGGGGCTGTTCCAGATGACGCTGATCATGCGCCTCGTCCGGGCCGAGATGCTGGAGGTGCTGCGCACCGACTACATCCGCTTCGCGCGGGCGCGGGGCCTCACCACCCGGTCGATCCATTTCGGCCACGCGCTCAAGAACACGCTGGTCCCGGTCATCACGGTCGCGGGCCTCCAGCTCGGCTCGATCATCGCCTTCTCGATCATCACCGAGACGGTGTTCCAGTGGCCCGGCATGGGCCTGCTCTTCGTGCAGGCGGTGCAGAACGTCGACGTGCCGATCATGGCCGCCTACCTGCTGCTCGTCGCCCTTATCTTCGTGTCGATCAACCTCGCGGTCGATCTTCTCTACACCATCGTCGACCCGCGCCTGCGCCTCTCGGTGCGGCGGGCGGCGTGAGGATTGTTTTGTAACATGGCCTCCTCCGCTCCCGCGCCGGCCCTGGTGGTCGAGGCGCCGCCCTCGCGCCTCGCGCGCTTCCTCGATTCCGACCTGTTCGCCAATTTCCGGCGCTCCAAGCTCGCGATCGCCGCCTTCGCGGCGACGGTGCTGTTCATCGCGCTGGCGCTGCTCGCCCCCCTCATCTCGCCGCAGAACCCCTACGACCCGGCGCAGCTCGAGCTGATGAACGCCAACCTGCCGCCGCTCTGGTACGCCGACGGCCAGGCGCCGTTCCTGATCGGCACCGACGACCAGGGCCGCGACGTGCTGTCGGCGGTCTTCTACGGCATGCGCCTGTCGCTCCTCGTCGGGGTGCTCGGCGTGCTGCTCTCCGGCTTCATCGGCATCGGCCTCGGGCTGATCGCGGGCTATGCCGGCGGATGGGTCGACACGGTCATCATGCGCGTCGCCGACGTGCAGCTGACCTTCCCGGCGATCCTGATCGCCCTCATCGTCGACGGCGTCGCGAAGGCGGTGGCCGGCGGCCACATGGAGGCGAACGCGCAGATCGCCCTGATCGTGGTGGCGATCGGCCTGTCGTTCTGGGTCCAGTACGCCCGCACCGTGCGCGGCTCGGTGCTGGTCGAGAAGAACAAGGACTACGTCCAGGCCGGCCGGCTCATCGGCCTCTCGGCGCCGGTGATCCTCACCCGCCACATCCTGCCGAACGTCACCGGCCCGGTCTTCGTCATCGCCACCATCAACCTCGCGCTCGCCATCATCACCGAGGCGACGCTCTCCTTCCTCGGCACCGGCCTGCCGGAGACGATGCCGTCGCTGGGCACCCTGATCCGCACCGGCAACCGCTTCCTGTTCTCCGGCGAGTGGTGGATCGTCGCCTTCCCGGGCCTGGCGCTCGCCGGCCTGGTGCTCGCGATCAACCTGCTCGGCGACTGGCTGCGCGACGCCCTGAACCCCAAGCTGCAGTAATTCCCATGACCCAACCCGTCCTCTCGGTGCGCGACCTGCGGGTCGAGTTCGCCACCCGCCGCGGCGTGCTGACCGCGCTCGACGGCGTCTCCTTCGAGATCAACCGCGGCGAGGTGCTCGGCGTCGTCGGCGAGTCCGGCGCCGGCAAGTCGGTGACCGGCTCGGCGGTGATCGGCCTGATCGACCCGCCCGGCCGCATCGCCGGCGGCGAGATCCGCCTCAACGGCGAGCGCATCGACAACCTGTCGCCGGAGGCGATGCGCAAGGTGCGCGGCCGGCGCATCGGCATGATCTTCCAGGACCCGCTGACCAGCCTCAACCCGCTCTACCGGGTCGGCCGGCAGATCGAGGAGACGATCCGCACCCACACCGACCTTTCGGCGAAAGCCGCCCGCCAGCGGGCGATCGATCTCCTGGCCGAGGTGGGCATCCCGGCGCCGGAGCGGCGCATCGACGGCTTCCCGCACGAATTCTCGGGCGGCATGCGGCAGCGCGTGGTCATCGCGCTGGCGCTGGCCGCCGAGCCGGAGCTGATCATCGCCGACGAGCCGACCACGGCGCTCGACGTTTCGGTCCAGGCCCAGATCATCACGCTGCTGAAGCGCCTCGGGCGCGACCACGGCACCGCCGTGATGCTGATCACCCACGACATGGGGGTGATCGCCGAGGCCGCCGACCGGGTGGCGGTGATGTATGCCGGCCGCGTGGCCGAGATCGGCCCGGTGGCGGCGCTCGTGGGCGATCCGCTCCACCCTTACGCCAAGGGCCTGATGGGGGCGATTCCCTCGCTGTCGCACGAGGCCGAGCGGCTGGCCCAGATCCCCGGCGCGATGCCGCGGCTCTCGGCGATCCCGCCCGGCTGCGCCTTCAACCCGCGCTGCCCCAACGTCTTTTCCCGCTGCACGGTCGACCGGCCCGAGCCCCTGACGGTCGGCTCGCACCGGGTCGCCTGCCACCTCTACGACGCGTCCGGACAGGCCGCCGCATGAAGCCCCACATCTCCTTGAAGCCCGTGATGTCTCCCCAGCCCGACTACGTGCAGGTCCGCGACCTGCGCCGCCTGTTCGACGTCTCCCGCCCCTGGCTCAACCGGGTGATCGAGCGCCAGCCGCGCCAATACCTGCGCGCCGTCGACCACGTCTCGTTCTCGGTCGCCAAGGGCGAGACGCTGGCGATCGTCGGCGAATCCGGCTCCGGCAAGTCGACGGTCGCCCGCATGGTGGTCGGCCTGATGCCGCCCTCCGACGGCGAGGTGACGATTGCCGGCATCTCGATGACCGACCCGCGCCAGGCCGCCGAGCGGCGGCAGCTGCGCCGGCGCATCCAGATGATCTTCCAGGACCCCTACGCCTCGATGAACCCGCGCTGGCGGGTCGACCGGATCGTCTCCGAGCCGATCCGCGCCTTCGGGCTCCTCACCGGCGAGCGCGAGATCCAGGCCCGGGTCGGCGAGCTGCTGACCCTGGTCGGCCTGCACCCGGACGACGGCAAGCGCTACCCCCACGCCTTCTCGGGCGGCCAGCGCCAGCGCATCGCCATCGCGCGGGCGCTCGCCTCCGAGGCCGAGTTCCTGGTCGCCGACGAGCCGACCTCGGCCCTCGACGTCTCGGTCCAGGCCCAGATCCTGAACCTGATGCGCGACCTGCAGGACCGGCTCGGCCTGACCTACCTGTTCATCAGCCACAACCTCGCCGTGGTGCGCCACATGGCGAACCGCATCGGCGTGATGTATCTCGGCCGCATCGTCGAGATCGGCGGCGGCCGCGAGCTCTTCACCGCCCCGAAGCACCCCTACACCCGCATGCTCCTCGATGCGGTTCCGGACCTTGCGCATGTCGGACGGCAGCGCGTGCCGGTGCAGGGCGAGATCCCCAACCCGATCAACCCGCCGTCAGGGTGCACGTTTCACCCGCGCTGCCCGTTCGCGAATGAGCGGTGCAAGGCGGAAGTGCCGGTGTTCCGGGATGGGGTGGCGTGTCATGCGGTGGAGGAAGGGCGGTTGATGCCGGGGGGTGTGGCGGCGGTGGCGTAAAGCTTCAACCAAAAGAGCCGCACTGAGTTAGGGCACAAATAGTTTATAGAATTACTTGTGCCCTAGTCGAAATCAATTTTGTATGTCCGGTTAATATATTATACCGCCGCGCCTTCGAACAGATCCGTTTGAAGACGTAAGGTAAGCCCGGATGGACGTCGGTGCTGATGCGCCGGACGCCTTGGCATGGACGTGTCGATGCAAAGGCGTGAGGAATTTATATAACAAATTATTGATGTGACGACTGCTTTATTGCACGGACTGTATTTTCAGCAAATCTACGCTCTTCAACCGAAAGATCGCTGAGTATTGTTGTTGCGCACTTCAACGGCTCTCCCGACGCCGTAGGAAACGGGAATGAACTCCATTGAAGGCGATCAATGAATCTTTTTAGAGGAGGAGGATTTTCGAGCATCGCCTCAAAAGTTTCTTCGGCTTCACGTTGGCTTGAATAAATATCTTCTGAAATCGGATAGAGCCCTTCATTTGCAACTTTGATTGCATTCCCATAATACGAACCCGAGCCAAGATAAAGACTGAGAAATTTTTCATCTGTAATACGGCATCCACCAATCATCAAAGACGTGCCGAATCCCTGATTGACCACCACAAGTGGTACAATTTTCATATTCTCCATCTTTGATCGGTCAACCCCAAGCAAAGACGCAATGTAATGCTTATTGCTTTTTACAGCCGAAGCCTTATTTAAGGCTTGACCGGCGGCTTTTTCCAGTTTTTTCAAATGATTAAACTTCTCTCTTGGATCTGAAGGAAATAAAAAACATTTTACTTCACCAACTATCAGTAGAGAGCCTAATCTAATGAGCAAGTCTATTTCCTCAGGAAAATTTTTACTTTTTTTGATTGCAAAATTCACCATAGAGTAATCATTAAGTAGAATGTTGCCTTGCAGTTTCGCGAGCATTTTTTTCCTAAGGCCAGCCTCATAGCTTTCCCCTCGAGAATGAGCGGCTAGACTGTCGGAGAGGCCACCCTTCTCCATCCATATTTCAGCACTCCGTATCATATTAGCACCTTTTAAAATAGCGCCTGCCAAGCATACTTCCTGACGACCCGGAATTTGTACAATTGGCGCGCCCCATAGGCCTTTATAAACACCCGGAGCCCACGTAAGAAATTCGACTACACACTCCGATACCTGCTTAGTACACTCAAGAGCATCAATCAAAACTGAAACAAGATCGGACCTTCGAAGAACACAAGCCCACCCCCTAACATCATTCACATTATCAAATTCTCTACCAGCGACATCTCCCAGCAAAAACTGTACGGCATCCGCAATTATATACCAAGCCCGCAAAAGTATTTCGCAACTCAGTTCAGGATTTTTAGGAAAACGTTGATCAAGGAAATCGCCTAAATAGGACGCTTCGAGATTTGCTCTAGACATTGCATAATGCGGTACTTTATCGAGCGCGCGAGGGCGATCAACAATAAGTCGTGAACTTTTCCCACGCTGTCGCTCAAGACGCACAACTGTTCGGCGAAGGCTAAGTTTCCGCCGAACCTCGCGTGGAAAATTTCTCCAAATATCTTCTTCAAGAAAATATTGTTCGGCTGAATTCGAGCGAGCACGAATCAACCAAGCATGAAACATAGTAGCTAGTTTAGGATCTTCTGGCATCCATAGCATTTTACCTTTTGCACCGTCAATGTGCCATGCCTCCCAAAGAGCTTGCTGCCATAAATTGTGTAAACCTCTCTGAACAGAATAATAAGCGACTGCACGCCTCGCTATATCAATCAACGAAAAGCCATCATGTCGCTTGTTGTGGCTTGCGATTTCTTTCGCAGCGTCAAAAAGCCAACCTTCGATAAGATCGCCCGCAGCATCAATGACATCCTCAAGAGCAAGAGATTGTCCGGTTTCGTGAAAATTAATCGGGCGACTAGCCAGTTCGTCCGTCGAAGGAATAAATCCTGGATCCTTTCTCGAAGCACGGCGCATACTTTTTATTTGCCTTCGCAACGCGACGTCGGCCTGCCTGTTGAGTGACGCAACCGCTAATATTGTCGAAGAGGCTGGCCCAAGCACACAAGGGTCGAGCGAGAGCCTTGAGACACGAAGCCGCGCGCTCTGGCTAGCAATCCAAATTGCCGTAGTTATTAATCTGTAATCGGAAAGATCGCATTTGAATTTATCAACAAGTGAACTCCATTCAAGCGGAGCAAAATTTGGACTGGTAGGAGATTTTAGACTCCTGGCTGCTTTCCGCACAGAACTATCAATAAACATAAATTTCCTACCTATGACACTAAATTATTTAAAGCAAAAGCTGTAAGCGGTCAACAAAGGTGCATACACGAAAAGTCCGGTCACGGACATATCGTGCGTGACCGGCAACCCACATCAAAACAATCTATCCGTCAGCTCTTCACCGCCCCAGCCGTCAACCCACCCACCATATACCGCTTGAACACATAATAGATCGCGGCAGGCGGCAGGGCGTAGATCAACCCGGTGGTCATCAGCAGCTCCCACGGCGAGTCATCCGCCGCCAGGAAGCTCCCCAGGGCCACCGGCAGGGTCACGTCGGTGTCGCGGGAGAGGAGCAGAAACGCGAACAGGTACTCGTTCCAGGCGAGCAGCAGCGCGTAGACGCCGATCGCGACCAGCGACGGGACCATCAGCGGCAGGTAGACGAAGCGGAAGAGCTGGGGTGGCGAGGCGCCGTCCATGATCGCCGCCTCGTCCAGCTCCACCGGCAGCTTGTCGGAGGCCTGCTTCAGCACCCAGATCGCGTAGGGGCTGGCGATCGTCACCATCGCGAGGATCAGCGCCCATTTCGAGTTGAGCAGCCCGTAGGCCCCCATCGTCTTGTACATCGGCACGGCCAGGAACGCGGCCGGGATGAAGTAGGTGAACAGGGCCATGTTCATCACGGTCCGGCCGCCCTTCACCTTCAGGCGGCTGATCGCGAAGGCCGCCGCGGTGGCGATGAGCAGCGTCAGCACCCCGGTCGCGAAGGCGATGACCGCCGAGTTCCAGAATTGCTGCCAGAAGTTCGACAGGAAGTAGTGATTCTGCCCGAACACGATCTTGAAGTTCTGCAGCGTCGGGTGGGCCGGAAACAGCGCCCCCGACATCGCGTCCTGCTTCGGCGAGATCGCGAACAGGACGAGGTGGTAGATCGGGATCACGGTCCAGAGCAGGACCGGGATGCCGACGAGGAGGAGCTTGGCCTCCGTCCCGGCGGCGCGCAGCCAGTTGGTCCGGGCGGCGGAGCGCTCTTCCGCTGAAGGAGCGGCCAGCGGGGCGCGGGCTGTGGTGGTCGTGCTCATTTCGAGAGCCTCTTCATCAGCACGTAGACCAGCGGCAGCACGAAGGGCATCGCGCAGACCACCGCCGCCATCGAGGCGTCGACCTGATCGAGGCGGAGATACCGGATGCCGAGCGTCGCCAGCACGTGGGTCAGGTCCGCGGGCCCGCCGCCGGTGAGCAGGTAGACCGAGTTGAAGTCGCCCAGCGTCCAGATCATCGACAGGATGGTGCAGGTCACGTAGAGCGTCCGCATCGACGGCCAGGTGACGTGCAGGAACTTCTGCCATTTCGTGGCGCCGTCGACGGACGCCGCCTCGTAGAGGTCGGCCGAGATGGCGAGGCGGCCGGCGAGCAGGATCAGCGTCCAGAACGGCAGCGACTTCCAGATATGGACCCCGATGGCGAGCGTCAGCGCCAGCCACGGGTCGTTGAGCCAGTTCGGGCCGTCCTCGCCGGTGAAGCGGAAGATCAGCGAGTTCACCACGCCCCATTCGGGGTTGAGCATGAACCGCACCGACAGGATCGTCGGGATCGACGGCACCGCCCAGGGCAGGATAAACAGCACCGACAGCCAGCGGATCCAGCGCCGCTCGTTGGTGAAGAAGCCCGACAGCATCAGCGCGATCGCCATCTTCACGTTGATGCCGATGATCAGGAAGACCAGCGTGTTGACGACGGCGCGGGCGAAGATCGGATCGGCGGCGAGATGCTCGTAGCTCGCCGGGCTGCGGGCGAGCCACAGGCCGTAGCCGATCGGGTAGATGACGAAGAACAGGAAGACGAGCAGGTAGGGCGCGATCAGGATCAGCCCCCAGGCCTGCCAGGAGGTCAGGCGGAAGGGCTGGGCCGCGGCGACCGGCGCTGCCTCAGCGACCGTTGCGGACATGGTCTGTCTCCTCCAAGGGACCCTGCATGAGGGGATCCTGCCTGAGGCCCTGCCGCGGGCGGGCGATAGCGGATGGAGCCTGTCCCGCCTGACGGATCAGGGCGGGACAGGCGGCACTCTCGAAAACGGTGAGCCGGATCCCGACCGTCACGGTCCGGACCCGGCTCCCGGGATCATCGTGGCGATCGGGCGGTTACTGCGCGGCGATCTGCTTGATGCGGGCCAGCATCTCGTCGGCGGCCTTCTCGACCGGGACCTTCTCGCTCACCACCCGGTTCATCGCCTTGGCGAACACGTTCTCGTTGTTGACCAGCGTGAACTTGTAGTTCTTCACATAGTCGAACGGCTCGGTGCCCGACTTGAACTGGTTGTAGACCGCCTTGCGGTGCTTGTCGGCCTGCCAGAACGGGCTCTCGATCGAGGCGGTGGTGACCGGGAACCAGCGGCCGATCGCACCCTCGACGTAGGGACGGAGGTTGTCCTCCTCCATGATGAACTTCACGAACTCCTTGGCCGCCGCCTTGTTCTTGGCGCCGGAGAAGACGACGCCCTGCTTGACGTCGGCGCGATAGGTCATCGGCTTGCCGTCCGGCCGGGCCGGGAACGGCGCGGTGATGATCGTCTCCTCATAAGCCTTCTTCGAGGCCTCGCGCTGCTCGGGCGTGTTGTTCGGGTTGACGCTGTCCTCGTACCACTTCGCGGCGATCGAGATGGTGAAGTTGTGCGTCATCACCGTGGTGCGGTTGTGGAAGGCGACGTTGTTGTCGGGGTCCTTCCAGGTCGTGGCCGAGGGCGGCACGCAGCCCTTGATGTAGGGATCGGTGTAGTCCTTCAGCGCCTTGACCAGGCCCTCGCGGGTCTTCGGATCGTCGACGGTCAGCTTGCCGTCGTTGTCGACGAGCCGGGCGTCGTAGGCGTCCATGAAGGCGTAGAAGGACTGGAAGCTGTCGGTCGATTCCACGCCCATCGGCGCGCCGATGCCGTAGGTGCGGGTGCCCGAGGCCTTGCGGTAGGCGGGCTGGACCTTGTCGCACCAGAACGCCCAGTAATCCGACCACTTCGCCGGGATGTCGGCCTGCTTGAAGCCGGCCTTCTCCAGCATGTCGCCCCAGATCTCGGTGTGGAGCGTCTGGCGCTTGAGCGGGAAGCCGTAATAGGCCTTCTTGCCGGTCTGGCCGTTCATGAGCAGCACGTGCTCGACGGTCTGGGGCGCGAAGCGCGGCATCATCGGCTGGAGGATGTCGGTGAGGTCCTCGAGCTTGCCCTCGTAGGCCCACTTGCCGGCGGCCTGGTTGTTGTAGGTGTCGGAATAGCCGACATCCGGCGGCGAGCCGGAATCGAGCGCCGCCACCGTCTTCGGGATCATGTCCTGGATCGCGTATTGCGACAGCTCGACCTTGATCCCGGTCTTCTGCTCGAACTTCTTGATCGTCGCCCAGAGCGACTCGTCCTCGGACCGGTAGAAGCCCTTGCTGAACCAGACGGTGAGCGTCTTGTTGTCCTGCGCCACGGCCGGCAGCGCTGCCATTATCAGGCCGCCCAGCGACAACGCTCCCGCGATCACCCGCTTCATCGATCTATTCCTCCCACGCGCCCCGTTGGTCGGGCGGCTTTCCGGCATATCAGCACGGGACGGCCTCTGAAGCAATTCGCAGACGATCAGCACATGGTATGAGTCAAGCGGGATCATATTGCGCGCTACAGGGTCAGCCGCTGACAACCTTCGCGCAAATCGTAAAAGCCTTCCCATAATAGTATCGCTCTCGTCTTCGACAATACACGACAATCCCGCCTTGACGATCCAGCGACCGACTACCATACAAGGCCCGCAACACGACACCGGCGTGTCGATAAGCGGCCGACGAGCCGTGACAAAAGGGAGGAGCACCATGCCCCGCATCGTTTCGCTGGAGGCTGGCTACTACCGCGTGCCGCTGGCCGTGACCCTCAGCGACAGCATGCACGGCGACATGCCGGCCTTCGAGCTCAACACCGTGCAGTTGCGCGACGCGGACGGCGCCGAGGGCATGGGCTACACCTATACCTGCGGCCGCAACGGCGCGGCCATCGACGCGATCCTGCGGCGCGACATCCCCGAACAGATCGTCGGGGAGGAGGCCGACCGGATCGAGCACCTGTGGCAGCGGATCTGGTGGGGTCAGCATTACGGCGGCCGCGGCGGCGCGGCGGTGCTGGCCCAGTCGGCGATCGACATGGCGTTGTGGGACCTGAAGGCCAAGCGCCTCGGCCAGCCGCTCTGGACGCTGCTCGGCGGAAACGACGCCAAGGTGCCGTGCTATGCCGGCGGCATCGACCTTCAGCTGCCCCTCGACCAGCTGCTCCGGCAGACCGACGACAACCTCAGGAAGGGCTTTCGCGCCATCAAGATGAAGGTCGGCCGGCCGAAGCTCTCCGAGGATGTCGAGCGGGTGCGCGCGATGCGTGAGCACCTGGGCGAGGGTTTTCCGCTGATGGTCGACGCCAACATGCGCTGGAGCGCCGACGAGGCGATCCGCGCCGCCCGGGCGCTGCAGCCCTTCGAGCCGACCTGGCTGGAGGAGCCGGTCATCCCCGACGACGTCGCCGGCCAGGCCCGGGTCGTGCGCGAGGGCGGCCTGCCGATCGCCGCCGGCGAGAACCTGCGCTCCCTGTGGGACTTCAAGCAGCTGATCGCGGCGGGCGGCGTCACTTATCCAGAGCCCGACGTGACCAATTGCGGCGGCGTGACCCCGTTCATGAAGATCGCCCACCTGGCGGAAGCCTTCAACCTGCCGGTCACGTCCCACGGCGCGCACGACGTCACCGTGCACCTGCTCGCCGCGAGCCCGAACCGCTCCTACCTGGAGGCGCACGGCTTCGGCCTCGACGCCTACATCGCCGAGCCGCTGACGATCGAGGAGGGCTTCGCGGTGGCGCCCGACCGGCCGGGCCACGGCATCGCCTTCGACTGGAAGGGGCTCGGCGCGATCCGCGCCTGACCCGTCGCTGCCGCCGGCCTAAGCAGATTTCGCAAAAGTGGTTGCCGGTTTTGCGACGAAAATCTGCGACAAAACAAGAACCTAAGCGGACGAAGCGTCGGCCCGCCAACGCGAGTCCGCTTAGGAGGCGGATGCATAGGGCTGCGGCCCGCCCGGACGCGCTTCCCCCGCCACCCGGAACCGCCCCCGGCCCTCCGCCTTCGCCGCGTAGAGCGCCATATCCGCCGCGATGAACAGGTCGGCGGCGGAACGGCCGTCGATGCGGGCGATCCCGACCGAGGCGCCGATGGTGAAGATCCGGCCGGCCCAGGTCATGGGCCGGCTCAAGGTCGCGATGAGCCGGGCCGCCACCTCCTCGGCGATGCCGGGAGCCGAGGTGGCGAGCAGGATCGCGAACTCGTCGCCGCCGATCCGGGCCACGAGGTCGCCGTCGCGGCACGCGCGGCGCAGCCGGCGCGCGACCTCGACCAGACAGGCATCGCCGGCGGCGTGGCCGAGGGTGTCGTTGACCGGCTTGAAGCCGTCGAGGTCCACCAGCAGCAGGGCGCCGAACGGGGGACGCCCGGGCGCGGCCTGGTCCAGCGCCCCGAACCGGTCCTGGAAGGTCGCCCGGTTGGCAAGCCCCGTCATGGCGTCGAACTCGGCCAGGTAACGGGTCCGGTCGGCGAGCAGCTTCTCCTCGGTGATGTCCTGCTTCATCCCGAAGATCCGCACCGGCACGTCGCCCTCGCACTCGACCGATGCGGTGATGCGGATCCAGCGGCGGCGGCCGGCGAAGGTGACGATCTCGGCGTCGAGCGTGAAGCCGCCGCGCTCGGCGATGGCGCGGCTGCGGGTGGCGGCCAGCGCCTGCCGGGATTCCGGCGCGTAGCAGGCGACGATCCGGTCCCGATCGAGGGATGCGTCACGCGGCAGATCGAACATCGCATAGACCTGATCGGTCCAGGTCAGGGTCTCGTCCGGCAGGTCGCAGACCCAGACCCCGATCTGCGCCGCCGCCGAAGCGCGATCGAAGAGCTTGCGGCTATGCGTCAGCGCCCTCCCCTGGACGACGAGGGCCTCGCTCAGGCCCGCATTCGCCCGGGTGGCGCGGGCGAGGCACTCCGCGGCGACGGCGAAATCGGCCAGGCGCCGGCGCTGGGCCCCGGTCAGGCGCCGAGGCTCGCGATCGACGAGGGCGAGGAGTCCCGATCCGGGGCCGAGGGTCTGGGTCGCGAGGAAGCGGCAACCCGGCGTGCCGGTCACGGCGGGATGGGTACGCCACCGCGGGGCGGCGCCGAGATCCGCGACGACGCGCAGTGCATCATCCGGATTTCGGCCCGACACGGCCCGGCACAGACCGACGATGCCGGCGGGCAGGCCCGCGCTGCCGGCCACGCCGAGCGGCGGGCCGTCATCGGGTCCAAGCAGAAGAACGGCGTGCACGGCGAAAGCGTCCCGGACCCGTTCGAGAAACGCCCCCAAGACTTCCGCCCCGGAATCCAGGATCGAACAAAAATCAGTTGTATTTTTCAGTCCAACGCTCGCAGGCATTGCAGGTGACTGTCACCTTCCGTCGATCCCGGCAGAACATGACAGCCTGGATTTAAGGCATCGTTGATCATTCCGATACTCACGGTCAAGCTGACGATGGCGGACGTGTCAGGCACGGATACGCGTGCTCTCGCGGCACAGGGAAGGCCACAGGTGCGCCGCTCACACGCTCCGCAACCGCAGCGCGTTCCCCAGCACGAACACGCTCGACAGCGCCATCGCGCCCGCCGCCAGGACCGGCGACAGGGACGGCCCGCCGACCGCCCGCAGCAGGCCCGCCGCCACCGGGATCAGCGCCACGTTGTAGGCGAAGGCCCAGAACAGGTTCTGGCGGATGTTGCGCATCACCGACCGCGACAACCTCAGGGCCTCGGCGACGGTGGCGGGGTCGCCGGCCATCAGCACCACGTCGGCGCTCTCCACCGCCACGTCGGTGCCGGTGCCGAGGGCGAGGCCGATCTCCGCCTCGGCCAGCGCCGGGGCGTCGTTGATGCCGTCGCCCACGAAGGCGACCGGGCCGTATTGCGCGCGCAGAGCCTGGACCGCGTCGCGCTTGCCCTGGGGCAACACCTCGGCGAGCACCGTGGCGATGCCGAGGGTCCGGGCGACGCCCTCGGCGGTGCGCCGGTCGTCGCCGGTGACGAGGGCGACCGCGAGGCCCTGGGCGGTCAGCGCCCGCACGGCCTCGGCCGCCCCGGGCTTGATCGGATCGGACACGGCCAGCACGGCGGCCGGCACGCCGTCGAGGGCGACGTAGAGCGGCGAGCGCCCTTGCGCCGCCAGGCGCTCGGCCTGAGGCGCCAGCCCCGACAGGTCGAGGCCGGCGAGGTGGCGCGCCGCGCCGACCGCCACGGCCCGGCCGCCGGCCCGGCCGCTGATGCCGTGGCCCGGCACCGCCACGAACGCGCTCACAGGCGGCAGCGCCAGAGCCTTCTCGGCGGCGGCGGCCACGATCGCCCGGGCGATCGGGTGCTCGGAGCGGGTCTCGAGGGCGGCGGCGGCGGCCAGCACCGTGTCGGGATCGAAGCCGGGGGCGGGAATCAGGTCGGTGAGGCTCGGATGGCCCGCGGTCAGGGTGCCGGTCTTGTCGAAGGCGACGACGCGCACCTCCTCCAGGGCCTGGAGCGCCTGACCGCTGCGAAACAGCACGCCGCTTTCCGCCGCCCGGCCGGTGCCGACCATGATCGAGGTCGGGGTGGCGAGGCCCATGGCGCAGGGGCAGGCGATGATCAGCACCGCGACGGCGTGGACCAGGGCCTCGCCGAGGGCGGGGGCCGGCGCGAAGGCGAGCCAGGCGAGGCCCGTCACGAGGGCCAAGGCCAGCACCGCCGGCACGAACCAGGCCGTGACCCGGTCGGCGAGGGCCTGGATCGGAAGCTTGGCTCCTTGAGCCGCCTCGACCATGCGGACGATCTGGGCGAGCGCCGTATCGGCCCCGACCCGCTCGACCGCGACGGTCAGCGCGCCGGTGCCGTTGACGGTGCCGCCGGTCACGGCATCGCCCGGTTCCTTCGCCACCGGCATCGGCTCGCCGGTGAGCATGCTCTCGTCGACGCGGGACCGGCCCTCGATCACCCGTCCGTCCGCCGGCAGGCGCTCGCCGGGCCGGACGCGGACGTGGTCGCCGACCGCGAGGTCCGCCGCCGGCACTTCGGTCTCGGCGCCGTCGCGCAGGAGGAGGGCGGTCTTCGGCGCGAGGCCGACGAGGCGGGCCACCGCCGCGCCGGTGCGGCCCCGGGCCCGCGCCTCCAGGCTGCGGCCGGTGAGGATCAGGGTGACGATGAGGACCGAGGCCTCGAAATAGACGTGGGCTGCCCCCGCCGGCAGCAGGCCGGGGGCGATCGTCGCCACCAGGGAGTACAGGTAGGCGGCGCCGGCGCCGAGCGCCACGAGGGCGTTCATGTCCGGATGGCCGCGCACCAGGCCGGGCAGGCCGCGGGCGAAGAAGCGCCGGCCGGGGCCGAACAGCACCAGGGTGGCGAACACGGCCTGGATGCCGGCGCTCCAGGGTCCGGGCAACAGGCCGCGGCCGGCGAGATGGCTCCCCAGATGGCTCCCCATGTCGAGCACCACGACGGGGAGCGAGAGCAGGGCGGCGAGGATCAGGTCCCGGGTGAGCGTCTCGGCCTCGCGGGGGCTTGCCGGCGCAGTCGCCGCCGCCGGCACCGGGCGGGGCTCGTAGCCCGCCTCCCGGATAGCGGCTTCGAGGGCTTCGAGCGGCACGAGGCCGGCGGGGTGGCGCACGGTGACCCGGCCGGTGGCGAGGTTGGCGCTCGCCTCGCGCACGCCGGGCACCGCCTTCAGCACCCGCTCGACCCGGCCGGTGCAGGACGCGCAGGTCATGCCCTCGACGGCGAGCTCGCTCACCGCCTCCGGCACGGCGTAGCCGGCGCCCTCGACCGCCTCGGTGAGCGCGGTCGGGTCGTTGTCGGGGGCGAGGTCGAGGGTGGCGCGGCCGGTGGCGAGATTGACGGCGACCGCCTGCACGCCCGGCACCTGCTTCAGCACCCGCTCGACCCGGCTGGTGCAGGACGCGCAGGTCATGCCCTCGACGGGCAGGGTGAGGCGGCGGGCGGGTGCGGTCATGGTGCGGTCTCCCACATCTGATGTGGGGTGCGGGGCGCCGCCGCGATACGGCTTGGATCGATGGCGCAGGTTGCGTCCCGAACATGGTTTCGCCGCGCTCGAGCCTCAGAGGGCACGGCGAAGCGGGAGCGGGCGATGATCGGGCGGGTTCTGGCGGCTGTGGCGATGCTGTGCGGCGGGGCGGGAGCGGCGCTGGCGCATCCCCATGTCTGGGTGCAGGCCCGGGCCGAGCTGGTGCTCGACCAGAAGCGCAACCTGGTGGCGATCCGCGAATCCTGGACCTTCGATCCGGAATACTCCGCCTTCGCGGTGCTGAACCTCGATTCGAAGCGCGACGGCGTGCCGGACCCGGCCAAGCTCGACGCGATGGCGGTCGAGCGCCTGGAAGCGATGGCCGAGACGGCCTTCTTCACGCAGGGAAAGCTCAACGGGCGCCCGCTGGCGCTGAAGGGCGGGCCCGCCCCGAAGGCGAGCTTCTCGGGCGGGCGCCTCACCCTCGATTTCACTCTGGTGCCGCAAGGCCCCGCCGGCCCGGTGCGCAACCTGGTGGTGAGCTTCGACGATCCGGACTTCTACGTCGCCTTCGGGCTGCCGCCGGGGGATCCGGTCAAGCTGTCAGGCAGCACGGAGTGCGTGCTGAAGCTCAACCGCCCGGCCCGGCAGGCGCAGGAGGGCGAGCAGCTGATCCCCGACGAGGAGGCCACCGGCACGCCGGGCGCGGCGGCGGCCACGGCCGCGGACTATACCGGGCGCCTGCTCGTCGCCTGCCCCTGAGGGCGCTCAGCCCTTCGTCGGCTCGCCTTTCTGAGAATCGCCGCTCTTGGGATCGCTTTTCTTGGCCTCGCCGAGCGCCGGGATGAGCGCGCGGAAGGTCGCCCCCTCCCCCGGGGTGCTCTCGATCACCAGCCGGCCGCGATGGCGGTTGAGGATGTGCTTGACGATGGCCAGCCCCAAGCCCGTGCCGCCCTGCTGGCGGCTCGACGCGGCGTCGACCCGGTAGAACCGCTCGGTCAGGCGCGGCAGGTGCTCGGGGGCGATGCCCGGTCCCTCGTCGCGCACCGCGATCTCGACCTGGGGGGGCCTTCCGTCCTCCACCGGACGGGTCGCCAGCCGCAGCTCGACCCGTCCGCCGTCGCCGCCATACTTCACGGCGTTCTCGACCAGGTTCTCGATCACCCGCAGGATCTCGTCGCGGTCGCCGAGCACGCGGTGCGGCCCCGGCCCGGCATCGAGGGTGATGGCGACGCCGCGCTCGCGGGCGATCACCCCGAGCGCATCGGCGATCTGACGGACGAGCGGGCCGACATCGACCACCTGGGTCGGCGGCACGTGGGCGCGCAGCTCGATGCGGGAGAGCGACAGGAGGTCGTCGATCAGCCGGGTCATGCGCAGGGCCTGGACCCGCATGATGCCGAGGAAGCGCTCGCGCGCCTTGGTGTCGTCCCGGGCCGGGCCCTGCAGGGTCTCGATGAAGCCGAGGAGCGAGGCGAGCGGCGTGCGCAGCTCGTGGCTGGCATTGGCGACGAAATCGACCCGCATCGTCTCCAGGCGCTGGGCCGAGGTGAGGTCGCGCAGGAACAGCACCACGTTCGGCCCGGCCCGCCCGGCCTCGCCGCCCTGCATGGCGCCGATCTGCACCTCGAAGGTGCGCTCGGTCGGCACCCGCGGGGAATAGAGCGTCTTCAGCGGCTCGCCGGTGCGCAGCACCGTCTCGATGCCGTCGAGCACGTCGGGGTCGCGCAGGGCGAAGGAGAGCGGATGGCGGGGCCGCAAGGAGGGCAGGAGCGCCCGGGCGGCGGCGTTCGACTCGATCACCAGGGCGCGGCGGTCGATCAGGATGACGGGATCGGGGATGTTGGCGAGCAGCGCCTCGGCGAGGCCGTGGCGGCCCCGGCCCGGCGGGGTGTCGGCACGCGGGACCGGCTCGCCCCGGCGCGGCGCGGCGACGAGGCCCCCGGCCAGGAGGGCGACGAGCCCGGCGAGCCCGCTGCCGAGGTCGAACCCGTGATACCAGCCATGGATGGCCAGGAAGACCAGCACGGCGCAGAGCGCGCCCCGCCAGGCCGCCCGCCGGGCGGAGGTGAGGGCGCCGGAGGCGCCGGGCAGGAACGGCGGCATCGTCGTCGGGTCGTCGGGCGGCGAATCGTCGGGCGAAGCGAGCGGGCCGCCGAGGTCAGGGCGTCGGATCGCTCTCGGCGGCATCATCGTCGGGCGCCTCCCGCGGGGTGAGGCGCGCCCGCTTGGCGATCTCATAGGCGCCGAGGGCGGCGAGCGCCACCACGAACGGGACCAGGTAGTAGCAGACCCGGAACAGCAGCAGCGCGCCGAGCACCGATTCGCGCGGCAGGCCGGAGAGGGCCAGCAGCACCGTGGCCTCGAACACCCCGAGCCCGCCCGGCGCGTGGCTGGCGATGCCGAGCATCGCGGCCAGCACGTAGATCGCCACGAAGGCCTCGAAGCTGACGCCGTGGCCGGCGGGCAGCAGCACGTAGAGCACGCCGGCCGCTGCGCAGACGTCGCCGGCGCCGACGAGCATCTGGCTCAAGGACAGCTTCAGGCCCGGCAGCTCCAGGCGCCAGCCCCGCACCTTCACGCTGCGGCGCTTCACGGTGACCCAGGCCAGATAGGCGATCACCGCGGCGAGCGTCGCGGCTCCGAGCCCCTGGTTCAAGAGCACGCTGGTATAGGTGAGGTGCGAGAGCGGCTCGGCCTCCCGGATCAGGCTGATGCCGAGCACCGCCCCCATGCCGAGCCAGAAGGTGAAGCCGGCGACGATGGTCAGCGCCGCGATGCGCCCGGGGCTGAGGCCCTGGCCCGAATAGATCCAGTAGCGCACCGTGCCGGCGGTGAAGAGCGGGAAGCCGAGGTTGAAGCTCACCGCGTAGCTGGTGAAGGAGGCGAGCGCGGTGGTGCGGTAGGGCACCTTGAGCTTGAGCTGGCGCAGGGCCAGGGCGTCGTAGCAGGTGAGGAAGAGGTAGCTCACCACCACCAGCGCGATGGCGAGCCCGATCTGCTCCGGCGTCGCCGCCAGGAAGGCGGTGCGCAGCTCGGCCCAGGTGACGGTGGAGACGAGCTTGCCCAGCACCCCGAGGGAGATGACGAACAGCACGACGCTGGCGAGCGTGCCGATCCAGGCGTAGCGCCGCCGGTGGCGGGCCTGGCGCGCGGCATGCGGATCTCGCCGGGGGTCTTGAGGCGCGGGTTCGCTGCCCGGATCCTGTCCGGCGGGATCCTCGTCGCGCGGCGTCCCGGCGCCGGCATCGCGCAGGGGTCTGGCCTGCGCGACGTTCTTGTCCTGCGTGGCGAAATTCATCGCGTCGGCGTCCGACCCCGCTGGTCGCCGGCGCGAGCCCACGGCCGATCGCGGCCAGGCTCGCGCACAAAGGTGCCCGGCGGCACTCCGACCGAGCCCCGCTCGCATGGGGGCCATGTAGGCCCTCTGCCGGCGAATGACCAGCCGAACCATGGGGCAGGCCAAGGGGGCAGGCCAGAAATCAACCGGAGAGGCCGAGATGACGGGCGGCCTCGGTGAGGCCGGCGGCGATGCGCCGGGAGACCAGGGGGCTGGTGCAGACGTAGGTCGGGCTCGGATGCGGGATCGCCACCACGGGCAGGCCGGGCCGCGCCGCGGCGAGGTCGGGAGCCAGGGTCTGGGAGACCCGGCCGGACAGGACCACGGCGGCGAGCCCCGGCATCAGGGCCAGCAGCGGCGGCAGGTAGGCCCGGGCCGCCCGGATCTCGCCGGTGCGCGGCGCGCGGTTGCGGGCGCCGGGGGCGTGGATCACCCAGGGCACGGCGTTCCAGATCAGGGTGTCGGCGCGCGGGATGCCGGCCTGCGACAGGAAGCGGAAGAGGTTGGCGGCGGTGCCGGTGGGGTTGTCGCGGGAGACGAAGGCGGTGCGGCCAGTGGCCGGGCCCGGGGTCTCGAGCAGCAGCAGCAGGCGGGCGCTCACGCCGCCGTCGAGGGGATCGGCCTCCGGCACCGGCCTGTCCTGCTCGGCCCGGATCCGCTCGGCCAGACGGCGCAGGGATGCGAGGTGAGGGCTGACCTCCACCAGGGCGTGGCGTGCCGCGATGGCGCCGGGATCGGCCAGGCTTTTCGGGCCGGAGATCGTGGGCGCTGCCGGGGTCACGCCAGGGTGAGACCGTCCGGCAGGGCGCCGGCGAGCCGGAAGGTTTCGCGCCCGCCCTCCTCGCGCAGTCGCTCGGCCAGGCCGGCGGGGCCGCCGAACTGGAAGCCGATCTGGCTCGCGTAAGATCCGCAGGCCGCGTGCTTGGCCGCCTCGTCCTCGGGTGACAGGCGCACGGTGACGGCGGGGAGATCCGCGAAGACCTCGCGGAACGGCTCCTTCGGGTCGGGATGGCGCACGGTATAGGGGAAGTCGCGCCACCACATGATCGGGCAGGCCGGGGCCAGAGCTGTCAGAGCCCGCACCAGCTGGACGTGATCGACGTGGCCGCCCACTCCTTGCGGCGCCAGCAGCAGGTCGGGCGCCGCGTCCGCCATCAGGCGGGCGAGGACCGGGGCGAGGTCGCCGGCGAGGGGATCGTCGGGCCGGGTCTCGGCGAAGAGCTCGGGGGCCGAGGCGTAGCCGCGATGCGGCGCTTCCGGGAGCGCGACGTGGACCGACGGGTTGAGGCCGAGCGCCGCCGCCGCCGCCCGGTCCTCCTCGCGGCGCAGGGCCATGTAGTCGACCTCCGGCCCGAGCCCCTTGTCGAGCTGGCAGGCGAGGGCGAAGCCCGCCGGCTCCGGCACGCTGGCAGTGAGCAGCGTCACCATCACCACCCGCCATCCCCCCTGTGCGAGCTGCGCCAGGGTGCCGCCGCAGGAGAAGGCGGCGTCGTCGAGATGGGGCGAGAGGGCGAGGGCTGTGGGCATCGACTGAAATACTCAGAGAAAACCAGTGGACCGCGGAATCCCTCTCCCATGTGGGAGAGGGGGAGTGAACCTCACAACAGATGCGGCTCGGCGCGGAAGCGGCAGCTCGGGTCGTGCGGCAGGTCAGGATCGAAGGCCGGGTCCGGCCGCGCGCCCTGCACCGACGCGTAAACCTCCATGATCTGCCGCCCCACCGCCTGCCACGAATAGACCCGGCGGCACTCCTCCAACGCCGCCGCCGCGAGGCGGGCGCGCAAGGGGCGGTCGGCGATGATCCGGTGCAGCGCCTCGGCCAGGGCCGTCACGTCGCCGGGCTGGACCAGGAGGCCGTTCTCGCCGTCGCGCAGGCAATCCGAGACGCCGACCGAGTGGGTCGAGACCACCGCCTGTCCCGCTGCCATCGCCTCCAGGATCGTGTTGGAGAACCCCTCGGCGTAAGTCGGCGAGACGAACACGTCGCCCATGGCGTAGAGGCCCGGCACCGCATCGTAATCGGCGTAGCCGGTGAAGCGCACCTGATCGTCCGGGAAGCCGAGGTCGGCGGCGAGCGCCCGGGCCGGCTCCACGTCGGGGCCGATGCCGGAGATGATCGCCGAGAACGGCGTGCCGCGCAGGCGCAGCAGGCTCAACGCATCGAGGAAGTCGAGCACGCCTTTCCGGCGGTCGACCCGGCCGTGATAGAACAGCCGCACCGGATCGGCGGCGTCGCCCGGCATCCATCCTTGCGGCGGGCGGAAGCGCGCGGTGTCGACGGCGCCCGGCACGATGGTGAAGCGATCGGGATCGCTGCCGAGCCGGTCGCAGACCTCGGCCACGAAAGAGCGCCCGCCGATCAGCAGCGCGTTGGCGTGGGCCAGCACCCGCACCATGGCGAGGCGGTGGGTCTCGCAGCACGAACCGACCCAGTGGCCGTCGCCGCCCTGGATCGAGACGACGTTCGGCACGCCCAAGGCTTTCGAGGCGATCAGCGTGGCGAAGCCCGTGGGGTAGCCGTACTGCGCGTGCAGCACGTCGAAGGGCTTTCTCGCGTGCTCCGCCGCGATCGTCTCGACCATGGTGGCGATGTCGCGCTCGAAGTCGCCGCTCGCCTGCTCGCCGACCTGTTCGAGGCCGATCACCCGCACGCCGGGCACCGGCGGCGGCGGGCCGCCGCCATAGACCCTGGTGCCGAAGGCGTCGCCCCGGTATTGGCTCACCATCGTCACGTCGTGGCCGGCGCCGACGAGCTCGCGCAGGAGGTTCTGGGCGTAAACGCTCATGCCGGAGATGGCCGGGAAGTAGCGCCGGCTGACGAAGCACACCCTCATCGGCGGCACTCCCGCAAATAGCGGAGCGAATCCGGGATCATCCGGTCGGCCCGGTGGCTCTCGCGGGACAGCTCGACGCAGACGAGCCTGTCGAAGTCGATCGATTCGAGCGCGTCGAGCACACCCGGCACATCCATGTCGCCCTCGCCGAAAGGCAGGTGGATATGGGTGCCCCGCGCCATGTCCTCGATCGCCACGGTGCCGAGCCGGTCGGCGAATTCCCTCACCGCCGCGGCGGGCTCGCGCTCCTGGGTCACCAGGCAATGGCCGGTATCGAGGGCGAGCTGAAGGCCGGGCAGGTCGAGGGCGGCGTAGTCGTCCAGGGTCTCGATCAGCATGCCGGGCTCGGGTTCGAGGGCCGCCACGACCCGGCGCTCGGCGGCGTAGGCCACGACCTCCTCGAGGCCGGCCCGCAGCCAGGTCCGGGCCTCCGCCGGATCGACGCCGGGCTTCGGCACCCCGGCCCAGAACGACACCGCCTCCGAGCCGAGGATCGCCGCGATGTCGACGGCGCGGTGCAGGAACGCGACCCGGCGGGCGCGGCCGGCGGGATCGGCCGTCACCAGGGTCGGCTCGTGCTTGGCGCGCGGATCGAGGAGGAAGCGGGCCCCGGTCTCGATCACCGAGCCGAGGCTCAAGCTGTAGAGGCGGCCGCGGACCCGCTCGGCCGCTTGCGCCCAGTCCTCGGCGAAGGGGTCGAGATGGTGGATGTCGAGGGTGAGCGCGACGCCATCGTAGCCGGCCTCGGCGATGAGATCGAGCGCGTCGTCGAGGCGGTGGTTGGCCGCCCCGTTGGTGTTGTAGGCGAAGCGGAGTGTCATGCCGCCCTCCCCCGGCGCTCCAGGCGGAACGGCGCGTGGTGCGATTCCGGCTCGCGGTAGAGAGGATAGAGCGGGCCGACGATGGTTTCCGCCAGCGCGACGTCGAACAATGGCTGGCCGCCGAAGCGCTCCAGGGCCTCCGGGGTCAGGCGCACCGGGCGCAAGCTCTCGCTCTCCTCGCCGAAGCGGATCAGCGGGTGGTCGCGCTCGATGAGTTTTCGCGTGTTGCGCTCGCCGATGCGGTAGTAGCTCATGGTCTCGACCTCGAGGCCCGGCACGATCGCCTTGACGATGCCGACGCCGCCGCCCGGCGGCGAGGCGTCGACGTAGAGCACGTCGAACCCCTCCGCCTCCAGCCGCTCGCGGGCGATGCGGCCGCGGTCCTGGCCCGTCGGGGCCGCTTGCGTCGGCAGGTCGGTGAACCGCTTGGTCGCGCGCTCGGAATAGACCGTCTGGCTGAGGAAGCCCCGCAGGGTCTCGGCCGGCTCGCCGATCCAGTCGAGCATCGCGGCGAGCGCCCTCCCCTCCTCCAGGTCGAGGCTCGGCAGCGCCTTCTCGATGAAGGCGTCGACGTAGCCCGGCGGGGTGATCGAGCGGGCGAGGTCGAGGGGTCCGTGGCCGAAGGTCTTGCGCACCCGCGCGGCCTGGAATTCCAGGATCGCCTTGCGCAGGGCCCGCTCGCGGTCCGGATCGCAGGCCTCGCCGCAGGCCGAGAGCGCGATCGGGGCCGGGGCGCGGGACGGATCGACGTCGTAGCCGACGCAGTAGACGTTGGTGAAGCCGAACTGGTCGGTGGCGAATTTCGGCATCGCCCGAATCCCTAAGGATTCCAGCCGGTCGAGCATGCCCTTCGTCTCGGGGCCGAGGCCCTGCGAGGTGTCGAGCATCACGCCCTGGTCGAGGGCGCGGAACAAGAGGCCGTTGCCGTCGCGCTGGAGCAGCTCCAGGAGCCCGTGCCCGAGGGCGAAGTCCACGTCCGGCCCGGCGCCGAGCCCGTTGGTGATCAGGTTGGTGAAGGGCTGGTAGCCCGGCGACAGCTCGAAATAATCGGTCGCCGCGAGGTCGAGCGGCATCAGCACCGTCTCGCCGGTCCGCGCCCGGACCGTGCCGGTCCATTCGAGCACGGTGTCGCGATTCACCGGGCTGCCCGCCGGCAGCCCGAGGGTGAGCGGATCGGCGACCGAGTTCGCGCCGAAGACCCGCACCAGGTCGTGGTAGCTGCCGCGCTCCTTCTTGCGCGGGATCAGCGCCAGGCTCGGCATCAGGTTCTCGGCGATCTCGGCCACCGAGCCGATGATCGCCTCGTCGTCGGTGGCGCCGTAGCCGATGCCGCTCGGCATCGCGCCGACGAAATAGGGATCGTCGAGGAACAGCGAGACGAACCAGCACGGCACCCCGGTCCGGTCGAGGGGCGCCAGCGGGAAGCCGACGATCCGGCCCGGCGGCAGCACGTCGAGATAGGCGCGGACGGCGTCCGGCAGGCGCTCAGGGAGTCCCTCGATGACGCGCGTCTGGCCGTAAGGATAGGGGCGGGGTGCGGCGGGTCTGTCCACGAGCGATGACACTCCTCGGGGCCGTCAGGCGGCCGGCGCGGCAGGGGATTGTTCAGGGAGACGGGATTGTTCAGGGAGATGCGACGGGGAGGCGGCGTAGGCGCGGGCCAGCAGCCGCATCGTGTGCAGGTCGCGCGCGGCCGACCAGGCATCCCGTCCCGCCGGATCGCGCAAGGACCGCCCGAAGGCCCGCACCTGCTCCAGGAACGGCGAGGCCTCCCCGTCGAAGGGAAGCGGCACGGTCGCGCCGGTGGCGCCGTCGGTGAAGGTCACGCTCCCGCCCGCCTCCTGGCCCATCGTGTTCCGGGCGACCAGCAGGCCCTGGGTGCCGGCGATCTCCAGCCGCCGGCGCGGCAGCGCGTCGGGGCAGTTATAGGCGACGTGCAGGCTCGCCAGCACGCCCGACCCGGTGCGGCCGATCAGGAGCGCGCCGTCGTCGACGGCGTAGTCCTGCGCCCGGGCCTGGGTCAGCGCCGTGACGTCGAGGATCGGCTCGTCGAGGAGGAAGTCGGTCAGGTCGAGGCCGTGGGGGGCGAGGTCCATCAGCGCGCCGCCGCCGGCCTGAGCCTGGTCGATGCGCCAGTTCTGCTGCCCCGGAATCGCCGTCCAGCCCCGGTCGAGCCAGCACGCATAGACGATGCGGATCGCCGTGACGGTGCCGACACGGCCGGCCCGGATCTCGTCGCGCAGGAGCCTGTGGGCCGGGTGGTGGCGCTGGTCGAAGGCGGTGCCGTAGAGGGCGCCGGTGCGCGCCAAAGCCGCCGCCATCGCCTCGGCGTCGTCGAGGGAGGCCGCCATCGGCTTCTCGCACAGGATCGCCTTGCCGGCCTGGGCCAGGGCCTCGACGGCGCCGCGGTGGAGGTGGTTGGGGGTCGCGACGTAGACCGCCTCGACCTCCGGCTCCGCGAGGAGCCCGGCAAGGTCGGCATGGCCCCGCGCGCCGAGATCGGCAGCGGCGGCGCGGGCCTCAGGTCCGGGATCGCAGACCGCGACGAGGCGGTGGTCGGCGGCCTGGATCGCCGGGGCCATGAAGTCCCGGGCGACCCAGCCGAATCCGACGATGCCCCAGCCGATCGCATCCCGCATCACCAGCGCTCCGGCAGGTCGACGAACTCGCGGATGCGGGCGCGATCGACGGTCTCAGGGCCAGCCTCCAGGGTCTCGGGGCCCTCGGAGTGCCGCGGATAGGTGGCGCGGGCCGCGTACTCGTCGCGGTAGCGCTCGGACGGCCAGGCGATCACGTAGCCCCCGGTCGGATCGGGCCGGTAGAGCGGATTCAGGCGTAAGTGCGCGCCCTCCCGCGGCAGGGTCAGCCCGTCGACGAGGGGCCGGGGCGCCGGGCGCATGCCGGGGCCGCAGACGACCGAGAAGGCCTCGACATGGTCGAGGGCGGCGGGCGCGGCCGGAACGGGTGCGCGGGCCTCGACGAGGGCCCGGGTCAATTCGTCGTCGTCATAGACGAGCCCGTCGGGAAACAGCTCCTCGATCTCCGCCGAGGAGACCGCGTGCCCGGCCGACAAGCCGGGCCGGGCGCTGTTATGGACGTGGCTCAAGGCCAGCCATCCCTCCTCGCCGGCCGTCTTGCGCAAGGAGTCGAGGATGCGGGCCTTCTCGGGGAGGAAGTAGAACGCGTCGTGGCACATCACGAGATCGACGGGCGCCTGGTCGATCGGCCAATGCGGGCCGGCGGCGTCGAAGCAGACGAGCTGTGGCCTCTGCCCGGCGACCCAGTGGCGGGCGACCCAGAGCTTGGCGAAGACGACGTCTCCCCCCGAGACCCGCACGCCGCGGCCCTGCAACTCGCGCAGGTAGTGGCCGATGCCGCAGGCGAGCTCGAAGGCGCAAGCCGGCTTGTTCCAGTGCGCTTCCAAGAGGGCGAGGCCGGCCAGATAGGTCGGGTCGCTCCAGCGATGTACGAAGTAGTCTCCGACCCGGCCCCAGCCGAGGCGGGCGCAGGCCTCGCGTAAGGACACGTACTTCATCTCGCGCACGAGGTCGCGCAGGGTCGCGGGATCGGCGGGCGGGCCGGTCCACCAATCGTCCTGGTCGGCGAGCAGGAGTTCGAGGGCGTGGCCGGGCGCCCCCTTGTCGAGATGGCCCAGGACCTCGCCCACCAGACCGTCGCGGCCGACCCGCAGATAGGGAATGCCGTCGACCACCGGCCAGCGCGGGCCGCGCTTGCCCTCGCGCAGGGAATGGGGCGTGTCGTGGTGCAGCGCCTCGCCGGTGACCGGCGAGAGGAGCCCGAACGGGATCACGGATGCGTTTCCTCGCGGCGCCCGCCCTGCGGCAGGCTCTGACGTGAGATAGAGCGCGGGCGCGGACGCCCAAGGACGTGCGGACCCCCAAGGGTGTCCGCGATCCTCGTCACGGCAGCCGCATGTCGGCGAGCACCCGGTCGTGAAAGCCCTTCACCGGGCCGTCATGGACGAGGGCCATCTCGCCCAGCACCGTGTCCATGGTGAGCGAGGCGGCCCGCAGGTGCTGGGCGATCTGCAGCACCCGGTCGATCACGTCGGCGGCGTGGAAGGCGCGGCCCTCCGCCGTGCGATCATCCGGCAGGATTTTTCGCGATGAGGCGACGACCTCGCGCAGCGGCGCATCCAGCTCGGAGAGCGCCCGCTCGCTCAGGGTCGCGATGACCGAATCGAGATGGTCGCCGAGCAGGATCTCGCCGGTGAAGCCCGCATCCGGCATCAGGGCGTTGTGCAGGTGGTGGGCCAGCCCTGCGACGAAGACCGTGGTCGGGTCGGCGCCGTAGAACGGGCTCAGGGCGACACCATAGACCGCCACCGTCAGGCAATGCTCGGCGTGGTTCTCCGGCGGCTCCAGCAGGATGCGCGGCTTGCCCGGGCAGGTGACGCCGGCCCGCGGCTGGTCGGCCTGGAGCCGGGCGAAGTGCGGCACCGGGCCGGGCGTCCAGTCCCGCGGCACAGCGAGGCAGGCGCGCAGACGGGTCGCGAGAACCGGATCGAGCGGGCCCGCCACCTCGTCGAAGCTCCGCACCAGCACGGCGGAAGCCTGATCCGGCGAGAGGCCGGCGACCGAGAGGAAGGCGGCGTCGAGATCGCCGAGGCGCGAGGCGGCCAGCGCCTTGGCGGTGATGTCGAGGGCGAGGGCCGCCGGGTCGGCCCCGCCGGCCAGGGCCGACCAAGCCTGGAGGAAGAGCCGCTCGGCGATCGAGCCGTCGCGCCCGGCGGACCGGATGCGCTTGATGTCGTTGAGCTCGACCAGGAGCTCGCGCTGGGTGAGCGGGGCGTGAGCCCCGCCCGCCGCAAGCTGGTTGGCGGGAATTTGGCTGCCGGCCATCCCTAGTGGACGCCGAGCCAGTCGAGCAGCATGCGCTCCTGCACGCCGAAGGCGTGTTCGGGGCTGTGACCGTTCTTGACCATTGGCGCCTTGAAGAACAGCGACAGCTGCTCCTGCACGCCGCCGTCGCCGCGCTTCTTGGCGAGGTCCAGGACGCGGGCGATCTCGATCACCAGCGGAGCGGCCAGGATCGAGTCCTTGCAGAGGAAGTTGACCTTGATCTGCATCCGCTGGCCGAGGAAGCCGGTGACGTCGATATTGTCCCAGGCTTCCTTGTCGTCGCCGCGCGGGCGGTAATAGTGGATGTGGACCAGGTGATCCTCGACCGGGTAGCCGAGGATCGAATCCAGCACCGTGCCCTTGGTGTTGAGCTTGGACTGGAGCGAGTCCTTGTCGTTCAGCGCCAGGCCGTCGCGGTTGCCGAGGATGTTGGTGGAGAACCAGCCGTCGACGTGCAGAGCCCGCGACTTGAGCGCCGGGGCGAGCACCGTCTTCATCATGGTCTGGCCGGTCTTGCCGTCCTTGCCGGCGACCGGGACGTTCATCTGCTTGGCGAGATCGACGAGCGCCGGCACGTCGGCGGCGACGGAGGGCGTGAAGTTGGCATATGGAATGCCGTTCTTGATCGCCGCGTACGCGTAGAGCATCGCCGGGCTGATCGCCTCGTCGCTCGAATCGAGCCCGCGCTCGAAGGCGGCGGCCGAGTTCAGCGTCGGGTCGTCGAGGTCGGGCCAGCGCTCGGTCGAGGCGAGGTTGACGACCACCACGTCGTCGACGCCCGATTCCTCGCGGAAGCGCTTGAGATCGTCGGCGATGCAATCGACCGCCTCGCGGTGGTCCTTGGCGACGATGCGGTTGCCGCCGTCGATGTTCTTGCAGAACTTGGCGCTGCCGACCGCCGGCCACGGCTTCATGCCGTTGAGCACCTGGGCGCCGTTCTCGATGTCCTGCTTGGTGAGCACGCCGTGACCGGTCGCCGCGGCGCCCAGATCGTCGCCGTTGAGATCCCAGCCGCCGAAGACGAGATCCTTGTACCCGACCATCCCGGCCACCGCGTGGCCCGCAAGGGGCAGTCCATCGAGACGGTTCGAGCCGGACTTGATCATCTCGATGCCGGCGATGGCGGTGGTGGCGACAGCCCCACCCATCCCGACGAAAGCGACGCCGACGCGCCGACCGGGCTGAATGCTCATCGGTAGGGATTGTCCTCTTTCAGACCCGCGGACCCCGGGCGGGGCACCGGGGCAATCGTTCGCCCACTCCGCGTGGCGACTGGAAATGCCCCGGGGGGTATTTGGTTCCAGACCACGCACGATTTTTTCGCGCCCTCGCGATCCGTCCCGGCGGGCCCGCGGAACGCCTCGTTAACCATCCCGAGAGAAACGGTGCCGCAAAATGGCCTCAGGGCTCGCCTCGGCCTCGTCCCATTCTGGACACACCGGACGGCCAGAGGTGCCGGCGAGCGAAGCACGAAACACGACGCGGTTCTTCAGGACCGGACCCGCGCCAAGGACAAAAGGTTGGAGATGGGGGTTTACCCGGAGCCGGCGCCCTGCGCCGACGACGCTGGCCGACTCGTGCCCGAGGCGGGCACCGACACCATCCGCTGGCTCGATGCCCGCGAAGGCCACCATTCTGGAACGCGCGGCCGGACCCTGTCCGTGGCCGCCTCTCTGAGCCGCAAGGCCGCCGCGGCGCTCGCGGTCGGCGTCGCCTTCGCGGCCTGCCTGCCGCAGGACGCCGTCGCCCCGGCGGCGGAGGCGCATGACCGGATCGACTTCTCCGCCCCGCGCCTCCCCGGGATGTCCCGCGGCGTGACGCCGGACTGGCCAGGCCCGGCGCTGGTCGAGGAGACCCCGAGCACCACGGCCCTGATCCGCGACGACCTCGAGCGCCTGAGCCAGGAGATGCGGGGGGAGACGGCCCTGGGCGGTGACGCATCCGACACCCAGACCGCGCTGCCCCGGGAGGCTTCGCTGTCCCGGGACGCGACCGTGTCCGAGGAGATTTCCCTCCCCGAGGTGACCGCCCTGCCCGAGGAGACCCCGGACGGGCTGGTAATCTTCGGCGACAAGAAGGTGCCCCGGGCTCTGGTCGAGACCATCGTGCGGGCCGCCCGCGACACCGAGACCGACCCGGTCTACCTGATGGCGCTGGCCGACAAGGAATCGAGCTTCCAGCCGAGCGTTCGGGCCGCGACCTCGACGGCGGAGGGGCTGTTCCAGTTCCTCACCGGCACGTGGCTCGAGCTCCTGCGCAGCTTCGGCGCCAAGCACGGCTACGCGGCCGAGGCCGAGATGATCGAGAAGCGCGGCGGCACGCTGGTGGTCCTGAAGGAGGCCGACCGGCGCAGGGTGCTGGCCCTGCGGCGCGACCCCTACGCGGCGAGCCTGATGGCCGGCGAGATGATGAAGCGCGACCGTAGCCGCGTGGAGCAGCGCCTCGGGCGCGACCTGAAGCCGACGGAATGCTACTTCGCCCACTTCCTGGGCGCTGCGAGCGCCGGCAAGTTCATGGAATTGACGGCCGAGAAGCCGCACCAGCCAGCCCAGGCCTCGTTCCGGGCGGCCGCGAAAGCCAATCGCAGCCTGTTTTTCCGCCGCGAGGGCCGAAAGACGCGCAGCCTGACGGTCGCCGAGGTCTATGATCGTCTGGACGGCATGATCGACCAGCGCCTCGACCTGTACCAGCCGGTCGCGGCGATCGCGGAGCAGATCGACACCCGGCGCCCGAGCGACACCCTGCCCGCAGCCCTGAGCCAACTGCCCTGACTCTTCCCTCCCCCGAGGCCTCAGCTTGAGCGAAGCGGCCGCGGGGATGGCGCACGGGAAGGACGGCCCGGCACCTCCGACACTGCGACAACATCGGAGGCGCGCGCCGGTTCCGGCCCATTCGGAATTTTTTAACCGGTTCTTCGTGCCGCCTCCTGGCCCTCGTGCTCCCGCACCGGCAGCTGGACATACAGATGGGCGACGCCCGGCAGGCCGTGGCGGATGGCGGCACGCAGATCCGCGGTGGCGCGACGCAACTCCGCGCCGGAGAGGTGAGGGGCGAGGTCGAGGGTGACGGCGAGCAGCACCGTGCCGGGGCCAAGCTGGAGGCTGCGCATCCGCTCGATCCGCACCACCCGTGGGTCGGCCGTGAGAATTCCCTTCGCCTGCTCGATCACGCGCGGCGAGGCGCTTTCGCCGGTCAGCAGGCTGCGGGTCTCGCGAAACAGCACGCCCGCCGTGGCGATGAGCAGGCACCCGATCGCCACCGAGGCGACGCCGTCGCCCCGGGACCAGCCCAGGAAGCCGCTCGCGACGATGCCGGCGAGCGCGAGGCCGAGGCCGATCAGCGCTGCCCCGTCCTCCAGGATGATCGCGAAGGTGCTCGGGTCCTTGCTGCGGGTGACCGCCGTCCAGAGCGATTCGCGGGCGAAGCGGGCCCGCATCTCGCGCCGGGCGGTGCGGAACGACAGTCCCTCGAAGATCCCTGAGAGCGCGATCACCCCGACATTGACCCACGGCGCCGTCACCGGCTCGGGATGGCGCAGCTTCTCGACACCCTCGTAGACCGCGTAGGCGCCGCCCAGGGTGAAGATCAGCAGCGCGACGACGAAGGACCAGAAATACAGCTCCAGCCCGTGCCCGAAATTGTGGCTGTCGTCGGCCGGCCGGGCCGCGCGCCGCATCCCGTAGAGCAGGAGGCCCTGGTTGCCGGTATCGACGAAGGAATGCACCGCCTCGGTGAACATCGCCCCCGACCCGGTATAGGACGCCGCCGCGAGCTTGGTGACCGCGATGGCGAGGTTGCCGGCCAGGGCGGCGTAGACGACGAGCTTCGATCCCGTGGGTGCCAACTCTCGATACCTGTCGCAAGCCATACAGCGCGGATTCCACCCACGACCTCAGGATGAGGTCGTGGGTGGGACGAGGGAAAGGCGCCCGCGGCGCGGGCGTTCCCCACGGGACCCGCCTAATGCCCGCCCGCCGGCGCCTCGCCGCCGCGCTTCACGTTCTTGAGGATCATCGCGAGCGGCACCGCGCAGGCCGAGACCAGGGCGAGCGCCCAGAAGACGTCGATATAGGCGAGGAAGGCGGACTGGGTCTGGACCTGCCGGCCGATCCAGGCGATCGCCTGGTTCTGGGCATCGACCATGCTGGCGCCGCGGGTGGAGAAGAACTGCGTCGCGGCCCGCAGGCTCTCCTGGTAGGCCGGCTCCGAGGGGACGATGTGCTCGACCAGCCGGCTGGTGTGGAATTGCTGGCGGTAGGCCAGGATGTTCTGGGCGAGCGACACCCCCATCGAGCCGCCGACGTTGCGGGCGACGTTGATCAGCGCCGAGGCTTGGTCGGTCTGGTCCTTGGTGATCCCCTCGTAGGAGGCGGCGGTGATCGACAGGAAGATCATCGGCAGACCGATACCGATATAGATGCGCGACCAGACGAAAAACCCGAAGTTGAGGTCGCCGTAGAGGTTGGTGAGGTCGACCATCGCGAAGGCGATGATGGTAGCGCCCGTGGCGATCAGGTATTTCGGCTGGACGTAAGCGGAGACGCGGCCGATCACGAACATCATCAGGCAGGTGACGACGCCGCCGGGCGACAGCGCGAGGCCGGCCCAGGTGGCGGTGTAGCCGAAATAATCCTGCAGGAGCTGCGGCAGGAACTGCGTCGTCGCGATCAGGATGGCGCCGGTCGCGAGCATCACCAGGAAGCAGGAGCCGAACTGGCGCTGGCCGAGGAGGCGCAGGTCGATGACCGGGTTCTTGTGGTTCAATTCCCACGGGATCATCGCCACGAAGGACAGCACCGTCAGGCAGGCGAAGACCACGATCAGGTTCGAGCCGAACCAGTCCTTGCGCTGGCCCTCGTCGAGGACGACCTCGAGCGAGCCCAGGAAGGTCGCCACCAGGATGAAGCCGACGATGTCGAAGCGCACGCCGTCCCGGCGCAGGCGCTTCCTCTCCTCGATCGCCGATTTCGGGTCCTGGACCAGCCACCAGATCAGGAACAGGGCGATCAGGCCGACGGGCGCGTTGATGAGGAAGCACCAGTGCCAGGAATACTGGTCGGAGAGCCAGCCGCCGAGCGTCGGCCCGACGACCGGCGCCACCACGATGGCGACGCCGTAGAGGGCGAAGGCCTGGCCGCGCTTCTCCGGCGGGAAGGAATCCGCCAGGATCGATTGCGCCAGCGGCGCCATGCCGCCGCCGCCGAGCCCCTGCAGCACCCGGAAGAACAGGAGCGATTCGAGACTCCAGGCAAAGCCGCACAGGACCGAGGAGACGGTGAACAGCGCGATCGCCGCCATGAAGAAGGCTTTTCGCCCGTAGCGCTTGGCGAGGAAGCTCGAGGCGGTGAGCACGATCGCGTTGGCGACGAGATAGCTCGTCACCACCCAGGCCGCCTCGTCGGGGCCGACCGCGAGCCCGCCCGAGATGTAGCGCAGGGCGACGTTGGCGATGGTGGTGTCGAGCACCTCCATGAAGGTGGCGATCGCCACCACCATGGCGATGATCCACGGGTTGTGGTCGCCGGCGGCGCTGTCGGCGGGGTTCTTGGCGCTCACGGTGCCGTCTCCCGCGCCTAGCGCACGCGCACCGTCGGGACGATCGACATCCCGGGGCCGATCGAGACGTCGGTCGGCCAGTTGTCGACCGCGATCTTCACCGGTACGCGCTGCACCACCTTGACGTAGTTGCCGGTGGCGTTCTCGGCCGGCAGCAGGCTGAAGGCGGTGCCCGAACCCGGCTGCACAGAATCGACCTTGCCGGTGATCTTGTGGTCTGGATAGGCGTCGATCTCGACATCGACCGGCTGACCCGGGCGCATGTCGGTGATCTGGGTCTCCTTGAAGTTCGCCGTGACCCAGATGTCGTCCGGCACGAACATGCTGAGTGCCTGGCCGGCCTGCGCGAACTGCCCGACCGCGCCGGTGAGGCGCACCACCCGGCCTCCTTGAGCCGTCGTCACGGTCGTGTATTCGAGGTTCAGCTTGGCCTGCGCTTCCTGGGCGCGAGCCTGGGCGAGGCTCGCCTCGGCGCCGGCCCGCTGCGCCTGCAAGGAGCCGATCTGGCGCTGCGCCACCGTCACGGCGGCGTTCGCGCGGTCGAGATTCGCCTGCTGCTGCTGCAGGTTCGAGGTCGATTGCTGCGATTGCTGCACCGAGCCGGCGCCGCGCTGGGCGAGGTCCTGGTAGCGGGCCGCGTCCTGCTTGGCGAATTGCAGTGCCGCCTTGGCCTGCTCGACCTGGGCCTTGGCCTCCTGGATGCTCCCCTGCTGCGCCTGGATCTGCGCGTCGAAGCCCTGGATCTGGGCCTGGGCCGACTGGATCTGCGCCTGCGCCTGCCGGAGCGCCACCTCGTAATCGCGCTTGTCGATCTGGAACAGCACCGTCCCGGCCTCGACGTGCTGGTTGTCGGTGACCGGCACGGCGGTGACGTAGCCCGACACCTTCGGCGAGACCGCGAACTGGCGCGCATCCACGAAGGCGTCGTCGGTGCTCTCGTAGGGGTGGATGAAGGTGAGCCAGTACCAGTAGCCGCCGGCCGCGGCGAGGAGCAGCAGGACCGCCCCGAGGACGAACCAGAGCGGATGGCGCCGGATCAGGCCCGGCTTCTTCGTCTCGCCCTCGGCGTCCTTCTCGTCCGATTGCGTGTCGCCGGCGTCCGGGTCCTTGCTCCGGGCCTCGTCCTGCGACGGCTGCTCGCGCAGGGCACGGGTGTTCTCCCGCAGGGCACGCGTGTTCTCGTCGCGCGCCGAATTTTCTTGACGCGTCGAATTTTCTTGCGCCGAGTCTTGCCGCGCCATGACGGGCGCCGGCGCGTCCCGCCCCACGGGGGCCTCCGCCCGCGACTGATCGTCCAGCATGTCGTGAATTCCACGCGACGGTCGGATGAGCCGACCGGACAAGGCGCCCGCCTCGGCGTGGAAGACGCCGGGGCGAAGGCGCGGGTTCCGCAATGCGGCAAAAAACCCGCGACGCCGCCGGGATGAAACGCGACCGTGCGTCGTCCGCACCGAACGCAAGCGATGATCCCGGGAACGGCTACGCTCCGTGGACGTTGGGACAGGAAAAGCGGGGCCTTTCGCGACACCCCTACGCGCGTCGTCCCGGAGGATGCTGCGATGAGTACTGGTACGCCGTTGCCCAATACCGACCCGGGCGCTTCGTCCTCCTACGGTGCGCCGCCCGATCCGCTCGCGCGCCTGTCCGCGATGAGCGCGGTGCTCGCCCGCAACTGGTGGCTGATCGCGCTGCGCGGCGTGTTCGCGATCCTGTTCGGGATCGTGGCGCTGATCGCGCCCGGCGCCACGCTGCTGACCCTGGTGATCTTCTTCTCGGCCTACATGCTGGTCGACGGCATCGCCGAGATCGTGGCGGCGGTGCGGGCGGCGGAGCGGCACGAGCGCTGGGGCTACCTGCTCGCCGCCGGCGTGCTCAACATCCTGGTCGGCGTGCTCGCCTTCCTGATGCCGGGCAGTACGCTCGTCGCCTTCATCTACCTCATCGCCGCCTGGGCCCTGGTGACCGGCGGCCTGATGATCGCCGCCGCCTTCCGGCTCCACCTCGATCACGGCCGCTGGTGGCTGGCGATCGGCGGCGTGCTCTCGGTGCTGTTCGCGATCGCGCTGATCGTGAGCCCGGTCCTGTCGCTCCTCGTCCTGACCTACTGGATGGGCGGCTACGCCATCGCCTTCGGGGTATTCATGCTGATCCTCGCCTTCCGGCTGCGCAGCCGGCATGTCGGAACGGGCGGGTCGATGCGGGCGGTGTGAAGGTCACCACCCTGAACCCTCCCCCCTCTGCGGGGGAGGGTGGTCCCTGCGTCAGCAGGGGCCGGGAGAGGGGTCGCGCGACGATGAAGGATGTGGCGTCCTTCATGAAGCGCCCGACCTCTCCGGAAACGTGGTTCCCCTCTCCCGCCCCCCTCCGTGGGGCACCCTCCCCCGCGGAGGGGGGAGGGTTCAGCCTACGTCGCATCGCAGCGATGGAGCCTACGCCGCCTCCGCCCCCACCGCCGCCAGCGCGAAGGCGTAGATCAGCGCCACCTCCTCCAGCCGGTCGAACCGGCCGGCCGCCCCGCCATGGCCGGCCTCCATGTTGGTGCGCAGGAGCACCGGCCCGCCTCCCGTCATGGTGGCGCGCAGGCGCGCGACCCATTTGGCCGGCTCCCAATAGGTCACCCGGGGGTCGGTGAGGCCGCCGAGCGCCAGGATCGCCGGATAGGCCTTCGCCGCGATGTTGTCGTAGGGCGAGTAGGACAGGATGGTCTCGAAAGCCTGGATGTCGGCGCCCGGGTTGCCCCATTCGGGCCATTCCGGCGGGGTGAGCGGCAGGTCGCCGTCGAGCATGGTGTTGAGCACGTCGACGAAGGGCACGTCGGCGACGATGCCGGCGAAGAGCTCCGGCGCGAGGTTCGCCACCGCGCCCATCAGCATGCCGCCGGCGCTGCCGCCATGCGCCACGATGCGCCCCGCCCCCGTGTAGCGGGCCTCGATCAGGGCGCGCGCGCAGGCGACGAAATCCGTGAAGGTATTGGGCTTCCTCTCGCGCTTGCCGTCGATGTACCAGCGCCAGCCCTTCTCGGTGCCGCCGCGGACATGCGCGATGGCGTAGACGAAGCCGCGATCGACGAGCGAGAGCGGGTTGGTGCGGAAGGCCGCCGACATCAGCGAGCCGTAGGAGCCGTAGCCGTAGAGGAGGAGCGGGGCGGTGCCGTCGAGGGCCAGGTCGCGCCGGTGCAGCAGCGAGATCGGTACCTGCTCCCCGTCCGGCGCGGTCGCGAACAGGCGGCGCGTGACGTAGGAAGCCGGGTCGTGGCCGCTCGGCACGTCCTGGCGCTTGCGCAAGGTCCGCTCGCGGGTCGTGGCGTGGTAGTCGTAGGTCTCCGCCGGCGTCGTCATCGACGAGTAGGTGAAGCGGATGAGATCGGTGTCGAAGGCGTGGCCCGGCGAGAGGCCGAGCGAATAGGCCTCCTCCGCGAAGGCGACGGTATGCTCGGCGCCGCTCTCGGCCTCGCGCACGATCAGGCGGGGCCGGGCATTCTCCAGTTCCAGCCGGACGAGGTGGCGGGCGAGCACGTGCTGGAAGCGGATCATCACGCCGGCCCGGTGCGGAATCAGGTCGCGCCAGTTCGCGCGGCCCGGGTCGTCGAGCGGGGCCACCGCGATCTTGAAGTCCTCGGCGCCGTCGGCGTTGGTGAGCACGAACAGCTCGTCGCCCCGGTGCTCGACGGAGTAGATCAGCTTCGGCTCCCGCGGCGCCACGACCCGCAGGGCGGAGAAGGGCGTGGCGCGGTCGGCGAGGTGGACCTCGGAGGTCTCGTGGTCGTTCGCCGTCACCACCAGGTAGGCGCCGGACTGGGTCTCGCCGATGCCGACGAAGAAGCCCGCATCGGCTTCCTCGTAGATCGTCTCGTCGTCGCTCTGCGGCGTGCCGAGGCGGTGCAGCATCACCGTGGCGGGGCGGTGGTTCTCGTCGACCGCGACGTACCAGAAGGCGCGGCCGTCGGCACTCCACACCACGTCGCCGGTGGTGGCGAGCACCTGGTCCTCGCGGTCCTTCCCCGTCGCGAGGTCGCGGACCCGGATCGTGTAGAGCTCGGAGCCCTTGGTGTCGGCGCTCCAGGCCACCAGGGTGTGGTCGTCCGAATGGGCAGCGCCCTCCAGGCTGAAGAAGGCGTGCCCCTCCCCTTCCCGGTCGCCGTCGATCAGGATCTGCTCGCCCTCGCCGGCGAGGTCGCCCACCAGGCCCGGGGCCACGCGATCGGCCGGGCGGCGGCAGACCAGCGGGTGCTGCCCGCCCTCGCGGTAGCGGGTGTAATAGGCGAAGGGCCCGTCGCGGTCGGGCACGCTGCCGTCATCCTCGCGGATGCGCCCGCGCATCTCGGCGACCAGGGTCTCGCGCAAGCGAGCGGTGCCGGCGAGGGCGGCCTCTGCGTAGGCGTTCTCGGCGGTGAGGAGGTCGCGGATCTCCGCCGGCAGGGCGGAGGGGTCCTTCAGCACGTCCTTCCAGTTCTCCGCCTTGAGCCAGGCATAGGGATCGGTCACCGCGCGGCCATGGACCGTGACGGTGACGGGCCGGACGGGCGCCGTCGGCGCGGCGGCAGGCGGGCTCAGGCGAAGGGTCATGCGGCTCCCCGGGACGATGGCGTCAGGCACAGGGATGTGCCGTCCCGGGGCCGCCGCCGCAAGAGTGGGCTTCAGGCCGCGGCGGCGACGCCCTCGGCATCGGCCCGGATGCGGTCCATCATCGCCCGGGCGCCGTTCGAGCGCTGCGCCGTCAGGTGCTCGGAGAGGCCGAGCTTCTGAAAGAGCCCGAGGGCATCGGCCCGGGCGGCGTCGGACGCCGTGCGGCCGTCGAAGAACGCGATCAGCACCGCCACCACGCCCTTGGTGATGTGGGCGTCGCTGTCGCCGCGGAAATGCAGCCGCGGCTCCGGGCCGGAGCGGTCGACCTGCGTCTCGAGCCAGACCTGGCTGACGCAGCCGCGCACCCGGTTGGCCTCGCTATGGGCCTCCTCCGGCAGGGGCGGCAGCTTGCGGCCGAGCTCCATCAGGTAGTGATGGCGGTCGTCCCACTCGTCCAGGAACTCGAAGTTGGAGACGATCTCGTCGATGGGCGGCAGCATGGGACCCGAAGGAAAAGTGAGGTGAGACCCGGCATATAGGCGGGCGGGCCGCCAACCGCCACCGCCTCAGGCCGGCAGCGTCAGCTCGAGCGGCGCCTCCGGGGTGCCGGTGCCCGAGACCGCGATCTCGGCCTGGCCCGCATAGGCGGCGATCAGGCGCGGGCCGAGCCGCGGCACGCCGGGCGGCGGATCGCCGGCGACGCCGCCCGACGTGATCCGCACCCGCACCGGATCGGTGCCCGAGCCCGCCGGCACCTCGACCCTCGTGACGCAAGGAGCGCCCTCGTCGGTGCCGTCGAGGCATTCGGCGACGATCTCGGCCAGGATCATGCCGAGCGCGTTGACCCGGCGCGGCTCCAGCAGGACCGTGCGCCCGGCCTCGACCGTGACGGTGACCCGCCCGGCCCGGCGCAGCTGGCCCAGGCCCTCGGCGAGGCGAGTCAGGTACTCGGCGAGGTCGACGCTGGCGATCTGCGGCGCCTCGTGCAGATGCTGCTGCACCAGGGCGATCGCCCGCACCCGCTGGCCGAGCGCATCGAAGGCCGGGCGGCAGGGCGCGGCGGCGGCGCGGCCGAAGAGCCCGATCAGGCTCACCGTGACCTGCAGGTTGTTGCGCACCCGGTGATAGATCTCGGCCAGCAGCGCATCCTGCTCGGCCATGGCGAGGGCGGCATGCTCCTCGGCCTCCTTGCGCTCGGTGATGTCGAAGCAGGAGCCGGCGAAGCCCGCGAAGGTCTCGCCCTCGTGCAGCGGATAGGCGTGGCCGTGGATCCACCGGAAGGCGCCGTCGTGGCGGCGCAGCCGGTACTCGGCGCTGTGCGGCCGGCGCCCGGCATAGGCCGCAGCGAGAGCGGCCTCGTGCCCGGCCCGGTCCTCGGGATGCAAGCCATCCTTCCAGCCGTGGCCGAGTTCGTCCTCCGCCGCGCGGCCGCGGAACGTCGTCCAGGCCGGGTTGACGTAGATCAGGCGCGCCTCCTGGTCGGCGCGCCAGATCATCAGTCCGGCGCCCTCGGCGAAGCTGCGGAAGGCCGCGTCCGGCAATGTCGTGTCCGCGGCCATGGCCCTCGCCTGCTCCTTCGTCGCCGATCGCACCCCTTCAGGGCCGGTCAACGTACCGGGCGCGGCGCCGTTCCGGCGTACGTGTTAGGACAAAAAAGCTTCCTGGTCAGCGCCGGTTGAGGGCGAAGCGGCCAGGGCCGGCGGCGGCGATCATCAGTAGTCCGCCGATGATCGAGAGGTTCTTCATCGCCTGGATCTGGTTCATGCGGGCGGCATCCCCCGACATCGTCCAGAAATTGTGGAAAAACAGGATCGTCGCCAGGGTGAAGACGGCGAGGAGCACGGAGGCCGCCCGGGCGTAGAAGCCCAGCGCGATCAGGAGGCCGAGGCCCAGCTCGGCCGCGATGGTGAGCCAGGCCAGCACCTCCGGATAGGGCAGCCCCTTGCCCGAGACGGCCCCGACGACACCGGCCGGGTTCATCAGCTTCTGGGCGCCGGAGACGCAGAACAGCACGACGACGAGGATGCGGGCGAGGCTGAAGACGGCTTGGCTCATCGGGATCTCCGGGTCTGATGAAACCCGTTGGAGAGCTTGGCCGTGCGACAGTCAAGCTTCCGCTGAGCCGATTCCGCGAAAGCGGCGGCCGGTTTTGCGACAAAAATCTGCGACACAACAAGACCCTGAGCGGACGAAGCGTTGGCTTGCCAACGCAAGTCTGCTTAGCGCCCCCCGGTCCAGTCCGCCCGGCTGGGGCGGGGGCCGGCCGGCATCGCCTCGCCGGGCTCGAAGCGGGAGAGTTCGGCGGCACGGGCGTTGATCCAGCCGGAATGCTGGCCGATCGGCGTCACGGCGGTGAAGCCGCCGCAGGCGGTGCGGACCCGCCCCTGCTGGGCGGCGCCGCTCGACCAGCTCACCACGCCGACGAGCTGGTAGCCGCCCGGGCCGCCGCGCAGGATCGGCCCGCCGGAATCGCCGAGGCAGGCGCCGGCCCCGGCGGTCTCGGCGAGCGTGGACCGGTCGGCCACCACCGTCACGGTGTTGGCGACCTGAAGCTCGCCGAGGGAGACGAGGCGGGCCTGGCGCAGCACCCGGGCGGTGCTGCGGCGGTTCTCCGCCACCACGCCGTACCCGGCGATCGCCACATTGTCGCCCTGCGCGATCTCGCCAC
This sequence comes from Methylobacterium currus, assembly GCF_003058325.1. Classification (NCBI taxonomy): domain Bacteria; kingdom Pseudomonadati; phylum Pseudomonadota; class Alphaproteobacteria; order Hyphomicrobiales; family Methylobacteriaceae; genus Methylobacterium; species Methylobacterium currus. Next base: position 5,394,941 of record NZ_CP028843.1, read on the forward strand.
CATTGCGCGTGTCGAGGGGGCGGAAATCGGGGCCGAGGCGCTCGCTGAGCTTCAGGATGGCGAGGTCGGTGCCGGGCTGGGTCTCGGGTGTGGTGCCGGGCACGAAATCCGGGTGCATCGCCGCCGCGATCGCCCGCAGGCGGCGCTGGCGGAAGCCGCGATCGACGACCACGATCCAGTAGCCGGCCTTGCGCATCACGCAATGGGCCGCGGTGAGCACCAGGTCGGGGCCGATGAGCGAGCCGGAGCACATCTCGCCGGTGGTGCTCTCGATCCGCACCACCGAGCCGCGCAGGCCGTTGGGATCGCGGGTCACCTCGCCCCGGACCACGGCGCCGGCGGCGCCGCTCCACAGGCCGAGGGGCGCGGCCACCGCGAGGGCGGCCGAGAGGGAGCGCAGGACGGGACGGAGGCGGGACGGAGAGACGCGCATGGGACCACCCTAGAAGCGTGCGGCCACGCTCGACAAGTGAAGTCTCGCGCCGAGCGTGTGGTTCCGCACCGGCACGGGCTCTCTCCGGGAACGACGCCGTGAGCGCGGCGCTCGTTCGTGGGGGACCGGGCTCACTCCCAGCGCGTCTCGGTGCCCCACGCGGCGGTCATGCGGGCGATCCAGGCCCGCTGCGGCCCGACCAGCACGCCCTGCGAGACGCCGCCACAGGCCGACTTGGCCGCTCCCTGGCCCGATCCGCTCGCCCAGGTGGTCACCGCGAGCACGCTCCCGCCCGCGCCGGTGATCGGCCCACCCGAATCGCCCTCGCAGGCGCCGGACGCCGCAGGGCCTTTCAGCCAGACCAGGATGCGGCTCGGGCCGTAGGGCTCGACCAGCGGCAGGGTCGTGGTGCGGAAGGTGCCGGTGCTGCGGTGGTCGCCCGGGCGGGCCACGCCGTAGCCGCCGAGCGTCAACGGCGTGCCGGCGGCAACCGGAGCCTCGGTGAGGCTCGCCGGGACGAAGCGGGCCGGCAGGGCGGAATCGGTGCGCAGCAGCGCGAGGTCGATCGAGCGCCGCCGCCCGGCGATGGCCCCCGCATCGTAGCCCGGATGCACCGCCCGGGCGGCGACGCCGAGGAGCACCGGCGCCCCGGATTCGTCGCGAAAATGCACCCGGTGCTCGGCCCCCGGGGCGGCGCAATGGGCGGCGGTGAGCACCACGTCGCGGGCGAGCACGATGCCGGTGCAGACCCCGCCGCGGGATGAGAGCACCATCACGCTGGAACGGGCGAGTGGGGTATCGGGCGCCTCGGTGCCGCCGACGACCGCGCGGGCGGGGGTGGCGAGGATGAGGCAGGCGGCGAGGAACGGGAGGCTCAAGCGGATCACGGCGCTCTCGGGGCACGGGACCGGAAGTCCCTGCCCTGCCCGATCCAGCGCGGAAGGTCCAGGGCGGCGAACCCCGGTACCCGGTCGAGCTGCGCAGCCCGGCGATCGGTCGGGAGTTCGCATGATCGCGTCCGATCCATCGGCGACCCACGTGATATCCGCCGTTATGTATAGACGACAGATCGTGCTCGCGAGGGTCTTGCGTGGCCAGACGGGTCACGCGGATGCCCTGGGACGAGCCGAAGCGCGAGAGCAACATCCGCAAGCACCGGATGGACTTCGCCGATGCGCGCGACCGGTTCGGGTGGGCGGGCGCGATGGTCGAAGCGGCCAAGCCAGCATCGGATGGCCGCCCGCGCTTTCTCGCCGCCGGCTTCCTCGACGGGCAACTCGTAACCCTGGTCTTCGCCCCCGTCCGCAGCGAGGCCATCTCGGTCATCAGCCTGCGGCGCGCCAGCCGAAGCGAGAGGAGCCGCTATGACGACACGCAAGGCGAGCCTGCCGCCCCTCACCGACGCCGAGGAGGCGGAGATCCAGGCCGGGATCGCGCAGGATCCCGACAATCCGGAGATCACGGCGGAACAGTTCGCCCGAATGCGCCCTGCCGCCGAAGTGCTGCCGCCCGCGCTCTACGCCGCCCTGACGCGCCCGCGCGGCCGGCCCAAGGCCGACGTGACGAAGGTGCCCGTCACGATCCGCCTGGACCGGGACGTGGTCGAGGCGTTCAAGGCGACGGGCGAGGGGTGGCAAACCCGGGTGAATGATACCCTCAAGCGGGCGGCGAAGCGGCTCGGCCCACGGTGAGGCAATCCGCGCCTGCCCGATCGGACGCCGTTACCCATCCACACCCCGCGCCGCGAGGTCCCGGCGAAACGCGTCGACCGACGTGAAGTGATGGGCGTGGAGCCCTGCCGCCCGCGCTCCGGCGACGTTCTCCGGGAGATCGTCCACGAACAGCACGGATGACGGCCCCACCCCGAGACCCGCGAGGCAGCGCTGGAAGCATGCAATCTCGGGCTTCGCCGAGCGAAACGCCGCCGATGCGTAGATCCGGTCTCCGAACAGGGGCCTGAGCTCCGGGCAGATGACGTCGATGTGGCGGGTCAACAACTCCGAGTTGTTCGTCAGAATGGCGACCTCCGTCGAGGCCCGCAGCCGCTCGACGAGCGCCAGCATCTGGTCGTTCGGCGCGACGGAGGCACGACGCGCCTCCAGCCACTCCGTCAGACTGACCGGGTACCCGATCCGGTCGCCGAAGGCCTGAAGATAGGCCTGCGGCGCGAGAGCCCCGCTATCGCCCTGGAACTCCAGACCGCTGTCCCAGATCGCGGCGTCGATGTCGTCGGCAGGGATGCCGGTGATCTCCGACAGGTGTTCGACGCGCCGGCGGCGATCATAGTGGTACAGGACGTTGTCGAGGTCGAACAAGACGAGTTCGATGTCAGCGACCATGCTCGCCGATGCCCCCTGCTCCAAGGCGACCGAGACGGAGGGCCGCTCCGCCACCGATATCGGTGGCGAACTCTGACCGTTCGTCAACCTTGCCGATCAGGGCTCCGTCATCGCGACGGGCGTCGGTCGCATCGGCGCGGCCACCGTGTCCGGCGGCGCCAGCGCCACCGACGGCGGCACCGGTCCGAGGCACCCCGTGCAGACCGAGGCGATCGCCCGGTTGGCCCGGGCGGTGATCCGCGCCTCGAACGCCTCGCGGGCCGCGACGGCGCGGGCGAGCGCCGCTTGCCGCGCGACCTCCGCCTCGCGGGCGGCCGCGGCGGCATCGATGCCCGACCCGTCCTCCGGCGCCTCGTCCCGGGGGCGGATGCGCAGCAGCAGGGGCGCGCTCCCCATCGCCGCGGCGACGGACACGGGCTCGGGCGCCACGTCCTGCGCGGCATCCTGCGCGTGGGCCGCGCCGGCGAGGCACCACGCGGCGGCGAGGAACGGGAACGCGGCGGGGCGCATGGCAACTCCCTGGCTGGCGGCCGGCAGGGTCGGCCGGTGCGGTTAGCGTGGCCTTAACCATAACGGCCGCGCGGCCGGATCGGTTCATCTGCGTCGCCCGCGCCACACCGCGAGGACCGCCCGAGCTCGAGCGGCACACGAGGATGTGACCGGCCGGCGCCCGGGACCCTGCCATTCTCGCATTCAGGGTGCATTCAGTGCCCGGAGACGATGGTCCCCGGCATGCGCCAGCTCGCCCTCCTCCTGCTCCCCGCCCTCGTCGGCCTCGCCGGCGCCTCGGGCTGGCTCGCGGCCGCGGAGGAGCGGGACGAGACCGCCACCGGGGCGGTGCCGGCCCGGCCGGTCAAGGCGGCGGAACCGACCCAGACCTGCCTCTCCTCCGGCGACCTGCGCGAGGCGGTGGCGGAGAAGCGCGTGGTCGAGCCGGTGGCGGCGATCCGCGCGGCGCGGGCCGCCGTGCCGCGCGCCGACATCGTGCGGGCCAATCTCTGTCGACGGGACGAAGCCCTGGTCTACATGTTGACGGCCTTGCGCAAGGACGGCCAGTTCGTGCACGTGATGGTGGATGCCCGGTCGGGACAAGTCGCCGGACAATGGTGATCCAGGTCTGAAGATGAAGGGGTTCGGGTCGTGCGTCTGCTCGTGGTCGAGGATGACCGGGATCTCAATCGCCAGGTCGTGAGCGCCCTGGAAGAGGCGGGCTATGCCGTCGACAAGGCGTTCGATGGCGAGGAGGGCGCGTTCCTCGGCGAGACCGAGCCCTATGACTGCATCATCCTCGACATGGGCCTGCCGAAGGCCGACGGCGTCTCGGTCCTGTCGGGCTGGCGCCGGGCGCAGGTGAAGACGCCGGTGATCATCCTCACCGCCCGCGACCGCTGGAGCGACAAGGTCAACGGCTTCGATGCCGGCGCCGACGACTACGTCACCAAGCCCTTCCACATGGAGGAGCTGCTGGCCCGGGTGCGCGCGCTCCTGCGCCGCACCGCCGGCCACGCCACGAGCCAGATCAGTGTCGGCCCCGTGGTGCTCGATACCCGCTCCGGCCGCGTCTTCGTCGATGGCAGCCCGGTCAAGCTCACCTCGCACGAGTACCGGCTGCTCTCCTACCTGATGCATCATACCGGCCGGGTCGTCTCCCGGGCCGAATTGACCGAGCACCTCTACGACCAGGATTTCGACCGCGACTCGAACACCATCGAGGTCTTCGTCGGGCGCCTGCGCAAGAAGCTCGCGGTCGACCTGATCCAGACCGTGCGCGGCCTCGGCTACCTGATCGACGCGGGCGCCGGCGGACCGCAACCGTGACCGGTCCCGGCCGGGCCACGGCCGAGACGCCGACGGAGACCGGCCTCGCCGGCGGCGTCGCCTCGGCCTCGCCCCGCCGCTGGCTCGGCTGGCGGCCGTGGCGCAAGCGCTCGATCGCGGTGCGCCTGGCGGTCTCGTCGATGATCTCCAGCGCGCTGATCCTGCTGATCGCCGGGCTGATCCTCTCGACCCTCTACCGCGAGACCACCGAGCGGGCCTTCGACAGCCGGCTCCTCGTCTACGCCAACGACCTCGCCACCAACCTCGTCTCGCCCTCCGATTCCGAGGCGCGCAGCTTCGGGGCGCTGGGCGACCCGCGCTTCGACCTGCCCTTGTCGGGCTGGTACTGGCAGGTCGGCCGGCCGAACGCCCGCCCGCGGGACCTGCGCACCTCGCGCTCGCTCGTCGGCGTGCCGCTCCAGCCCCCCGACAACGCGGTCGGCGAGGCCGGGGCCGGGCAATTGCGCAAGGGCTACGGCAAGGCGCAGGACGACCGGCCGCTGCGCATCATCGAGCGCACCGTCGATCTCGGCGAGGAGGGCCGCTACCTCGTGCGGGTCGCCGGCCCGTCGGACGAGATCGCCGCCGACATGCGCCGCTTCACCTTCGCGCTCACCACCACCTTCGCGCTGCTCGGCCTCTCGCTCGGCCTCACCACCCTGCTGCAGATCCGCTTCGGCCTCGCGCCGCTCATCAAGCTGCGGGCGGCGTTGGGCGCGATCCGCCGCGGCGAGGCGGACCGCATCTCGGGCGAGTACCCGCGGGACATCGCCCCGCTCGCCGGCGAGGTGAACCTCCTGCTCGAGACCAACCGCGAGATCCTGGAGCGGGCCCGCACCCAGGTCGGCAACCTCGCCCACGCGCTGAAGACCCCGTTGAGCATCATCGTCAACGAGGCCTCGGCGGGAGACGCGCACAGCGAGCTCGCCGTGAAGGTGCGCGAGCAGGCCGCGGTGATGCGCGACCAGGTGAACTACCACCTCGACCGCGCCCGCGCCGCGGCTCTGGCCGGGGCACTCGGCACCTTCACCGACGTCGAGCCGGTAGTGGCGGCCCTGGTGCGCACCTTCGGCAAGATTTTCTACGACAAGGACCTGACCTTCGACACCAGCGTCACCCCGGGCCTGCGCTTTCGCGGCGAGCGCCAGGATTTCGAGGAGATGATCGGCAACCTCGTCGACAACGCCGCCAAGTGGGCGCAGTCGCGGGTCTCGATCCGCGCCGAGGTGATCGGCCAGGGCGAGTACCCGCACCTCATCGTCACGGTGGAGGATGACGGGCCCGGCCTGCCGCCCGAGGCCCGGGCCGCCGTGCTGGAGCGCGGCCGGCGCCTCGACGAGACCAAGCCCGGCTCCGGCCTCGGGCTGTCCATCGTCTCGGACCTCGCCGCCCTGTATCGCGGGCGCCTGCGCCTCGACGCCGCCACCCTCGGCGGCTTAAGGGCAGTGATCGAAGTGCCGGGGGATGCGAGCCCGGCAGCGCAGGCCTGACGGCCGGCGCGCGACGGGAACCCAAGTTCGGCATGATCCTGCAGCGGAGTGAAGCGTTCTACGGCCGTGCCGAGGTGCGGGAGGGCCGGCCGGCCCTGCGCCTGGTCGAGGACGCCCACTACCTCATGCGGGTGCCCCAGCTCGACAAGGTCCCGGTGATCTTCGACGCCGCGCGCCGGATGGTGCCCGAATCCCTCGACCATCACAGCGGCGACCGTACGCCGACCTGGCAGACCACGACGTGGCCGGATCATCAGGGCCCGGTGACCGATGCGGCGCCGGACGGCACCTACCTCTATGTCGGGGCGATCCACCCGCATTACGGTCACTTCGTCATCAACACCCTGGGGCGGTTCTGGCCGCTCCTCGATGTCGACGAGAGGGGCCTGCGCCCGACCCTGCTCTGTCACGGGCCGGGGCCCGACGCGGATTGGAGCGGGACCCCGTTCATCCCGGAGATCCTGGGCCGGCTGGGCCTGAGCGTGATGGATCTCACCACCTTCGGCCGGCCGGTGCGGATCCCGAGCCTCCTGGTGCCCCAGGCCGCCCTGCAGCAGGACGATTACGCCTTCCCGGTCATGGCCGAGCTGTGCCGGGAGATCGGGCGCGGCTACTACGCGCCCGAGGAGGTCGATGCCGATCCGCAGCCGGTCTACCTGTCGAAGACGCGCCTGACCGGTGGCGTGCGGCGCTTCTCCAACGAGGAGGCGGTGACAGACGTGCTGGAGCGCGAGGGGGTGCGGATCGTCCACCCCGAGCTCCTGAGTTTCCCCGAGCAGGTGCGCCTCTTCGCCCGCCACCGGGTGATCCTCGGGGCCAACGGCTCGGCCTTCCACACCCTGCTCTTCGCGCCGCCGGGCCGGCGGGTGATCACCCTCGCCGATCGGCTCAAGCTGAGCGCGACCTACCGGTTGATCGACCTCATCACCGGCACGCAGGCGCATTACTACTACCCGGTCGGAACCAGCAGCCACACCGGCGCCGGCTTCACCGTCAACTTCGTGCTGCGGGAGCCGGAGACCGTGGCGGCGGAACTCCTCCGCAAGATCGCCCGGATCGACACCCTGCGGGAGAGCGACCTGCGGGCCGATCCAGGCTCCTGGCACCTCTCGCCGACGATCCCGCCCCTGCCGCGCCGGCCGGGGGGGCTGCTGGAGCGCCTGCGCAGGGCGCTGCCGGGGCTCGGCTGACTCCGAGGCTCCGCCGAGGCGGTCCCGGGGGCGTTCCCCTCGGGCAGGGAGTGCGCTAAGCCCAGGCGCTGCTCCGGAGCGACCTGACCGATGCCCGACCTCGACGCGATCGCCGCCCGCCACGGCGTCGGCCCCGACGCCGTCCGCCACCTCCTCGACGCGCTGGCCCGCGGCCACGGCCGGATGGCGCAGTTCAACCATCCCGACCTCGGCGGCATGGGCCAGTGGTCCGCCGGCGGGATGACGATGATCGGCGACATGTTCAATTCCGGCCTCAAGGCCCGGGTCGTCGCGCTCTGCGACGAGCTGGCGCCGCTCGCCACGGCGAGGCCGGTGGAGAGCCAGGGCTTCCAGGCCCAGGGGTTCTCGGGGCAGGGATTCTCGGGGCAGGGATTCTCGGGGCAGGGATTCTCGGGGCAGGGATTCGGCGGGTCCTGGTGGCCGGACGGCCTCGGCCAGCCGGCCAGCTCCGGATCGCAGAACGACGCGCGCTACGCCTTCTTCCCCGATTCCCGGCGCCTCGCCATCGAGACCGGCGGCCGGGTGACGCTCTACGACACCGGCGATCATCAGATCGGCGGCGTCTCGCAGCAGCAGGGCTCGTCGCATTCCTTGAGCTTCACCAGCCAGTACGGCCCGGTGCGGCTGGAGGAGCTGCCGGTGGTGGGATCGCCTCAGCCGGACGCGAGCCCGGCCCCGCAGGCGGCGCCGATGCCCGCGCCGGAATCTCACGCATCGACGCCGCAATCCGAGCCGGCCGGTGCACCGACCGGGGACGTGTTCGGGATGATCGAGCGCCTGTCGGAGCTGCACCGCAAGGGCGTGCTGACCGAGGCCGAATTCGCCGCGAAGAAGACGGAGCTGCTGGCGCGGTTGTGAGGCGGATCGCAGCAGCTCCGTTCACGGCGCATCCCCGCATAAGCGGCTGCCTCGCCATTCATGGAGGCAGATTTTCAGAAACTGAATGTCTCGAAATCCGTTCCATCCCCCCACGACCTCATCCTGAGATGTTAGTCGGTTGAAGATCAACTAACCTCAAAGGAGGCCTCCAGATACCTTGGAGACTTCTGGAGGCCTCCTTCAAGACCCTCTTCGGTGCGATCTCCGGTCGCCAGCACTTGAGGATGAGGTCGTGAGTGGGATAATCTGGAGCTTATCAGACATCTCTGCAGAGATGGAATTGCAGGCCGCCTGTGTATCGCCATCTGCGATCGCCCCAGCCGCGATCGGCGTACTCACCGCTCCGCACAGCCGAGTTGCATGGCGTGAGCGAAGACCAGCGCGCACATCGTCCCCAGACCGGCGACGATCCGGATCGCGCATATCGCATCATCGGTCTTCACGACCTCGTTGCGCAGCCAAGCCTCGGTCGCGGCATCGCGCTTTCCCCGAACTCTCCGTCCGTGGAATGGGCCGTTCACCCCGTCACCGGGCTCCACCCATATTCCTCCGCCGCCGCGACCTTCCGGTGGAAGGCGAGCCGGCGGTCGTATTCGAGCGGGTCCTTCGGCTTCACCAGGGCGCCGGGCGGCACGTTGAGCCAGTCGACGAGGCGGGTCAGCATGAAGCGCAGGGCCGCGCCGCGGGCGAGGAGCGGCAGCGCCTCCACCTCGCGGGGCTCGAGCGGGCGCACGGCCTGGTAGGCGGCGATCATCGCCTGGCCCTTGGTGCGGTTGAACGCGTAATCCGCCTCGAAGCACCAGGCGTTGAGGCAGATCGCCAAGTCGTACGCGAAGGCGTCGGTGCAGGCGAAGTAGAAGTCGATCAGGCCCGAGACCTCGTCGCCGAGGAAGAACACATTGTCGGTGAACAGGTCGGCGTGGATGACGCCGCCGGGCAGGTCCTGCGGCCAGGATTCCTCGAGGAGCGTCAGATCCGCGCGGGTGCGGGCGGCAAGGCCTGAGGCGACGCGGTCGGCCTGGGCCTCCGCCGCCTCGAAGAGCGGGCGCCAGCCCGCGACCGAGAGAGCGTTCGGCCGCTGCATCGGGAAATCGGCCCCGGCGGCGTGCAGGCCGGCGAGCGCGGCGCCGAGCGCCCGGCAATGCCGCACGCCGGGCCGGCGCACGGACACACCCTCCAGGAACGACACGATCACCGCCGGCCGGCCGCAGAGCCGCCCCAGGGTGGCGCCGTCGCGGGTGCGGATCGGCTGCGGGCAGGCGAGGCCGTTCGCGGCCAGGTGCTGCATCAGCCCGAGGAAGAACGGCAGGTCGCCCTCCTTCACCCGCTTCTCGTAGAGCGTCAGGATGTAGGAGCCGGTGGTGGTGTGCAGGATGAAGTTGGTGTTCTCCACCCCCTCGGCGATGCCCTTGTAGGACAGGAGATCGCCGATCTCGTAGGCGGCGAGAAAGGCGGCGAGCGCCTCGTCCAGAACCTCGGTGTAGACCGCCACGGCCGTTCTGCTTTTCTCTGGGAAATGGATGAAGAAACGGGAAGAAGGCGCTTCAAACACAGGCGCGGTCCCCCCTCCCATTGAGGAGGGGGGACCGCGCTTCGCCTCGAGACGCCGATATCCGCGGAAGGACGACTGGGTCCTACTCCGCCGCCTCGCTGCGCAGCTCGCGCGGCAGCGGGAACACCATGTCCTCGGTGGTGGTCGAGACGGTGTCGACCGTGACCTCGTAGCGGGTCGCGAAGGCGTCGATGATCTCCTCGACCAGCACCTCGGGGGCCGAGGCGCCGGCGGTGAGGCCCAGACGCCGGATGTTGGAGAAGGCCTCCCAATCCACGTCCTCGGCGCGGTTGACGAGCCGGGTGATCGGGCAGCCGACCCGCTCGGCGACCTCGCGCAGGCGCTGCGAGTTCGAGGAGTTCGAGGAGCCGACGACGATCAGCGCGTCGACGAGGGGAGCCACCTGCTTCACCGCCTCCTGGCGGTTGGTGGTGGCGTAGCAGATGTCGTCCTTGTGCGGGCCGACGATCTTCGGAAACTTGCGCTTCAGCGCCTCAACAATGTGGTGGGTGTCGTCGACCGAGAGGGTCGTCTGGGTCACCCAGGCGAGGTTGTCGCGGGTTTCGGGCTCCAGCGCCTCGATCTGCTCGACATCCTCCACCAGGGTGATCGAGCCCTTGGGCAGCTGGCCCATGGTGCCGACGACCTCCGGGTGGCCGGAATGGCCGACCAGCAGCACGTGGCGGCCGCGCTTGTGGTGGATCTCGGCCTCGCGGTGGACCTTGGTCACCAGCGGGCAGGTCGCGTCGATCGTGGTCAGCCCGCGGGCGACCGCGTTCTGCGGCACGGTCTTGGCGACGCCGTGGGCCGAGAAGATCACCGGGGCCTTGCCGTCCGGCACCTCGTCGAGCTCGGCGACGAAGACCGCGCCTTTGCGCTTCAGGCTCTCGACCACGTACTTGTTGTGCACGATCTCGTGCCGCACGTAGACGGGCGGGCCGTAGAGGGCCAGCGCCCGCTCGACCACGTCGATGGCCCGCACCACGCCGGCGCAGAACCCGCGCGGCGCGCAGAGGAGGATCTCGAGGGGCGGCTTCGCGGGCGCGGCGGCACCGGCGTCGGTCTGGTTCACGGAGGCGCTCATGATCCGGGATGTGGCGAGGCGGGGCGGCCCCTGTCAACCTATCATCGCACCGAATGATGACGATCAATAGCCCCGGACGTGGCCGGCAGGCCCGGCATGGGGTACAGGCCGCAAGCGCATCAGGAGCAGCAGCAGCAGAAACGCCGCGAGCGAGCAGCCGAGCGCGATCCCGATGGTCCCCCGCGGGCCGGTTGCCACGAGGGCGGCCGCGAGGATCGGAGGCGACGCGGCGTAAGCCAGGTTCAGGGGCAGCGCGAGTCGCGCCAGGGCGGCGCCGTAGGCTGCCTTGTCGTAGAAGACGAGCGGCATCGTCGCCCGGGCGATCGCGAAGGCTCCGCTGGCCACCCCGAACAGCCCGGCGAACAGCCAGACGGCCGCCTCGCCGTCGCCCAGCAGAAGGACCGCGATGCCGAGCGGCATGATGCCGCCGGCGGCGACGGCCGTCGTCAGGCCATCCCACCGCTCGCCCCCGGCGAGGTCGAGCAGGCGCCCGCCGACCTTGAGGACGCTCAGCGCCGACGCGACCGCGATGGAGGCCTGCTCGGTGTAGCCGAGAGATCTGAACAGCGAGATGGCGACAGCCTCGAAGCCGAAAGTGACGAAGCCGCTGAACCCGATCGCCGCGACCATCAGCCAGAACGGCGCACCAAAGCCCAATGCACGCGGCGCTGCCGCAGCACCCGGCGCCGCGGCGTCCCGCGCGGCCGGCAGCCCGAAGGCGAGCAGCGGCAGGACGAGGCCGGCCAGCAGCAGCGCGTAGAGGAGGACGGTCCCGCGCCAGCCGAGCTGCACGGTCAGGATCGCGGTGATCGGCCAGAAGAGCCCGGTTGCGAGCCCGGTCGCCAGCATCAGGAGGCCGATCGCTCCCTTGGCCCGGGCCCCCAGGCACTCGTTCAAGTAGGCGTAGGCGCTCGTCGTCAACACGGCGGCGCCGTAGAGGCCGAGCACGATCCAGGCCAGGACGTAGCTCGCCAGACCCTGCGCCAGAGCCAGCAGGACCAGGCCGAAAGCTCCGACGAGAGTGCCCGCCATCATGACCCGCCGGGCACCGAACCGGGCATAAGCCTGGCCGAGCGGCGGCGAGGCCAGGCCGGACACGACCATGATCAGCGACGAGCCGACGAGGATGGTGGGAAGATCGAGGCCGAGGGACGAGCCCATCTGCGCGCCGATCACCGGCGGCAGGCTGATGACGCCCCAGGCGACGACCTGGATGACAGCGAGAACTGCGACGGGACGGGCGATGTCGGGCTTCATGGAAGGGCTTTCGAGGCGTCCCGCCATCATGTCGACCTCGGTACGACGAGGGGATGACGGATGGCACCACGGCCGGAATGCGCCGGCGCGTGACGAAGTCCGAGTGGACCGGCTCGCCTCGCGGACCAACCTCGGGTTAAGGAGAATTCCCGCGACAGTCTGGGAGACAGCCGCCCGATGGCGACCGCCGCCGACCACGCCAGCTTCCTGCCGCCGGTCCTGACCTTCCTGTCCGCCGCGGTGATCGGCGTGCCGATCTTCCGCCTGCTCGGGCAGAGCGCGGTGCTCGGCTACCTCGTGGCCGGCGTCGTCATCGGCCCGTCGGGCCTCTCGCTCATCACGGAGCCGGAGACCGCCCGCAGCGTCTCGGAACTCGGGGTGGTGCTGCTCCTGTTCATCGTCGGGCTGGAGCTGGAGATCTCGCGCCTGATCTCGCTCCGGCGCGACATCTTAGGTCTCGGCACGCTCCAGCTCGGGCTCTGCGCCCTGGCTCTCGGAGGACTCGGATTCCTCTCCGGCCTCTCGGGGGGCGCCGCCACCGTGATCGGCATCGCGCTTGCCCTCTCGGCGACGGCGGTCGCGCTGCAACTCCTGGAGGAGCGCCGCGACCTCGCGTCTCCTTACGGCCAGCGGGCCTTCGCGGTGCTGCTGTTCCAGGACCTGTCGATCGTCGGCATCCTCGCCCTCCTGCCGCTGATCGCCCAGACGGGCACGGGCGAGGGCGGCGAGGCCTGGCTCGGCACCGCCCTGCAATCGGCCGGCACCGCGGTCGCCGCGGTGATCGGGGTGGTGCTGGTCGGCCGCTACGGCCTCAACCCGTTCTTCCGCCTGCTCGCGGCGAGCGGCGCCCGCGAGGTGATGACGGCCGCCGCGCTCCTCGTCGTCCTCGGCACCGCGCTTCTGATGGAGGAGGTCGGGCTGTCGATGGCGATGGGGGCGTTCCTCGCCGGCCTGCTGCTGGCCGAATCGAACTTCCGCCACCAGCTCGAGGCCGATATCGAGCCGTTCCGCGGCATGCTGCTCGGCCTGTTCTTCATGAGCGTCGGCATGTCGATCGACCTCACCCTCGTCATGCAGAACTGGCTCGGCCTGTCCGTCGCCACGGTGGGGGCGATCCTGATCAAGGTCGCGCTGGTGGCCGGGCTCTTCCGGCTGTTCGGCTCGTCCTGGCTCGATGCGCTCCGCGGCGCCGCCGTGCTGGCGCCGGCGGGCGAGTTCGCCTTCGTGCTGCTGCCGGTGGGCCAGGAGCTCGGCCTCGTCGACGGCCCCTCGGGGCGGCTCGCCATCGCGCTCGCCGCCATCACCATGCTGATCGGCCCGATCGGCGCCAAGGTCCTCGACGGGGTGCTGTCGCGTCGCGCCACCGCCCCGCTCGAACCGGAGCACGAGGCGATCGAGGGTGCCGAGGCGCGGGTGCTGGTGATCGGCTTCGGCCGCTTCGGCCACATCCTCAACCAGGTGCTGCTGGCGCAAGGGCTGAGCGTCACGGTGATCGACAAGGACGTGGAGCAGATCCGCAGCGCCGCCCGCTTCGGCTTCCGGGTCTATTACGGCGACGGCACCCGCCTCGACGTGCTGCGCTCCTCCGGCGCCGGCAAGGCCGAGGTGGTCTGCATCTGCATCGACGACCCGGAGGCGACCCTCAAGATCGTCGACCTCGTCCATGCCGAGTTCCCGGCCGCCCGCACCTATGTGCGGGTGTTCGACCGAGTCCAGGCGATCGAGGCGATGGGCCGGGACGTCGACTACCAGATCCGCGAGACCTTCGAATCGGCCCTCGCCTTCGGCCGCGCCACCCTGGAGGCGCTCGGCCTCTCCCCAGAGGAGGCGGCCCGCACGGTCGACGACGTGCGCAAGCGCGACCTCGCCCGGCTGGTGCTGCAGCAGGCCGGCGAGCCCCTCGACCGGGCCGACCCCCTGCGCAGCCTGGTGCGGATCAAGCCCGAGCCCCTGACCGCGCCGCTCCATGCCTCGCACGGCCTGAACCCCGAGACCGAGGACATCATCGCCCGCGAGCGGGCCGGCGCCGATGGGTGAGGCCCGACCGCCCGCACCGGGCCTCGCCGACGCCGCCCCGACTGCCCGCTTCGTCACCGGCTCCACCTTCCGCCACGTCGTGGTGATGGCGGCGACGGGCTCGGTCGGCCTGATGGCGATCTTCGTCGTCGACCTCCTGTCGCTGCTCTACATCGCCCGGCTCGGCGACCCGGTCCTGACGGCGGCGGTGGGCTTCGCCACCATCGTCCAGATCTTCGCGGTCTCGATCAATATCGGGATGATGATCGCGGTCGGCGCCCTGGTCTCGCGGGCCCTCGGGCGCGGCGATGTCGGGGAGGCGCGGCGGCTCGCCGCCTCGGCCCTGGTCCTGTCGATGGCCGCTTCGGGGCTGGTGGCGGCGCTCCTGCTGCCGCTGCTGACGCCGTTCCTGACGCTGATCGGCGCGGGGCCCGAGACCGTGCCGGCGGCCCGGACCTTCCTGTGGATCGCCCTGCCCTCGACCCTGCTGATGGCGCTCGGCATGGGGTTCTCCGGCGTGCTGCGGGCGGTGGGCGACGCGCGGCGGAGCATGAACGTGACGCTCGCCGGCGCCGCGGTCACCGCCGCCCTCGACCCGCTCCTGATCTTCGGCCTGCATCTCGGGATCGAGGGGGCGGCGGTCACGATCGTGATCGCCCGCCTCGCCTTCGCGTGGGTGGGCTATTCCGGTGCGGTCCGCATCCACCGGATGGTGGCGCGGCCGAGCCTCGCGGCGGTGCTCACCGATGCCGGGCCGATCCTGCGGGTCGCGCTGCCGACGGTGCTCACGAATCTCGCGCCTCCGGTGGCGAGCGCCTTCCTCGCCCACGTCATGGCGGGGTTCGGCACCGCGACGGTCGCCGGCAACGCGGTGGTCGATCGCGTGGTGCCGGTGGCCTTCGGCGGGTTGTTCGCCCTCTCCGGCGCGGTCGGGCCGATCCTCGGCCAGAACTGGGGCGCGGGGCGATTCGACCGGATGCGGGCGAGCCTGCGGGATGCCGCCCTGGTGACCGGTCTCTACGTCGCGGCGGTCTGGCTCGCCCTCGTCCTCGCCCGCGGGCCGCTCACCGCCCTGTTCGGGCTCGACGGCGCGGGCGCCGACCTCCTCGGCTTCTTCTGCCATGCCGGCGGCGCGATCTGGTTCTTCAACGGGCTGCTCTTCCTCGGCAACGCGTCGTTCAACAATCTCGGCTTCCCGCTCGCGGCGAGCGCCCTCAACTGGGGCCGGGCGACGCTCGGCACGATGCCGCCGGCCCTCGTCGGCGCCCACCTCGCCGGGCCGGAAGGAGCGATGGCCGGGACGGGGATCGGCTCGGCCCTGTTCGGCGTGCTGGGGCTCGCCCTGGCATTCCGGGTCGTCGGCGTCCTGGAGCGACGGGAGGCGGCGAGCCTCGGGACGGAGGCGGGGCGGTCCGCCGAGGCTCGGCGGCCCTAGACTCCGCGACCGCTCGGCCCGACCCGGCACGGGTCGTGCTCCCGCACCGCGTGCCGGGTGACGTCGATGTCGGCGGCCGATGACGCGGATCACCCACTCTCGGCGTTTTGCGAAGGGCCGGGCTGATTGCTATAGAAGCGTGGTACGGCCGTACGAACCCAGCGGAAACCACACGCCCTTGTCGAGAATGATCGATCCCCAGTGTGGTGCGGAAGTCGAGCGGTCGGCGGCCCTGCATGCCTACAAGCTGCTCGATGCCCCGCGCGAGCAGGATTTCGACGACATCGCCCGGATGGCCTCGCGGATCTGCGGGACTCCCATGGCGGTCGTGAACCTCGTCGACACCCACCGGCAGTTCTTCCTCGCCGAGGTGGGGCTCGGGGTGCGCGAAACGCCGCTCGAAACCTCGTTCTGCGGCCATGCCATCCTCGAAGAGGACCTGCTGGTCATCCCGGATGCCCGGCAGGATCCCCGCTTCGACGGCAACCCGCTCGTCCATGGGACGGCCGGCCTGCAATTCTATGCCGGCGCGGTGCTGAAGACCCCCGATGGCCAGCCCATCGGCACCATGTGTGTGCTCGATACCAAGCCGCGTCATCTCAGCGAGCTGCAGATCGACATGCTGCGCTTTCTGGCCCGCCAGGCGATGACCCAGATGGAATTGCGGCGCTCCGTCGCCACGCGCGACCGCCTCCTCGCGGAAGCCCGCGCCGCCGAGGCGCGTCGCCGGGATCTGGCGCATGAGATGGCGCACCGGATGAAGAACCTGCTCTCCATGGTCCAGGCCGTGGCGACGCAGACCCTCCGGCAGGCGACCTCGATGGAGGAGGGGCGGCTGGCGATCTCGCACCGTCTGACGGCCCTGGCCCGGGCGCAGGACATCCTGTTGCAGGCGGACTTCAAGGCCGCGGACGTGTGCGAGGTCGTGGCGGCCACGATCGCCCCCCATCAGACCAGCGACCGCCGCATCCGCCTGAACGGTCCCGGTACGCTCCTGACCTCGCAGCAGGCGCTCGGCCTGTCGCTGGCCGTCCACGAACTCGCGACCAATGCGGCAAAATACGGCGCCCTGTCGAACGATGACGGCACCGTCGACGTCGCCTGGACCGACGAGGACAACGCGTTCGTCTTCGACTGGACCGAACGCGGCGGTCCCGCCGTCGTCGCGCCGGACAGGCGAGGGTTCGGCTCGAAGCTCATCGAGCGGATCGTGGCGTCCTACTTCAATGGCGAGGGCCGCATCGACTTCGCTCCCGAAGGCATCCGGTTCAGGCTGGTCGGGAAATCGGACCGTCTGCCCGTGACGGCGTAGGGGCGGATCGCAGGCCATGGCTCAGTCTCTCACCCCGTCCCGCTTCGCCGTCCTGATCGTCGAGGATGACGCCCTGGTGCGCGCGGAGGCGGTCGATCTCTGCGCGGAGGCCGGCTTCACCACCTACGAGGCCCGGAACGCCGATCAGGCGATCGGTCAGCTGGAGAGCCATTCCGACATCCGTGTCCTGTTCACCGATATCGAGATGCCCGGTACGATGGATGGATTGAAGCTGGCGCATGGCGTGCAGGATCGCTGGCCGCCCATCTCCATCATCGTCACGTCGGGCCGCATCACGGTCGGCAAGGACGACATGCCCGAGAACGGCCTGTTCTTCGCCAAGCCCTATCCGCCGGAGGCCATCCTGCGCACGCTTCTCGATATTGCGGGACATCTGGGAGATGAGGCAGGCGGGTAGGCCCCCTGCCTCTGCGCTCCCTCGCCTCGCAACTCGGCCGCACCGACCCCACCTCGCCTTTCGGAACGGCCGCCACGGCGTATCCGGTGAAGGATCCGTCGCCATCGGGAGCGGGCCGGACAGGGAATGGCGGCCCTGCGATGAACGGCGGGACGCCGCAGCCCTCGGACACGGGCGGGCTTGAGCCGTCGCGTCGCCGCGAGCCGGATCCACCGGCCATCGTGCGGAATCCCGAAACCCCCTCTCCCGTGTGGAGGAGGGGGCCGGGGCTCGGACGGGGTGCGTCGATCAGGGATCGCGCGGGCGCCTCACGCGTCCCGCGCCCGCCCCTCCACCGCGCGCCCGTCCCGGGCGGCGAGCCGCATGCTCACGGCCGGCGGCGGGGGCTGGCGCCGCGCGCGGCGTCGAAGCACCAGGGGCACGGTCGGGTCCTGCCGAAAGGGCAGGTCGAGCACGCTCTCCACGTCGTTGCGGGTGAGGCCGATGTCTTTGAGCGCCCGGTCGTCGAGCTCGGCGAGGCGGTAGGCGGCGCGGCGGTTGATCCAGAGGGTGACGATCCGGGCCACGATCTGCGCGGCCTTGCGGCCGACGCCGAGCGCCAGCGAGAGGACACCGAAGAGGGGGGCAAAGCTGATCGTCATCGTGGTCTCCGGCGGGAGCTGTCGGCGAACCTCGTCATGCGCCGGCCATCGCTCTTCCGCTGCGTCGTCATAGCCCCGCTCGGCTGATGCGTTGAGCGAATGATTGAGATGTGTCACATCACACGGATTGATGATGGAGCGAGCCGGTGCATCCCCTCGACATCGACCAGCTCCGGACCCTGGTGGCGATCGCCGAGAGCGGCTCGTTCACCCGCGCTGCGGAGGCGGTGAACAAGACCCAGTCCGCGGTCTCGATGCAGATGAAGCGGCTCGAGGAGCGGATCGGGCGCGAGATCTTCGCCAAGGCGGGGCGCGGCGTGCGGCTGACTGACGACGGCGAGCGCCTCCTCGACTACGCCCGGCGCATCGTGCGGCTCCAGACCGAATGCCTCGCGACCTTCGACGAGGGCGACCTCGCCGGACGGGTGCGCCTCGGCCTGCCCGACGACTACGTCGACCGCTACCTGCCGGAGATCCTCGGGCGCTTCGCCCGGACCCATCCCCGGGCCGAGGTGACGGTGATCTGCGAACCCACCGACATGCTGGCCGAGCGGATCGCCGCCGGCGACATCGACCTCGCCATCGTGACGGAAGCCAAGGGTTCCCCGAAGGACAAGGGGCGGCGCACCATCGAGACGGTCCGCACCGAGGCCCTGCTCTGGGTCACGTCGAGCCGCCACGCCGTCCATGCCGAGCACCCGGTGCCCCTCGCCCTCGGGCGGCCCGCCTGCAACTGGCGCCGGGCCGCCATCGAGGCCCTTGAGCGCGGCGGACGCGACAGCCGGATCCTGTTCGTGAGCTGGAACTCGACCGCGGTCGGCGCCGCGGTGCTGGCCGGGCTCGCCGTCTCGGTGCTGCCCGAGAGCGCGCTGCGTCCCGGCATGCGGGTGCTCGGGCCGCAGGAAGGCTTCGCGACCCTGCCGGCCTGCCGCATCGGGCTGATGCGACACCGTTCCGGAGAGCCCAATCCGCTCGCGGACATCCTGGCCGGGCAGATCCGGCAATGCCTGGACAATCTCGGCCTGGCGGCGGAATGAGGCGCGCAAGACCTGCCTTCGCAAGACCTGCCTTCGCAACACCTGCCTTCGCAACACCTGCCTTCAGTGGAGGGCGGAGATGAAGCGGTTGCTCAGGTTGCTGTACAGGCCGCCGGCCGAATTGCCGTAGACGGCGAGCGCGCCGGTCAGCGCGAGGAAGATCAGGGTCGCGATTAGCGCGTACTCGATCGCCGTCGCGCCGGATTGCTCACGACGGAAGCGCCGGATCACCTCCGTCACCCGCGATCTGCCACGCACGTCGATGTCTCCCGGTCCGCCACCCCCGACTCTACGGCAGACCTCCTCACCGGGGGTTAATCCGACGGATGAATACGACGCCGGACGCGCGATCGCGGAGCGGGCGCGGACATCCGGAAGCGAGACGAGGCACCGCTTCCCCCCCGATCGGAGGAACAGCGACCCAGAGCCATATCCTCGGACGATGCCCCGTCCCGCGCAGCGCAGGGCCGCCTGAGGACGAGGCGTAGCGCGGGCTCCCCTGTCCCGTGGGGGAGAGGGGAGCCCGCGCTCGATCTCAAACCGGACTTTCCTCCGACACGTCCCGCGCGCGGCGGGACGAAAGCCCGCCTCAGGCCTTGCCCGTCTCCTTGCGCAGAGCGTCGATGCGCTGCGAGGCCTCGGCCTTGTCGAGGTCGGGATCGAACGCGTCCTCGTCCTTGGCCTGCTCGGCCAGGGTCTTGAGATAGGAGGCCTGCGCCCCGGTCATCGGCTCGGAGCCGGTGGTCCAGTCCTTCGGGTCCTTGATCCGGTTCGAGGTGTCCTTCGGGTCCTGCTTCGGGTTCTCGGTCTCGTGATGCTTGGTGTCGTGATGCTTGGTGTCGTGATCCTCGGTCTCGGCCTTCTGGGTCTTGGCGGTGGTAGCCTTGGCGGTCGCAGTCATGAGGGCCCTACATGTTCTCTGAATGTTCCGGCCAGACAACGGGGAAGCCCCGGCCCGCGTTCCCGGCCCGACCGCCGCAGGCACGGCTTGTCCCCGCAAAACCGCGGCGCCGACGCACGAAGGCCCCGGGCGGTCTCCCGCCCGGGGCCTTCAGGGTCACGCGATGGATGCGAGGCTCAGGCCGCCGCGTTTCAGGCAGCCTTGGCCCGCGGCTGCACCTCGGCGGTGTAGTCGTCCATCAGGGTCTTGGTCATCGCGGCCGGGGTGAAGCGGTACTGGGCGATCTCCGAGACCGGGGTGACCTCGGCGGCCGAGCCGGTGATGAAGCACTCGGTGAAGCCCGCCATCTCCTCGGGGCGGATGCGCCGCTCGACCACCTCGTAGCCGCGCCGCCGCGCCAGCTCGATCACGGTCTGGCGGGTGATGCCGTTGAGGAAGCGGTCCGCCGTCGGGGTGTGGATCACCCCGTCCTGGATGAAGAACACGTTGGCGCCGGTGCACTCGGCGACGTTGTCCTCCCAGTCGAGCATCAGGGCGTCGGCATAGCCCTTGTTCTCGGCCCGGTGCTTGGAGATCGTGCAGATCATGTACAGGCCCGCCGCCTTCGAGGCGGACGGCGCGGTGCGCGGATCGGGCCGGCGGTAATCGGCGAGATCGAGCCGGATGCCCTTCATCTTGGTCGCCGGGTCGAAGTAGCTCGGCCACTCCCACGCCGCGATGGCGAGATGGATGGTGTTGTGTTGCGCCGAGACGCCCATCATCTCCGAGCCGCGCCAGGCGACCGGGCGGAGATACGCGTCCTGCAGGCCGCTCTCCTTCAGCACCAGCCGCTTGGCGGCGTCGATCTCGGCCACCGAGTACGGGACCTCGAAGTCGAGGAGCTCGGCCGAGCGGCGCAGGCGCTGCGAGTGCTCGGTGCACTTGAAGATCTGGCCGCCATAGGCGCGCTCGCCCTCGAACACGCTGGAGCCGTAGTGCAGGCCGTGGCTGAGTACGTGAATCTTCGCGTCCGCCCACGGCACCATGCGGCCGTCGAACCAGATGTGGCCTTCACGCTGGTCGAAGGGAATGACGGACATGACGATGATCCTCGTATGCGTTCGTTTCCGCCTGGCTGGTTCTCGCGCAACGTTCGTGCTTGAGCGGGGCGCGGGGCGTTCGTTCGTTTCGCCGGCGGGGTTGACGGGTATCAATGGGGCTGAGATATGTCAACAAGACTGACATAAATGACGAGGGCCGCGAAGGCCGGATTCTCGCCAGCTTGTCCCTGTGAAGAGGTGCGACCCGTGACCAAGGCCGCCCGGACCCGTCCGGCCCCCATCCCGGACGCCGCCAACGAGGACCTGCCGAAGGTAGGCTACTCCCCGGACACGCCCGCGCAAGAGCTCTCCGAGCAGGACCTCTCCGACGACGCCACGGCCGGCGCCGGCGAGGCCCCGGCCTACGACCTGATCGAGCTCCTGTTCTTCGCCTATCGCGACTTCGTCGCCGATCCGGACCGGATTCTCGCCGAGTACGGCTTCGGCCGCGCCCATCACCGGGTGCTGCACTTCGTCGACCGCCATCCCGGCCTCACCATCGCCGAACTCCTGGATATCCTGCGGATCACCAAGCAGAGCCTGAACCGGGTGCTGAAGGAATTGATCGAGCAGGGCTACATCGCGCAGCGGACGGGCACGAGCGACCGCCGCCACCGCCTCCTCACCTGCACGCCGGAAGGCCGGCAGCTCGCCCAGCGCCTCGCCGGCGTCCAGGGCCGCCGGGTCCGCCGGGCGCTGGCGGAGGCAGGCCCGGCGCTCCGGGAGCCGGCGAGCCGCTTCCTGCTCGCCATGATCGAGCCGGAGGAGCGCGCCGGGGTGAGCCGGCTCATCGCCGGCGGCGAGTCCGCGGCCGAGAGCGAGGCCCGCCCGTGAGCGCCGGCCCGGCCCTCAGCCCCCGGGCGGAACTGCCCGACCACGCCCCCCACGTCCTGGTGGTCGACGACGACCGCCGCCTGCGCGACCTGCTGGCCCGCTTCCTCGGCGAGAACGGCTACCGCGTCACCGCCGCCGCCAGCGCCGCCGAGGCGCGGGCGCGGGGCCGCAGCCTCGTCTTCGACGCGGTGGTGCTCGACGTGATGATGCCGGGCGAGACCGGCTTCGACTATGCCCGCCAGATCCGCCTGACCTCGCAGGTGCCGATCCTGATGCTCACCGCCCGCTCGAACCCGAACGACCGGGTCACCGGGCTCGAGATCGGCGCCGACGACTACCTGCCGAAGCCCTTCGAGCCGCGGGAACTGATCCTGCGCCTCAACAACATCCTGCGCCGCAGCGCCCGCGGGCCGGCCGACGGCACGGCCGCCCCCCTCGACGCCGTGCGCTTCGGGCCGTTCCAGTTCCGCATCGAGCGCGGCGAGCTCACCCGCGACGACGAGGCGATCCGCCTCTCCGAGCGCGAGCGCGAGATCCTGACCATCCTGGCGCTCGCCCGCGGCGGCAATGTCGAGCGCGAGGCGCTGACCGGCACCAACGGCGCCGCCAACGAGCGCACCGTCGACGTACAGATGAACCGCCTGCGCCGGCGCATCGAGGACGACCCGGCCAACCCGCGCTACGTGCAGACGGTGCGCGGCGTCGGCTACCGGCTGGTCCTGGACTGAGCCGGCTCGGCTTCTCGTCGTGTCGCAGGTTTTGATCGCAAAACCGGAGGCCCTCCTTGCGAAACCTGCTCAGGCCGATGGCCGCCCCGACCCTCGCCGGGACGCTGCCGACGCCCCGGCGGGCCTGGCGCCGGCTCGGCCGCCTGATCGGCGACCGGCTGCCGAAGGGGCTCTACGCCCGCTCGCTCATCATCATCATCGCCCCGATGGTGCTGCTGCAATCGGTGATCGCCTACACCTTCATGGAGCGGCACTGGCAACTGGTGACACGGCGCCTGTCGGCCGCCGTGACCGCCGACGTCGCGGCGCTCATCGACATCTACGAGAGCTATCCGCAGGAGAAGGGCTCCGAGACCCTGGAGCGCATCGCCAGCGAGCGGCTGAACCTCGACATCGACATCCTGGAGGGCGCCACCCTGCCGGCGCCCGGCCCGCGGCCGTTCTTCTCGCTCCTCGACGAGGCCCTGTCCGACGAGCTGCGCCGCCAGATCGCCCGGCCGTTCTGGATCGACACGGTCGGCCGCTCCAGCCTGATCGAGATCCGGGTCGAGATCCCCGGCGGGGTGATGCGGGTGATCGCCCGGCGCAGCCAGGCCTACGCCTCGAACTCGCACATCTTCCTGCTCTGGATGGGCGGCTCGTCGCTGGTGCTCCTC
This sequence comes from Methylobacterium currus, assembly GCF_003058325.1. Classification (NCBI taxonomy): domain Bacteria; kingdom Pseudomonadati; phylum Pseudomonadota; class Alphaproteobacteria; order Hyphomicrobiales; family Methylobacteriaceae; genus Methylobacterium; species Methylobacterium currus. Next base: position 5,418,061 of record NZ_CP028843.1, read on the forward strand.
GGCGTCGCGATCCTGTTCCTGCGCAACCAGATCCGGCCGATCCTGCGGCTGGCCGACGTCGCCGAGAGCTTCGGCAAGGGCCGCGAGCTCGATTTCCGCCCCCGCGGCGCCCGCGAGGTGCGCAAGGCCGGCCACGCCTTCATCGAGATGAAGCGGCGCATCGAGCGGGCGATGGAGCAGCGCACCACGATGCTCAACGGGGTGAGCCACGACCTGCGCACCATCATCACCCGCTTCCGGCTCTCCCTGGTGCTGCTGCCGCAGACGCCCGAGATCGAGGACCTGCAGCGCGACGTCGACGAGATGAGCCGGATGCTCGAGGCCTATCTCGCCTTCGCGAAGGGCGATTCCGGCGAGCCGGCCGCGGCCATCGACCTCAGGGCGCTGCTCGAGGACGTGCGCACCGACGTGGAGCGCTTGGGGGGCCACGTCTCCGAGGTGACGCTGGAGGGCCAGTCGACCGTGACGGTCCGGCCCGACGCGTTCCGGCGCTGCCTGTTCAACCTCGCCTCCAACGCCGCCCGCTACGGCGACACCATCGCGATCACCGCCCGCCAGGAGGCGCGCTGGCTCGCCGTCTCGATCGACGACGACGGCCCCGGGATTCCGCCCGAGCTGCGCGAGGAGGTGTTCAAGCCTTTCGTGCGCCTCGACGATGCCCGCCAGGATGCCGGCGGGTCGGGCCTCGGCCTCGCCATCGCCCTCGACATCGCCCGGGCCCATGGCGGCGACGTGGCGTTGCACGATTCTCCGCTCGGGGGCTTGCGGGCGACGGTGCGGGTGCCGGCCTGACCCGGCCGGCACAGGGAAACCCGACGCGAAGAAACCTGACGCAGCGTAATACGAAGTTAAGTCATCCCTCCCTAGCCTTCGGGCCGGGGCGGGGCGCAGGAGCGCGGCCCCGGCGGACGATCCGCGGGAACGCTCATGAGCCAGGCCGCCAGAATCCAGGATCCCGAGATCCGGCGCGAGCTGATGGACCTGCTGCCGCAGGCCGCCTTCATGCGCAACCGCGCCATCGCGGTGCTCCTGCCTTGCCTCAACGAGGAGGCGACGATCGGGCAGGTGGTGGCGGAGTTCCGCCGCGTCCTGCCGGGCGCGACCATCTATGTCTACGACAACAACTCCACCGACCGCACCGCGGCGGTCGCGGCGGCGGCGGGCGCGGTGGTGCGGCGCGAGCAGCGGCCCGGCAAGGGCAACGTCGTGAGGCGGATGTTCGCCGACATCGAGGCCGACCTCTACGTGCTCGCCGACGGCGACCTGACCTACGACGCCGCCGCCGCCGGCCGCCTGATCGACGCGCTGGTGACCGAGCAGGTCGACATGGTGGTGGGCGCCCGCGCGGGGGCCGCCGACGCCTTCGCGCGCGGCCACCGCTTCGGCAACTGGCTGTTCAACCGGCTGGTGATGCGCCTGTTCGGCGACGGCTTCACCGACATCCTGTCGGGCTACCGCGTCGTCTCGCGGCGCTTCGCCAAGTCGTTCCCGGCCTCGTCGTCGGGCTTCGAGATCGAGGCCGAGCTGTCGGTCCACGCCCTCGACCTGCGCCTCGCCACGGTCGAGATCCCCCTGCCCTACCGGGCCCGGCCGGAGGGCTCGGCGAGCAAGCTCAGCACGTGGCGGGACGGGGCGCGCATCCTCGGCAAGATCGCGCTGATGTACAAGGCGGTGCGGCCGCTGCGCTTCTTCGGCGGCCTCGCGGCGCTCCTCTCCGCGGCCGGCCTCGTCCTCGGGCTGCCGGTGGCCGTCACCTTCCTGGAGACCGGCCTGGTGCCCCGGCTGCCGACCGCCGTGCTCGCCGCCGCCCTGATGCAGCTCGCCTTCATCAGCCTGACCTGCGGCGTCATCGTCGACGCGGTGGGCGCGAGCCAGCGGGAGTTCAAGCGCATGCGCTACCTCGACCTGCCGGCGCCGGAGGCCCGGCCGTGACTGCCCCCGCCACCCTCGACGACACGCGCGACGAGGCGGCCCCCCGCGGCGACCGACCGACCGCCCCGGCCCGCCGGGCTCGGGCCTCGTCCTCCTGGTCTGAGGACCCGATGTCCCTGGTTCCCGCCCGCCGGCGGGCCCTCGACCCGGCCGTGGTCCTGGCGCTCCTCGGGGTCCTGAGCGCGCTGCCCCTCGTCATGCGGTTCTACTGGCCGGCCGGAGGCGGCCTCGACGTCACCGGCCACCCGATCGGGCGCGACTTCATCAACTACTGGGCCGGGCCGCAGCTCGCGGCCTCGGGCCGGCTCGCCACCCTGTTCGACCTCGATGCCTATCACGCGGCGATCGGCGCCCTCTTCGGCGCCCCGCTGGCGTTCCACAACTGGGGCTACCCGCCCTTCACGCTGCTGCTGCTGTGGCCGCTGGCGCAGCTGCCCTACTTCGCCGCCCTCGCCGTCTGGACCGTCGGGCTGTTCGCCGTCTTCGCCGGCGTGACGCTGAGCCGGGTCGCGCCGGGGCGGCGCGTGCGGGCCCTGGTGCTCCTCGCCCTGGCGCCGGCCTGCCTCGTCAACGCCGTCGGCGGGCAGAACGGCTTCCTCACCGCCGCCCTGTTCCTCGGCGGGCTGCTCGCCCTCGATCGCCGCCCGGTCCTGGCGGGGATCCTGTTCGGCCTCCTCACCGGCAAGCCGCATCTCGGCCTGGTGCTGCCGCTGGCTCTCCTCGCCCTCGGAGCGTGGCGGACCATCGCGGCGGCGGCGGCGACCGCCCTGGCGCTCGTCGGCGCCTCGCTCCTGGCCTTCGGGGTCGAGCCCTGGCGGCACTACCTCGTCGAGACCGGCGCCTACCAGTATGGCCTGCTGGAGCGCTTCACCGGCTTCTACCCGCTCATGATGGCGTCGGTCTTGGCGGGCGCCCGCACCTTCGGGCTGGGAATGGACGCGGCCTGGCTCGCGCAGGCCTTCGTCGCCGTCCCGGTCCTCGCCGTTTCTGTCTGGGCCGTTCGGCGGATCCGCGACCCGGCGCAGCGGGCCGGCATGCTCGCCGCCGCCGCGCCGCTCCTGACCCCATACGCCTTCAACTACGACCTGACCGCCCTGGCGGCCGTGCTGGTCTGGCGGCTCGCGGCCGCGGAGCCTGGGGCGCAGCCCGGCCGGGTCACGGTCTTCGCCTGGCTCGCCCCCACCCTGATGATGCCGCTGCAGATGGTCGGCTTCGGCGGCACGCCGCTGATGCTGGTCGCCCTGTTCGGGCTCCTGGTGCGCGAGGCGGTCGGGACGGCGCCGGCCCGGCAGGACGCACAAGCGCTCGCCGCAACGGGGTGAGTCGGGCCTTACGAGGATCTCACAACAGGCCTGGCGGTGGGCCTGGGCCGTGCTAAAGCCCCGGCGGACCGGGGAGAGCGACGATGAGCGAGACGGACCCGCCTGCGCCGGCCCCTCAGGTCGGCCTTGCGGCGGTGATCCTGGCGGCCACGCTGGACGAGCCGCGGGTCCTCACCGTGCCGGTGGCGGGCCAGCCCGAGGGCCGGGCCGAGGGCCTGCCGGCCGGCCCGCTGGAGCCGGCGCATCCGACCCTGGAGCGGGGCTTGCGCGCCTGGGTCGAGCGTCAGACCGGCCAGAGCCTCGGCTATGTCGAGCAGCTCTACACCTTCGGCGACCGCAACCGCCGGCCGGGGGGAGAGGGCGAGGCACAGGGCGAGGGCGGCCAGCACGCCCTCTCGGTCGCCTACCTGGCCCTGGTGCGGGAGGCGCGGCCCGCCGCCGATTCGGTCTGGCAGAGCTGGTACCGCTACTTTCCCTACGAGGATCGGCGGGCGGGACGGCCGGCCGGCCTCGACGCGCTGAGCCCCCGGCTCGAGGCCTGGGCCGAGTCCGCCCCCGATCCCGAGGAGCGCCGGCGCCGCGGCGACCGGATCGGCCTCACCTTCGGGGCGGCCGGGAGCGGCTGGAACGAGGAGCGGGTGCTGGAGCGCTACGAGCTCCTGTTCGAGGCCGGCCTGGTGCCGGAGGCGGGGGCGCCCGATACCCTCGCCGGCCACGCCATGGCCTTCGACCACCGGCGCATGCTCGCCACCGCCCTCGGGCGCCTGCGCGGCAAGATCAAGTACCGGCCCGTCGTCTTCGAGCTGATGCCGCCGACCTTCACCCTGGGCCAGCTCCAGCGCGTGGTCGAGGCCCTGTCCGGCATCCTGCTGCACAAGCAGAACTTTCGCCGCCTCGTCGCCCAGCAGGGCCTCGTCGAAGAAACGGAGGCCGTCACCGCCGAGACCGGCGGCCGGCCGGCCCGGCTGATGCGCTTCCGCCGCGAGGTGCTGCTGGAACGCCCCGCCCCCGGCCTGCGGCTGCCGTCGAACCGGGCGGGCTGACAGGCGCAGCCGGGCCGCCGTTCTGCGTCATTCTGCCACACTTATGCTCAGACCCAATATATCTGGACAGACGGGACTCCGAAGATTAGCCTAGCCGGGTAAATGCTCAATTTGAGCATAAATCGGGAGGCGAGAATGGATGCGGCAGCCCTCGACCGGGTGCAAGGCCCGTCCCAGGCGGAGCTCTACGAGCGGGTGCGCCACCACGTGCCGGCGATCGAGTGGCCGGCCTTCGCCGAGGACGTGGCGGCAATCCAGGCGCTCAAGCGCGAGCGCAACGCCGTGGTGCTGGCCCACAACTACCAGGCGCCGGAGATCTTCCACACCGTGGCGGACATCGTCGGCGACAGCCTGGCGCTCGCCCGCGAGGCGGCCCGCACCGATGCCGACGTGATCGTCCTCGCGGGCGTGCACTTCATGGCCGAGACCGCGAAGATCCTGAACCCGGGCAAGACCGTCCTGATCCCCGACCCGGCGGCCGGCTGCTCGCTGGCCGACTCGATCACGGCCGCCGACGTGCGGGCGTTGCGCCGCCGCTACCCCGGCGTGCCGGTGGTCACCTACGTCAACACCTCCGCCGCCGTGAAGGCGGAATCGGACCTCTGCTGCACCTCGGGCAATGCGCGGGCCGTGGTCGAATCCCTCGGCGCGAAGCGGGTTCTGATGATCCCGGACGAGTACCTGGCGCAGAACGTCCAGGCCGAGCTGCCGGACATCGAGATCCTGACCTGGGCCGGCCATTGCGAGGTGCACGAGCGCTTCACGGCCGCGGACATCCGCGAGGCGCGGGAGGCCTATCCGGGGGTGACGGTGCTGGCCCACCCCGAATGCCCGCCCGCCGTGGTGGCGGAGGCGGATTTCGCCGGCTCGACCGCGGCGATGCAGGCCTTTGTCGAGACGCGCCGGCCGGCGCAGGTGGTGATGATCACCGAATGCGCGATGGCCGACAACCTGGCCCTGCGCAATCCGGACGTCGCGTTCGTCAAGCCGTGCAACCTCTGCCCGCATATGAAGCGGATCAGCTTGGGAAAGATCCGGCGCAGCCTGGAGACCCTGACCCACGAGGTGACGGTGCCGGACGACCTGATCGTTCCGGCAAGGCGCGCGGTTGAGCGCATGCTGGCGGTGCGGGCATGAGAACGGACATGACCTCCGACAGCGTCATCGTGGTCGGGGCCGGCGTCGCCGGCCTCGCCACGGCCCTGCGCCTCGCGCCGCTCCCCGTGACGCTGCTCAGCGCCGCGCCGCTGGGCGAGGAGACCGCGACCGCCTGGGCGCAGGGCGGCATCGCGGCGGCGATCGGAGCGGACGATGCGCCGGCCTTCCACGCCGCCGACACGCTTGGCGCCGGGGCGGGCCTGAGCGATCCCGCGGTGGCGCGGCGCGTCGCCGAGGCCGGGCCCGGCCTGGTGCACTGGCTCTGCGGCCTCGGCCTCGCCTTCGACCGCGGGCCCGACGGCACGCTGGCGCTGGGCCTGGAGGCGGCGCACAGCCGGCGCCGGATCGTGAAGGCGGGGGGCGACGCCACCGGCGCGGCGGTGTTGCGGACCCTCGCCCGCGCGGTGTCGTCCTGCCCGTCGGTGACGGTGGTGGTCGGGCGGGCGACGGCCCTGATGCAGGACGGCGAGGGCCGGGTGACCGGCCTCGTCGCCCGGACCGACCGGGGCCGCGTCGCCCTGCCGGCGCGGGGGGTGGTGCTGGCGACCGGCGGCCTCGGCGGGCTCTACCGCTCGACCACGAATCCGGCCGGTGCGACCGGCTCCGGCCTCGTCCTGGCCGCGCGGGCCGGCGCGGTGCTCCGCGACGTGGAGTTCGTGCAGTTCCACCCGACGGCGATCGCGCTGGCGACGGAGGCCCCCACGGAGGGCCCCCTGCCGCTCGCCACCGAGGCCCTGCGCGGCGAGGGGGCGGTCCTGATCGACGCGGGCGGTCACCGGGTGATGGCCGGCATCACCGGGGCCGAGCTGGCCCCCCGCGACGTGGTCGCCCGGGCCATCGCGCTCCGCACGGGGCACGGCGAGGCGGTCTTCCTCGATGCGCGCCGCCTCGACGTCGCGCGCCGCTTCCCGACCGTGACCGCGCTCTGCCGCGCCGCGGGGCTCGATCCGGCGGCGGAGCCGATCCCGGTGCGGCCGGCCGCCCATTACCACATGGGCGGAATCCGGGTGGACGGGCGCGGGCGCAGCTCGCTCCCGGGCTTGTGGGCCTGCGGCGAGGTCGCCGCGACGGGTCTGCACGGCGCCAACCGTCTCGCCAGCAACTCGCTCCTCGAGGCGATGGCCTTCGCGGCATCGATCGCGGCGGACATCCAGGGCACGGAGGGCCGCGCCGCCGGCCCGGGCCGTGCCCCGGAGGAGACCCATGCCCCTGAGGCGCTGCCGGAGATCCGCGCCCTGATGGAGGTGCAGGTCGGGCTGGTGCGCGATGCCGCCGGCCTCAAGCCTGCGGTCGCGCGCCTCGCCGCCCTCGCGCGGGCCGGCTCGGCGGCGGCGACCGCGGGCCTGCTCGTGGCCGCCGCCGCCCTCGGCCGGGAGGAGAGCCGCGGCGCGCATTGGCGCGCCGACCATCCCGGGCAGCGCGAGCCCCGCGCGACCGAGATCACCTTGAGCCAGGCCCTGGCGACGGCGGATGCCGTCCGGGACCGCCCGATGCCCGTCAGCCTTCAGGACGCCCGATGACCGACACCATCCTTCTCCCTCCGCAAACCCTCCCTCCCCTGCCCCGCCTGCTGGTCGAGCCGATCGTGCGGGCCGCCCTCCTCGAGGATCTCGGCCGCGCCGGCGACCTCACCACCGACAGCATCGTCCCGGCTACGGCGCGGTTCTCCGGCGCGATCGTGTCCCGCCAGGCCGGCACGGTGGCGGGCACGGAGGCGGCGGCCCTCGCCTTCGGCCTCCTCGACCCGGCGGTGACCGTCCGGATCCTGCGGCCGGACGGCAGCCCGATCTCTCCGGGCGACACGGTGATCGCCCTCGACGGCCCGGCCCGGGCGATCCTCTCGGCCGAGCGCGTCGCCCTCAACCTGCTCTGCCGCCTGTCGGGCGTCGCCACCGCGACCGCCTCGCTGGTCGAGGCCGCACGGCCGCACGGCAAGGCTCGCATCGTCTGCACCCGCAAGACGACGCCGGGCCTGCGGGCCCTGGAGAAGCACGCGGTGCGGGCCGGCGGCGGCGCCAACCACCGCTTCGGCCTCGACGACGCGGTGCTGATCAAGGACAACCACGTGGCGGTGGCGGGCGGCGTCGCCCCGGCGGTGCGCCGCGCCCGCGCGGGCGTCGGCCATCTCGTGAAGATCGAGGTCGAGGTCGATACCCTGGCGCAGCTCGAGGAGGCGCTGGCGGTCGGCGCCGACGCGGTCCTCCTCGACAACATGAATCCGGACACCCTGCGCCGGGCGGTGGCGATGATCGACGGGCGGGCGGTGAGCGAGGCCTCGGGCCGCATCACCCGCGAGACGGTCGGCGCCGTTGCGGCCACCGGGGTCGACCTGATCTCGGCCGGCTGGATCACCCACAGCGCGCCGATCGTCGATCTGGGCCTCGACGTCGCGTAGGGCGGGACAGGAACGGCCGGTGCGCGGCCCCGGTCTCAGGGCTGTGCGGGGAAAAGAAAAAGGCGCTGGATCCTCCTCTCCCCGCCCGCGGGGAGAAGGGAGAGCCCGCGCCCTTCTCGTCCCGGAGGTTTTTCCCGGACAGACTTGTCCGTTCCGGGCCTGACTTCAGCCCTTGGCCGCCGTCACCACGACCTCGATGAGCGCGCCGCCGCCGAGATCGGCCACGCCGACGGTGGCGCGGGCCGGCAGGTCGTCGCCGAAGAAGCGGGTCCAGGCAGCGTCCATCTCCTTCTTGTGCGACAGGTCGGTCACGAAGATCGTGGCGGAGACGATGCGCGAGGCATCCGTCCCGGCCTCCTTCAGGTAGCCGGCGATCTTGCCTAAGATGTTCTCGGTCTGGGCGCCCATCGACACAGAGGTGTCGTCCGCGATGGTGCCGCCGACGAAGACGAGGCCATTCACCTCGACGGCGCGGTGCATGATCGGGGTGCGGATCTGGCGGGTGATGGTCATCAAGAATCTCCTTGGAGGGTCAGGACCGGAATCGCTCGATGCCGAGCGCGCCGATCCGGGTCTGGGTGCCGCCCTCGACGATGAGCTCGGCCATGACGGCGCCCGCCGCCGGCCCGAGCTGGAAGCCGTGCAGCGAGAAGCCGAACTGGTGATAGAGGCCCGGATGCCGGGCGCTGGGCCCGAGGACCGGCAGGTCGTCCTTCATCTTCGCCTCGATCCCGGCCCAGGCGCGCAGGATCTGGGCCTCGCGCATCACCGGGAAGAGTTCGAACACCGTACGGGCGCTCTCGGCGAGGCGCCGCCAGTCCAGCACCGTCGTGCCCCTGTCCTGATCCGGCACCGCGAGGTGGCCGCCGCCGATCAGCACCGTGCCGTTGGAAAACTGCTTGAACGACAGCTTGCGGCCGCGCAGGATCACGACGGGATCGATGAAGTGCGGCACCTTTGATGTAATCATTAGCATCGGCGCCACGGTCTCGACCGGCACCGGCTCGCCCAAGCTCGCCGCGATACGCCCGGCCCAGGCGCCGGCGGCGTTGACGAGCACCGGCGCCGCATACGTGTCGGAGCCGACATCGACCCGCCACAGCCCGTCCTCCCGGCGCACGTGCCTCGCCGGCTCGCCCTCGCGCACGATGGCGCCCAGATTCTCCGCCTTCCGCCGGAACGCCGCCACGGTGCGGGCGGGCTGGGCCGCGCCGTCGCGGCGCGAGACGACGCCGCCCGGGCAGATCTCGGCCACCGCCGGCACCAGCCGGCGGAGTTCGGGCCCGTCGATCAGCTCCTCGTGGGTAAAGCCGCGGCCCTGAAGGTCCTCGACCCGCTCGGCGCAGGCCGCGAGCTCCCCGTCATCCTCGGCGACCAGCACCTGGCCGTGGCTCTCGAAGCCGCAATCGTCGTCGACGAGGTCGCCGATGCGCTCCCACAGGTCCATCGAGCGGATCGAGAGCGGAATCTCGGCGACGTGGCGGGCGAGCTGGCGCACCCCGCCGGCATTGACGCCCGAGGCGTGGCGCCCGGCATAGTCCTTCTCGATCAGGACGGGCTTGAGCCCGGCCCGGCAGAGATGGAGCGCGGTCGAGCAGCCATGGATCCCGCCCCCGACCACGATGGCGTCGGCGAGCCGCGTCATCCGCGCACCACCGCCTCGGTCTCGGCCTGCGATTTCGGCAGGGCGGCGAGCTCGGACAGCGCGATCGGCTTCACCGGGGCGCGCAGGCGGTAATAGCCGATCTCCTGCGGCGTCTTCCCCCGCGCCTCGGCCATCAGCTCGGTGACGGTGAGGCCGCAGAGCCGGCCCTGGCACGGGCCCATGCCGGTGCGGCGATAGGCCTTGAGCTGGTTCGGCCCCGTCGCCCCGATGGCGACCGCCTCGCGGATGTCGCGGGCGGTGATCTCCTCGCAGCGGCAGACGATGGTGTCGTCGGCGGGAATGCGGAACTGCTTCCCCGGCCGGAACAGCAGGTCGAGGAACGGCCGGCCGCGCTCGGCCCGGGCGAGTTCGGCCCGCACGCTCGCCGCCGATTCGAGCTTGGCGAGCGCCGCCGGCGCCAGGGCCTCGACCGCCGCGAGTGCCGCGAGGCGACCGCGCAACGCCGCGGCCTCCGCACCGCCGATCCCGGCGCCGTCGCCCGCCACCGCGATCCCCTCGACCGAGGTCGCGCCGTCCTTGCCCAGCACCGGCAGCCAGGCGAGCTGCACGTCGTCCCAGGCATGCTCGACGCCCGCCGCCATGGCGAGGTTGACGTTCGGCACCACGCCCTGGTGCAGGAGCAGCAGCGAGGCCGGCAGGGTCTCTTCCCGCGCACCGACCTTGTAGGTGACGCTCGTGAGCCTCCCCTCGCCTCGCGCCGCGAGATCGGTGACGCCCGAGACGACACCCACCTTCGCGCGCACCTCGCGCATCAGGGCGAGCCCTTTTCGGAAATACGGCGAGGTCGCGAAGGCGAACGCGTGCGGCAGGGCGCCGACGATGTTCCGGCGGTCGGTGGTGTCGAGGATCCGGTCGATCCGGCCGCCGAGGCGCAGGATCTGCGCCGAGAGGAGCCAGAGCAGCGGCCCCTGCCCGGCGATCACCGTGGGCTCGTCCGGCACCAGGCCGGAGGATTTGAGCATCGTCTGGGCCGCGCCGGCGGTCATCACGCCGGGCAGCGTCCAGCCCGGAATCGGGAACGGACGTTCGAGGGCACCGGTCGCCAGGATCACGCGCCGCGCCGTCACGAAGGCCGAGCCGCCGCCGACCGAGACGCCGATCTCGAGCGCCGTGTCGAGGCTCCAGACCGTGGCGCGGTGGATCACCTCGGCGCGGCTCGCGCGCAAGGTGCGCACCAGCTCCTCGCCGCTCCAGAAATCGGGCCCGAGCTGCCGGCGATCGGCGAGCGGCGTCGAGGTGATGGCGCGCCAGACCTGGCCGCCGGGGCCGGCATTCTCGTCGAGGAGCAGGACCGTGAGGCCGGCCTTCGCGGCGGTGGCGGCGGCGGCGAGGCCCGCCGGGCCGGCGCCGATCACCACGACGTCGTAGGCGTCGCGCTGAGGTCCCTTGATCGTCGGGGCGCTGCTCATCGGCCGATCTCCCGCTTGCCCTTCTGGATCTCGATGCGCATGCCCTCGGCCACCGGCACGAGGCAGCCCTGGCGGTTGCCGACCCCGTCGATGGTGACGAGGCAGTCGAAGCACACCCCCATCATGCAGTAGGGCAGCCGCGGCGCCCCGCTGACCGCGGTGAGCCGGCGCACGTCGCGGCCGGAGGCCAGCAGCGCGGCCGACACGGTGTCGCCCGCCCGCGCCTCGACGGCTGCGCCCTCGACGAGGATGCGGACGATGGGTCTGGTGTCGTGGTCGGATCGCTTGAACATGGGCGTCTCCGGGCCCGGGGCCCTCGTAGAATCTTGGAATCGTTTTCGGAGAGTCTTTCGAAGCATCCCACCCGCAACCTCATCCTGAGGTGCCGGGCGATCGAAGATCGCTCAGCCTCGAAGGAGGCCTCCAGAAGGCTCTGTGAATCCTGGAGCCCTCCTTCGAGGCTCCCGTTGGTCGCGCCTCAGGATGAGGTTCAGAATGGGAAGATCGTCGGAAGACTTTCCTGTCCTCAATAGTATCCGCTACCGGTCTTCGCCTCGGCCGCCTCGAAGCGCTTCGCCGTGAACGCCCCCACCAGCTCCGGCTCCAGGCTGCCTGCCGCCACCATCCGGGCGATCTCGAAGGCGTGGTTGGAAGCGAGCGTCACGCCCGAGTGGCAGCAGGCCACGAAGGCGCCGGGATGGGTCTCCGACTGGTCGTAGATCGGGAAGCCGTCCCGCGGCATCACCCGGATGCCGGACCAGCTGCGGACCACGTTGAGCCGGGCGAGATGCGGGAAGGTGCGCTGCGCCCGGTCGGCCATCACGGCGTTGATGCCCTGGCGCATGGAGCGATCGTCGAGCACGTCTTCCTTGCTGTCGCCGATCATCACCGTGCCCTCGTCGGTCTGGCGCAGGGTCGAGAGCGGGTGGGGCAGGAAGGGCTGCGTGCGCTCGGTGACGACGATCTGGCCTCGCGTCGGGCCCATCGGCGCCGAGAGGCCGACCATCGGGGCCAGCGCCTGGTTGGCGTTGCCGGCGGCGAGCACCACCTTGGCCGCCCGCACCTCGCCGGCAGGGGTCGTCAGCCGGAACTCGGCCCCCTCGCGGGTGATGGCGGAGACCGGCCGCTCCGGCAGGTAATCGACGCCGAACGCCTTCAGCCCGGCATGGAACGCCCGGTAGGTGCGCAGCGAGTTCACGTGGCCGTCGAGCGGGCAGAAGCTGCCGCCGGAGACCTCCGGGCCGATGCCCGGCAGCGCCCGCTCGACCTCCGCCCGGGAGACCATCCGCATCTCGTAGTCGGCGGCACCGATCTGGTTGTGCATCCGGGCGACGAGGTCGGTGCGCCGGCCGTACTCGTCCTCGCCGAGGGTGATGTGAAAGCCGCCATTCTGCTGCAACGAGACGTCGAGCCCGCTCTGCTCGCGCAAGGCGGCGGCGAGGTCTCCCCAGCTCTTCGCCGCGCGCACGGTCCAGCCGGTATAGGCCGGCATGCCGAGGCCCTTGCTCTGCACCCAGACGAGGGCGAAGTTCGCCCGCGAGGCGCGCTTGGTGATGTCGCCCTCGTCGAGGACGGCCACCCGCTGCCCGAGCCGGCCGAGGCCCCAGGCGATGGCCGAGCCGAGCAGGCCGCCGCCGACGACGGCGACGTCGTAGTCCTTGGACATGTGAGCTCCTGTACGCGGCTCGCGGTCAGTGACTGCCCTCAGTGGGTCCCTTTGCCCGCGAGCACGCGGTCGAGGCCGTAGAGGCGGTCGAGGATGGCGAGACACACCATGGTGACGGCGATCACGCAGGCCGAGACCGAGGTCACCAGCGGGTCGATGTTGTCCTGGATGTAGAGGAACATGCGCACCGGCAGCGTCTCGGTGCCGGGCGCGGCGAGGAAGACCGTCATGGTCAGATCGTCGAAGGACTGGATGAAGGCGAGCGCCCAGCCGCTCACCACGCCGGGCAGGATGAGCGGCAGCGTCACCCGGCGAAACAGCGTGAACCCGCCGGCCCCGAGCGAGACCGCCGCCCGCTCCACCGACGGGTCGAGCCCGGCGGCGGCGGCCAGCGTCAGCCGGAACGCGAACGGAAACACCACGACGATGTGGGCGGCGAGCAGCGCCAGGAAGGTGCCGCCGAGGTTCAGCGCCGTGAAGAAGCGCAGGAAGGCGACGCCCAGCACCACGTGCGGGATCATCAGCGGCGACAGGAACAGGGCCTGGAGCGCGCTCCGGCCCGGCACCTTGTAGCGGGTGAGCGCGAGCGCCGCCGGCACCGCGAAGAGCAGGGCGATGAGCGACGACAGCGCGCCGAGCCCGAGGCTGACCCAGAAGGCGTGGACGAATTCAGGGTAATCCGCGATCGCCCTGAACCAGCGCAGCGAGAATCCGTTCGTCGGCAGCGACAGGAAGCCCTCCGGCGTGAAGGCGACGAGGCAGACGACGACGATCGGCGCCAGCATGAAGGTCACGAACAGGCCGTGGAAGGCGAGCGCGAGGGGGCCGTTGCGGCTCACTGGGACACCTCCGCGTAAGCCCGCTCGACCAGCGCGTTGGCGCCGACGACGATCAGGATGAGGCCGACGAGCAGCAGCACCGCCACCGCGGCGCCGAGCGGCCAGTTCAGCGTGTTGAGGAACTCGTCGTAGGCGAGCGTCGCCGCGACCTTGAGCCGGCGCCCGCCGATGATCGCCGGGGTCGCGAAGGCGCTCGCCGAGAGCGAGAACACGATGATCGCGCCCGACAGCACGCCCGGCATGATCTGCGGCAGGACGATGCGGCGGATGATGGTGACGGGACCCGCCCCCAGCGACATCGCCGCATGCTCGACCTGCGGGTCGAGGCGCTGCAGCGCGGCCCAGACCGACAGCACCATGAACGGCATCATCACGTGGACCAGCGCGATGACGACGCCGGTCTCGGTGAACAGGAACGGCAGCGGCGAGGCGATCAGCCCGAGCGACATCAGGAGCTTGTTGGCGAGCCCGTTCGAGCCCCCGAACAGCAGCGCCCAGCCGAGGGTCCGCGCCACCACCGAGATGAGGAGCGGCCCGAGGATCAGGAGCAGGAAGATTCCACGCCAGCGCCCGCTCATCCGGTTGAGGATGTAGGCTTCCGGCGCGCCGAGCAGAGCCGTGGCCAGGGTCGTGATCAGCGCGATGCGGAGCGTGCGCCCGAACATCTCGGCGTAGTACGGGTCGGTGGCGATCTCCTGCCAGTTCTTCAGGATCAGGACCGGCTCGATGCCCTTGTACTGACCCCAGTCGTGGAACGAGAGCAGCACCGTCATCGCCAGCGGCACCAGGACGATGCCGGCGAACAGCATCACGGCCGGCAGGATCAGCCAGAGCGGCACGCGGCTGGCTCGGGGCTCCGGGGCCGCTTCCGGCGTCGCGGCCGGCAAAGTGGTCGTGGTCGCGGCGGCGTTCACGCGGCGGCTCCGGCGCGCAGGCTCATGTCCTCAGGCTTCCAGGCGAGGCGCACCGCCTCGCCCTCTCCGGGCAAGCCTAGGCCGTCATTCGGGCGCACCACGATGGCCGGGCCGCACTCGGTCTCGCATTGGAAGAGCCAGTGGTTGCCCTGGAAGATGCGGGCGGAAACCCGGCCCGGCAGGCCGGATTCGGCGAATCCGATCCGCTCGGGCCGCACGCTGATCGTCACCGGGCCGCGCAGGCCTGCGGGCGCCGGCGCGCTCCAGCCGCCGGCGACGATCCGGGCCGGGCTGGCCCCCTCGATCCGGGCGGCGAAGTCGTTGGTCTTGCCGAGGAACTGGGCGACGAAGGCGGAGGCGGGCCGCTCGTAGGTGTCCTGCGGCGTGCCGATCTGCTCGATGCGGCCCTTGCTCATCACGACGATCCGGTCGGAGAGCGACAGCGCCTCGGTCTGGTCGTGGGTGACGAGAATCGTGGTGGTGCCGAGGTTGCGCTGGATCTGGCGCAGCTCGATCTGCATCTCCTCGCGCAGCTTGGCATCGAGATTCGACAGCGGCTCGTCGAGGAGCAGCACGCTCGGCCGGATCACGAGGGCGCGGGCGAGCGCGACGCGCTGCTGCTGGCCGCCGGACATCCGGCGCGGATGGCGGTCCTCGTAGCCGGCGAGCCCCACCATCGCCAGCGCCGCGCGGACCCGCTCGGTGCGCTCGGCCTTGCTGACGCGCTGCATCTCCAGGCCGAACGCGACGTTCTCGGCCGCTGTCATGTGCGGAAACAGGGCGTAGCTCTGGAAGACGATGCCGAGGCCGCGCTTCGCGGGGTGGACCTGCGTCAGGTCGCGGCCCTCCAGGCGGATCGTCCCCCGGGAGGGCTGGAGGAAGCCGGCGATCATCTGCAGCGTCGTGGTCTTGCCGCAGCCCGAGGGGCCGAGGAACGAGATGAACTCGCCGGGCGCGACCGCGAGGTTGAAATCCTCGACCGCGACATGGGTGCCGAAGGCCTTGGCGACGTGCTCGAGCTCGAGCAAAGGCGCGGCGGAGCGGGAGGGTGTCGTCATAGGCAGGATCCGGGGCTGTCCGGGGAAGGAAGAGGCGCGGATTTCACCTCTTCCCGCGGGCGGGGAGAGGGCTGTTCCGCCGTTCAGGGGAACAGCAAGCTCACGCAGCGAATCGGAGGTTCGCCGCGAGGGTGAGGGGGTGGTGCCGGAGGAGTCTCATTCGTCGAGCCCCCCTCACCCTCGCTCCGGCTAAGTGTCTCTCACAAAACTCCCGGTCCCTTTCGTCGCTCGCCGTGGCGGCGCCGGTGCAGCGGGAGTCTCGTGAGGTGCGCTAAGCCTCCGCTTGCTTCACCCCCGACGAGGGTGGTGAAGCCCTCTCTCCGCGAGCGGGGAGCGGAGGAAACCCGCGCCTTTCACGGCGAAGCTTGATTCTTTCAGGATCCGGCAGACTTAGCGCTCGACCTCCCGGTTCCACCTTTTCGTCCATTCCTCGCGCTTCTCGTTCACCACGGTCCAGTCCGGCGTGTACAAAGCGGCGGCGCGGGGGCCGACGGGGGCCATCTTGATGATCTCCGGCGGCACCTCGATCGATTTCAGCACCGGGCCGTAGCCGTATTCCTTCAGCATCGTCAGCTGCACCTTGGGGTCGAGCAGCGCCTTGATGAAGGCGTTGGCGAGCGGCGACCCCTTCGGCTTGGCGATCGGGCAGGCGGCGGTGAGGAGCGCGACCGCGCCCTCCTTCGGATAGACGAAATCGACCGGGAAGCCGGTATTGGCCAGCCCCTGCACCCGGCCGGTGCCCCACACCGCGATCACCGCCTGGCCGGACTGGAATAGTTCGGTCATCTTGCCGGGCGACGGCTCGTAGGCGAGCACGTTCGGGTTGATCTCGGACTTGAAGATCTTGAACGCGGAATCGACGTTCTTCTCGCTGCCGCCGTTCATCTTCGCCAGCATCACCAGGACGTTGAGCCCGTAGGTGTTGTTGATCGGCGGGATGACGAGCTTTTGGCGGTATTTCGGGTCCTTGAGGTCGTTCCAGGATGTCGGCGGCGCCCAGCCCTTCTCCGCAAACACCTTGGTGTTGTACATGAGCCCGGTGGCGACGAGGCCGGTCGCCACCGCCTTGTCGTCGGTGAACCGGGCGAGGTCGTAAAGGTCGCCGGTCGGCACGCCCTCGACCTTATCGCAGAATCCGAGCTGGATCGCCTGGTACATCGGGCCGTCATCGACGATGGCGACGTCGATCTGCTGGTTGCCCTTCTGTGCCTGGAGCTTGGCAAGCGTGTCGGTGGAGTTGCCGGCGACGTACTCGACCTTGACGTTGTTGGCCTTCTCGAAGGCCGGGATCACCTCGGTGCGGATCGTCTTCTCGAACGAGCCGCCATAGCCGGCGACGTAGAGCGTCGTCTGCTGCGCCGTCGCGGGAGCGAGGGAGGTGGCCAGGGCCGTGAGGCCGAGGGCGGTCAGGAGGCCGAGCTTCTTCACCAAGGACCTGTCTCCTCTCGCGGACGCGATGCGGCGTTGCACAAGAATGTGCCATGGCGCCGCGATAGGCAAAAAGGTGCCGGGCCGGCCGACGATCGTCCAATGCGAAATGGCGCGCCATTCATGTCGAAATGTTATGGTTCGACGCGGATGCAACGGGAGGCCGGATGGCACGGATCAACCTGCGGCAGGTCGAGGCCTTCCGCGCCACGATGCTCACCGGCAGCGTCACCGAGGCCGCCGCCCTGATGGGAGTGACGCAACCGGCGGTGAGCCGGCTCCTGCGCGATCTCCAGGCGCTCCTCAACATGCCGCTGTTCGAGAAGCGCGGCACCGGCCTGGTGCCGAATGCCGCCGCGACCGCGCTCTACACCGAGGTCGAGCGCTCCTTCGTCGGGCTCGAGCGGATCGGGGCGGCGGCGGAGGAGATTCGCGCCCGGCGCACCGGATTCCTGCGGGTCGCGGCCCTGCCGGCGCTCGCCAACGGCTACCTGCCGCGGCTGACCGGACACTTCCTCAAGGATCGGCCGAACCTGAACCTGTCGCTGTTCGGCGTGATCTCGCCCCTGGTGGTCGACTGGGTGACGAACAACCAGTGCGATGTCGGGTTCGCCGAAGTGCCGATCGCCCATGAGGGCGTACCGAGCCAGCGCCTGCCGGCGGTGGCCCGGGTCGCGGTGCTGCCGGAGGGCCACCGGTTGGCCGAGAAGCCCGAGCTGGGACCGCGCGACTTCGAGGGCGAGACCTTCGTGTCGCTCACTGCCGGTTCGACCGGGCGCCATCTCGTCGACCAGGCCTTCCACCGCGACGGCGTGCGGCGGATCCTGCGCATCGAGACCGCCCTGTCGGAGATCATCTGCGGGCTGGTCTCGTCGGGAATCGGGGTGTCGATCTCCGATCCGTTCACGGCGCGGGAATTCGAGGGCCGCGGCGTGGTGGTGCGGCCCTTCCTGCCTCGGATCGAGTTCGAGTTCGCGGCGGTGTTTCCGCCCCAGCGCAGCCCGTCGCCGGTCGCCCTCGACCTCGTCGCGGCGGTGCGCGACTCGCTCCTGGCGCCGCCCTTCTCCGGTTGACGACAGGTGCGCCGTCCGATCCTCCGTCACGACAACCGTCGCCGGCGCATCGCCAGGAGTTCGGTCCCGGTCTGGTACCTCCCCTCCCCTGCCAGGCGGACGAGGCGCCGGAAGTAGCCGCCCGGATTGCGAATCCGGTTCTGGCCCGTTCGGACGTCGTCATCGTGAGCTTGCGCCACGATCAGCACCAGCACCGCCGCCTCGTAGGGCCCGAGAACCGCGCAGGCCTCGGCCCAGGCGCTCGGATGGGCGCCGATCGACGCTCTCACCCGCCGTCCGGCATCGAGGATCTCGTGCTCCTCGCGGATGTCGCCGCTCACCAGATCGCGCACCACCGGGCAGGCCTCGACGACCAGCGCCGGTGTCGGAGCCATCTCCGGTTGCTCGATCCGGCGAGGCGTCTCGGCGATCCCCGACGAGTCCTTGCTCCAAGCCTCGGTAGGAGATCCTTTCTCTGTTTCTACGTGCGGGCATGTGTTGCCGTCACAGCCGGCTGCGTAGAAGCGATCCTCCACCATCCGGCGCAGCTCGCTCCAGGCGTCGAGCACGAGGTCGGGATCGCCGGCGCCGCGCCGCTCGGGCGTGCTCGCCTCGAGCGCGCCTTGCGCCGCGACGAGATCGGCGACGGTCGTGTCGGGATGACGTGTGGTGAGGGCCTGCAACGCCTCCGCCACGGCGCGCCGGTGCATCGTCACGAGATCGAAGGCACGCCGGCGCCGCTCCCGCGCCTCGGCCCGGGCCTGGATCGCGAGCGCCCAGTCGCCCCTTCGGGCGTAGAGCGGCGTCAGGTCGAACCCGAAGGCGTCGAGGATCGTCCCGTCGCGGGAGCGGATCGCGTAGCGCTTGCCGTTGGCGGAATCCTTCGGCGTGATGATCTCCAGGCCGACGAGATCGCGCAAGGCATAGCGCACCGCGCGCTCAGACAGTCCGGTGCGCGAGACCAGGTACTCGTTCGACGGCCACACGATCAGGCGCGACCAATCCTGCTCGCCCCAGGCGGCGACGAGTTCGGACAGGACCAGCCGGAGGGCCGGACGCAGTCCGAGCGCCTTCGCGGCTTCCCGGGCGGAGGCGGACAATTCCTTGCGCGTGACCGTGCGCCCGTCCTCGAGGGCGCGTCGCTGTCCGGCGAGGGCGGCGCGCGTCAGCGGCCGGCCCCCGGTCTGAACCATCTCCACTCCACACCTCCTTGGACGGAGGCAAAGCGGGACCGTTCGCCCGAGAGGGCGTCATTGACGAGAAGGTCGGGAACCGCTAGAAGGAGGGTGTCAATCCGGTCTTCCAGCGGCGGCTTCCCCAGCCCCCGTTATGAGATCCCAAAAAGCGCCGAGGTCCCCACCTCGGCGCTTTTTTGCTTTGCTGCGTCTACATGCTCTGTCCCACGAATACCTGCTCGAGCGCGTGGATGATCGCGAGGCGCCGGTTCGGGAACTTGCCCTCACGCACCGCCGCGTCGATCGCCTGCTGCACCTGTGCCGGCACCCAGACATTCGTCTCCGTCTCCCCGGAGGCCTTGCGGGCCTCGCGGAGCTTCTTGACGCGCTGAGACGGGGTATCGGCCATCGCTTCGGCTCCACGACTCGTAACGTTACGAGTCGTGTCACGACTCGGGCCGGCCCTGCAATGCGGAGTCGAGATTCGGCGGTGGATGTTAAATTCGATTCACAGACGAATCGGGCGCCGGACCGCGCTCGCCGCCGATTCGGGGTGATCTGGCCGTGTCGCGCGGCTGCACCGGGCGATTCGTGAAGAGTTCCGTGCGGGATTCGAGAGAATCGGTGGCAATAGCTTCGAATCGGTGGGTTCGTCTTGCGGGCCTTGGGTTTCACCGGGGTCAAGAGGGGTTGATGACGGCTCCGGCATACCGGCCGGCCCCCTGCCTGCCGGCTGCGGCATTTCGCGGGCTGAATGCCATTCAACGATGAAAATTCCACGCGTGCTCATCGGCAGTGGGCCGGCGCGCTGCCGCGGCGTTGTGCGAGGCACGGACGTAACTCTCGACACACCTGTCGGAGCTGCCCGCACCGGGATATTGTCCCATCCAGGCCGGGGCGACACCGGCATGGCCGAGGGAATGGGACAGGATGCCGACGCGCAGGACGATCGTGCGGGGTGCAGGACTTGGCCTGCTGCTGAGTCCCCTCCCCTTCCGACGGGTGCAGGCGGGAGCCGATGCGCTGCGGCTGAGCATGGGCTCGCCGATGCCGCAAGCCCATCCGGCCACCACCTGCCTGGTCGAGGCGCTCGACGCGATCCGGGCCGAGAGCGACGGCCGGATCGACATCACGCTCTATCCCGACAGCCAGCTCGGCAACGAGCTGAGCATGCAGTCGCAGCTGCGCTCCGGCGCGATCGCCTTCACCCTCACCTCGGCGAGTTCGCTCCAGACCCTGGCGCCGCTGGCCGGCATCCCGGGCGTGGCCTACGCCTTCTCGGGCTACGTGCCGCTCTGGGCCGCCCTCGACAGCGGGCCGCTGAGCGAGCGCATCCGCGACTCCCTCGCCAAGTTCGGACTCAAGGCGTTCCGGCTCGTCGATAACGGGTTTCGCGATGTGATCACCAGCGTGCGGCCGATCGCGACGGTCTCCGATCTCCAGGGCCTCAAGATCCGGGTGCCGCCGAGCCCGCTCCTGACCTCCTTGTTCCGGGCGCTCGGCGCCTCGCCCACCACCATCAACCTCGCGGAGACCTACGCCGCGTTGCAGACGCGGGTGGCCGACGGGATGGAGAACTCGCTGCCGCAGATCGAGGCGACGCGGGTCTACGAAGTTCAAAAGTACCTCTCGCGCACCGGCCACAGCTGGGACGGGCTGTGGATCCTCGCCCATGGCCGGACCTGGGACGGCCTGCCGGCCGATGCGCGTGCCCTGATCGCGCGCCATTTCGACGCCGCGGTCGAGCGCCAGCGCCAGGCCTTCGTCCAGATGAACACGCAGGGCGAGGCGCGGCTGCGCGCCAAGGGGCTCGTCGTCAACACCCCGGACCGCGCGCCCTTCCGGGCGGCCCTGGAACGCGCGGGCTATTATGCCGAGTGGAAGGGCCGGTTCGGCGCGGAAGCCTGGACGGCGCTGGAGCGCCATACCGGCCCGCTCGGGGCGTGACCGGACCGAGCCCTGCCCTGTCGCGTCCCCTGCCCTGCCGATGAGATGCTTGCCGGGCGGTTCTCCGCTCGGGCAGCCTCACCGTGAAGCGAACGAGCGGGGCCGTGATGGGTGAGCGGGCGGATTTTGTGGTGATCGGCCTCGGGGCCATGGGCAGCGCGGCTCTCTACCAGCTGGCCAAGAGGGGTGCGTCGGTGATCGGGCTCGACCGGTTCGCACCGCCGCATACGATGGGATCGAGCCACGGCGAGACGCGCATCACCCGGCAGGCGATCGGCGAGGGGCGCGATTACGTGCCGCTCGTCCTCGAATCGCACCGGATCTGGCGCGAGCTGGAGGCCGAGACCGGCGAGAGCCTGCTCAACGCCTGCGGCGCGCTGGTGATGGCGCCCGGAACCGGCGTGAACTCGCATCACGGCAAGCCGAATTTCGTGCAGAACTCGATCGACGCCGCCCGCGCGTTCGGCATCCCGCACGAGGTGCTGGACGGACGGGAGGTCTGCCACCGCTTCCCGCAATTCCTCGGCCTCGACGGCAGCGAGATCGCCTATTACGAGCCCGGTGGCGGCCTTGTCCGCCCAGAACGCTGCATCGCCGCGCAACTCGCCCGCGCGACCGCGCTCGGCGCCACGATCCGCACCGGAACCGAAATCCTGTCGATCGCCGAGGACGGTGACGGCGTGCGCGTCGAGACCGCGTCCGGCGTGGTCCGAGCCGGGGAGGTCGTCGTCTCGGCCGGTGCCTGGACGGCGCCGCTCCTCGGCGTGCCCTTCGACCGCCTGCTCGCCGTGAAGCGCCAGCTCCTGCACTGGTACGCGCTCGACGATGCCAGCGCCTACGGCCCCGACGCGCCGGTCTATATCTGGATGCACGGCACCGGCGATGCCGATTACTTCTACGGCTTCCCGCCGCAGGCCGGCGAGGCCAGCGTCAAGGTCGCGACCGAGCAATACGCGGCCAGCACGACCGCCGACACGGCCGACCGCGTGGTCCGGCCGGAGGAATCGGCCGAGATGTACCGTCGCCACGTCGCCGGGCGCCTCGCCGGCGCGACGCCGCTTGTCGCTCAGGCCGCCGCCTGCCTCTATACCGTCACGCCCGACCGGGGCTTCATCATCGACCGGCATCCGGCCCAGGGGCGGGTCCTGGTGGTGTCGGCCTGCTCCGGACACGGCTTCAAGCATTCGGCCGGCATCGGCCTCGTCGCGGCCGAGCTTCTGACCGAGGGGCGCAGCCGGATCGACACCCGGCCCTTCGCGCTCGGCCGATTCGCCTCCGCCGATCACGGGCTCGGCTGATCGCCGTGGAACCGAGGGCCGGCCCCCGCTCCACAAAGACCTAACGACTGAAGCTTTCATCAAGGTCGCAATGCGATATCAAGTCGAGCCGCCCAGGCTCGACCGACCGCACGACCACGCCGCTTCGATGATGCAGACTACGCCGCCGGGTGGCGATCTCGCGATGCAACTGTTCGACCTCGCACCCACGTCGCTGTGGCTGCAGGACCTCAGTGCCTTGAAGACCCGCCTGGACGGGTGGGCGAGCGAGGGCATGACCGATCTACGCCTCTGGCTGAGCGACCCCGAGCATCTCCTGACCTGCCAGAGGCTGATCCGGATCGTCCGGATCAACCGCCAGACGCTTCTGACCTACGAGGCGCGGGACGAGGCCGAGCTGTTCGCGCATATCCCCACCCTCTTCCACGATCCTCACGCCACCGCGCTGGTCGAGGTTCTGTGCCAGCTCTGGAGCGGCGCGACCCAGGCGCGGCTCGTCACCCGCAACCGGACCGTCGCCGGCCGGGTGATCGACGTGAGCTATGCCGGCCAGATGCTGCCGGGATCCGAGGCAGCCTGGGACCGCTACCTGATCTCGATCGAGGACATCACCGCGCGCGAGGAGCAGCGCCGCCAGGAGGAGGCCCGCCTCGAGACCTTGAGCCTCACCGACCCGCTGACCGGCCTCCGCAACCGCGCGGGCTACGAGGCGGATCTCGGCCGGTTCGAAGGCGTCTCCCCCGTGCCGGTCTCGGTGATCGTGGCCGACCTCAACGGACTCAAGGAGGCCAACGACCTCCTGGGCCACGAAGCGGGCGACGCCCTGATCCGCGCCTTCGCGGCCATCCTGGAGCAGCAGGCTCCGGCGCCGGCCCGCGTCGCCCGGATCGGCGGCGACGAGTTCGTGCTCCTGCTTCCCGTGACGGAACGTGATGAGGCCGCGGCCCTGGTGCGGCGGATCGTGGCGGCGCTCGAAGCGGGACCCTCCCCGCTCAGCGCCGCCCTCGGCGTCGAGACCTGGACCGGCGAAGGACCGCTCAAGGCAGCGATCGCCCGGGCGGACGCGCAGATGTACGCGGCCAAGCGCCGCCATTACGACACCGCACCCGACGCCCCCTGGAACCCCGCCGACGCCCCAGGCCGCCTGCCGCGCGCTCATTGACCCGGGCGTCGGGTTTGACAGCCGTGCAGATCGGGCAAAACCCTTGATATTATCGAGCCTTGGCGTGGATCGCCACGACCCTGGCCGCAGACCGGCCGGTCGGATCGGCGGTAGTGAATCCTGCCGGGTTCGCCGTTAACGGTTTGTCAACCTTAAAAAGCTTGGCCGCAAAGCGGGAATCGCGCATAATAACGCTTGTAACGGGGATCGGCCCGGAAAAGCGTTACTCGGGGCGCAGTGCGGATGGATATGTCGGTGCCAGCAGAGGGAATGGAGGCGGTCAGCTTCCACGAGACCATTCTCCGTCAGGGCGGCCTCATCTCCGACAAGTTGAGCATGCTCCGCATGGAGCATCATCCGCCGAACGCCACCAAGGCCTTGAGGCCGTTCTCGCTGGCGGAGGTCGCGTATTTCCTCGGCGTCACGCCTTCCAACATCAAGAAGCTCCATCTCGAGGGCAAAGGGCCGGTCCCGGCCACCTCCACCTCCGGCCGGCGCTCCTATTCCGCCGAGCAGATGCTGGAGCTTCGCACCTACCTCGACCGGCACGGGCGCTCCGACCTCAAGCAATACGTGCCGCATCGCCGCGCCGGCGAGCGGATGCAGATCATCTCGACGGTGAACTTCAAGGGCGGCAGCGGCAAGACCACGACGGCGGCGCATCTCGCCCAGTTCCTGGCGCTGACCGGGCACCGGGTGCTCGCCATCGATCTCGACCCGCAGGCCTCGCTCTCGGCCCTGCACGGCATCCAGCCGGAACTCGACAAGGCGCCGTCGATCTACGAGGCCCTGCGCTACGACGACATGAAGCGGCCGCTCTCCGAGATCATCCGGCCGACCAATTTCCCGGGCCTCGACATCGTGCCGGCGAGCCTGGACCTGCAGGAATACGAGTACGACACGCCGCTCGCCGCCTCGAACCGCAACCCGGAGGGGCGCACCTTCTTCACCCGCATCACCAATGCGCTCAAGGAGGTCGACGACCGCTACGACGTGGTGGTGATCGACTGCCCGCCGCAGCTCGGCTACCTGACCCTGACGGCGCTCACCGCCTCGACCTCGGTCCTCGTCACCATCCATCCGCAGATGCTCGACGTGATGTCGATGAGCCAGTTCCTGCTGATGCTGGGCGGCATCCTGAAATCGATCGCCGAGGCCGGGGCGGCGGTGAACCTGCAATGGTTCCGCTACCTCGTCACCCGCTACGAGCCGACCGACGGACCGCAGGCCCAGATGGTCGGCTTCATGCAGGTGCTGTTCCCCAAGAACATGCTGCGGACCCAGATGCTGAAATCGACCGCGATCTCGGATGCGGGCATCACCAACCAGTCGCTCTACGAGGTCGAGCGCGGGCAGATGATCCGCTCGACCTACGACCGCGCCATCGAATCGGTGAACGCCGTCAACGAGGAGATCGCCGGGCTGATCCACCAGGCCTGGGGGCGGCGGGTTTGACAGCCGTGCAGAACGCCGGATTCCCGCGTGACCGCAACAGGATAGGAGCCATGCGCGATGCGTAAGAACCTCCTCGCCAACATTCTCGATGCGCCGGTCTCCGAGCCGAGCACCGACGTCGCGCGGCGCGGCGCCGCCCGGTCGATGACGCGCTCGATCGAGGAGATGGCGGAGAACACGAGGCGGATGTCGCACGGCGAGGCGATCGTCGGCCTCGATCCCGGCCTCGTCGATGCGTCCTTCGTCTCCGACCGGATCGACGAGGACGACGAGGATTACGCGCGCCTGCGCGACGCGATCGCCGAGCACGGCCAGTCGACCCCGATCCTGGTGCGGCCGCATCCGGAACGGGACGGGCGGTTCATGATCGTCTACGGCCACCGCCGGGTGCGGGTGGCGCGCGAGCTCGGGCGCGAGGTCCGGGCGGTCGTCAAGACGATCGAGGACATCGCCCACATCGTCGCCCAGGGCCAGGAGAACGCCGCGCGCGCCAACCTGTCCTTCATCGAGAAGGCGTTGTTCGCCCGCAAGCTCTCCGGCATGGGGCAGAGCAAGGCGACGATCAAGGCGGCCCTGACGGTGGACGACACGCTGCTGTCACGGATGCTGTCGGTGGCCGAGACGGTGCCGGGTCCGGTGATCGACGCGCTCGGCGCGGCCCGGGGCGTCGGCCGCGACCGCTGGGAGGAGCTGAAGAAGCTGGTGGCTTTCCCCGCCAAGGCGGAGCTCGCCCGCGAGGTGGTGCAATCGGCCGACTTCCTGGCGAAGGACGGGCCGGAGCGCTTCGGCCACCTCCTGGCAGCGATCAAGGCCGGGCGCAGGCCGCAGGTTCGCCGGAACCTCGAGCCACAGGCCGTCACCTGGGCGGCGCCCGACCGATCCGTCGAGGCGACCTGCCGGCGATCGGGGAAGAGCTTCAGCCTGTCCCTGACCGCGAAGGACGCCGGCGCCTTCGGCGAGTACATCGCGTCTCATCTGGAGGAGCTCTACGGCGCATTCCAGGAGGCGAGGATCCGCGACCGGCCGGGAAAGTGACGTGCGGCATGGCCCGTTGCGGACGCGCCTTGCGACCCTGGACTAAAGTCTGCTCTCTCGTGCCGTTGCGACCTTCACCAATTCGAAGCACAGATCGGGCCATTCAGCGAGCGGTCCGAGCCGCGGCCCCGCCATGCGGGGCGCCACGCTCTCACGCGAAAACGATCCGGTTGGAGACGATATGAAGACGCGCGCGGCCGTTGCCTGGGAAGCCAAGAAGCCCCTCACCATCGAGACCATCGACCTCGAAGGGCCGAAGCCCGGCGAGGTCCTGGTCGAGGTGATGGCGACCGGCATCTGCCACACCGACGCCTACACGCTGTCGGGCCTCGATTCCGAGGGCAAGTTCCCGGCGATCCTGGGCCACGAGGGCGCCGGCATCGTGCGCGAGGTCGGGGCCGGCGTGACGACGCTGAAACCCGGCGACCACGTCATCCCGCTCTACACGCCGGAATGCCGCAATTGTAAGTCCTGCCTGTCGCGGCGGACGAACCTCTGCACGGCGATCCGCGCGACGCAGGGGCAGGGCGTGATGCCGGACGGCACCAGCCGCTTCCGCTGCGACTCGACCGGTGCGAGCCCGGGCGCGAACACCGTGTACCACTACATGGGCTGCTCGACCTTCTCCAACTTCACGGTGCTGCCCGAGATCGCGCTCGCGAAGGTCCGCGAGGACGCCCCCTTCGACAAGATCTGCTACATCGGCTGCGGCGTCACCACCGGCATCGGCGCGGTGATCTACACCGCCAAGGTGTGGCCGGGCGCCAACGTGGTGGTGTTCGGTCTCGGCGGCATCGGCCTCAACGTGCTCCAGGGCGCCCGCATGGTCGGCGCCGACAAGATCATCGGCGTCGACATCAACCCCGACAAGCGGGCCATGGCCGAGAAGTTCGGCATGACCCATTTCATCAACCCGAACGAGGTCGGCAGCGACAAGGTCGTGCAGGCGATCCTCGACGTGACCGGCGGCGGCGCCGACTTCTCGTTCGACTGCACCGGCAACGTCAACGTGATGCGCCAGGCGCTCGAATGCTGCCACCGCGGCTGGGGCGAGTCGATCATCATCGGCGTGGCCGAGGCCGGGCGCGAGATCTCGACCCGTCCGTTCCAGCTCGTCACCGGCCGGGTCTGGAAGGGCTCGGCCTTCGGCGGCGCCCGCGGCCGGACCGACGTGCCGAAGATCGTCGACTGGTACATGGAGGGGAAGATCAACATCGACGACCTGATCACCCACACCATGCCGCTCGAGGACATCAACCACGGCTTCGACCTGATGCACGAGGGCAAGTCGATCCGCTCGGTGGTGGTGTACTAAGTGCACCTCACAAAACTCCCGCTGCGCCGACGCCACTACGGTGAGCGACGATGGCGACCGGGATTTTGTGAGAGACACTGAACGTCCATGAGCCCGGCGGCGTCTGATGGTGCCGCCGGGTACGGCGAGAGGCGAGGGGAGATCACGGCGTCATGGAAACAGTCTCGAAGGCCCGTTCGCATGGCGGCATCCAGGGCGTGTACCGGCACGAGGCCGAGACCACGCGCTGTCCGATGACCTTCGCGGTCTACCTGCCGCCGCAGGCCGAGACGGAAAAGGTGCCGGTGCTCTGGTACCTGTCCGGCCTGACCTGCACCCATGCCAACGTGATGGACAAGGGCGAGTACCGCCGCGCCGCCGCCCGGCACGGCATCGCCATCGTCGCCCCCGATACCAGCCCGCGCGGGCCGGAGGTGCCGGACGAGCCCGACAACTGGCAGTTCGGCTGCGGCGCCGGCTTCTACGTCGACGCCACGCAGGCGCCGTACGACCGCAACTATCGCATGTGGTCCTACGTCACCGAGGAGCTGCCGGCCCTCGTCGCCCGCGAATTCCCGGTCGACATGGAACGCCAGGGCATCTTCGGCCACTCGATGGGCGGCCACGGTGCGCTCACCATCGCGCTGCGCCACCCCGACCGCTTCCGCTCGTGCAGCGCCTTCGCGCCGATCGTCCAGCCCTCGACCGCCGGCTGGTCGAAGCCCGCCCTCGCCAAATACCTCGGCGAGGACGAGGCTGCGTGGCGGCGCCACGACGCCACCGCTCTGATCGAGGACGGCCACCGCTTCCCCGAATTCCTCGTCGATCAGGGCACGGCCGATTCCTTCCTCGATGACGGCCTTCGTCCCTGGCTCCTCGAGGAGGCGTGCCAGAAGGCTGGTATCGGGCTCACGCTGACCATGCGTGAGGGCTACGACCATTCCTACTTCTTCATCTCGACCTTCATGGACGACCACATCGCCTGGGCGGCGGAGCGGATGCGCAAATAACCCGCTCAGGTCCCTACGCTATACACCGCCCCCATGGCACCGGCCGGGTAGCGCGTCCCCGACGCGGCACCCGCCGGCACGGCGGCGGCGATGCGGGCGACGTCCTCGGGCGAGAGCACGATCCGAAGGCTCCCGAGATTCTCCTCGACCCGGTCGAAGCGGCGCGTGCCGGGGATCGCCACCACGTCGTCGCCCTGCGCGAGCACCCAGGCGAGTGCCAGTTGCGAGGGCGTGCAGCCCTTCTCGCGGGCGATCTCCTCGACCCGTGCCACCAGGGCCCGGTTGGCGGTAAAGTTCTCCGCCTGGAAGCGGGGATGCGCCGCGCGCCTTCCGTCGACCTGGGAGAGATCCTGGATCGCCCCGGTGAGGAAGCCGCGCCCGAGCGGGCTGTAGGCGACGAAGCCGATGCCGAGTTCGCGGGTGGTCGCCCGGGTCGCCTCAGCCTCCTGGCGGTAGAGCAGCGAGTACTCGGTCTGCACCGCCGCGATCGGATGCACGGCGTGGGCCCGGCGGATCGTGTCGGGCGAGGCCTCGCTGAGGCCGAGGAAGCGCACCTTGCCCTGTGCGATGAGGCGCGCCATCGCGCCGACCGTGTCCTCGATCGGCACGGCCGGATCGACCCGGTGCTGGTAGTAGAGGTCGATCACCTCGACGCCGAGCCGCTTCAGCGACGCCTCGCAGGCCTGCTGCACATAGGCCGGCGTGCCGTTCACCCCGTTGGGCCCGCCCGGGTTCTGGACCTGGCCGAACTTGGTGGCCAGCACCACCCGGTCGCGCAAACCTTTCAGCGCGCGGCCGACCACCTCCTCGTTCTGGCCCCAGCCGTACATGTCCGCGCTGTCGAAGAAATCGATGCCGGCCTCGACCGACCGGCGGATCAGGTCGATCGAGGCGGCCTCGTCCGCCTCGCCGTAGACGCCCGAGAGCGACATGCAACCGAGGCCGAGCGTCGAGACGAGGGGGCCGGCGCTGCCGAGGCGGCGATGAGGCAAAGCGGTCATCTCTCGCGTCTCCCGTACCCGTGTCGGGCTCTAACTAGGTTGCGGGACAGTCCGGGCCCCGCGATGGCCGGAGCGCGCATTGCCGCATGCTCTGGTGAAAGCCCGCGGGACGGGCGTCAGGGCAGCACCGCGAGGTAATGCGCCAGCGCCTTGATGTCGGCATCCGACAGCGAGCCCGCGACCTCGGTCATCGCCGCGCCGCCCGAGCTTGGGCGGGTATTGGCGCGGTAATCGCCGAGCGCCTTGGCGAGATAGGCCTCGGGCAGCCTTGCGACGCGAGGGGCCGCCTGGATGCCCAGATAGGTATCGCCGTGGCAGGCGGCGCAGCGGTGCTGGAGCGCCGCCGTCTCGCCGGCCTTGGTGAGGTCGCCTTGCGTGTCGGCTGGCGGCTTGGTGTCCGGGACGGGCAGGGAGGCGAAGTACTTGCCGAGCGCCCGGATGTCGTTGTCCGACAGGCCTTCCGCCACGCCCTGCATGATCTCGTTCTTGCGCCGGCCGGCCCGGAAGAACACCAACTGCAACTGGATGTAGTTGCTGGAATGGCCGGCGATCGGCGGGGCGCCCTCCGCCAGCGCTTCGCCGTGGCAGGCGAGGCAGGCCTGCGCCACCTCCGGCGCCTCGGCGGCTTGGGCGAATGTGGTTTGAGCCGAGGCGCCGGCGAGGAGGGTGAGGAGGCTGAGCGCGGCGCGGGCCGGCCCGGAGATCCTCCGGGCCGGCTGGCGGGCGCGGGTGTTCGCGCCGCTCACTTGGTGTAGGCGATGCGATAGATCGCACCGGCCCAGTCGTCGGCGACGAGGAGCGCGCCGTCCGGTGCGACCAGGATGTCGGCCGGCCGGCCGGTATAGTCGCGGTCGCCCTTGAGCCAGCCGGAGGCGAAGGTCTCCATCTTGGCGTTCTTGCCGTCCGGATCGACGATCACCCGCTCGATGCGACCACCCTGGTACTTGTGGCGGTTCCAGGAGCCGTGCTCGGCAATGAAGATGTTGTTCTTGTACTCGGCCGGAAAGGACGAGCCGGTATAGAACTTCATGCCGAGCGGCGCCACGTGCGCGCCGAGCTTCGCCACCGGCGGGGTGAACTCGGCGCAGGTGCGCCCTTGCGCGAATTTCGGATCCGGCATGTCGCCCTGGTGGCAATACGGATAGCCGAAATGCTCGACCACCTTCGAGATCATGTTGAGCTTGTCGCTCGGGATGTCGTCGCTCATCCAGTCGCGGGCGTTCTCGGTGAACCAGTACCGGCCGGTGCGCGGGTCGATGTCGCCGCCGACGCTGTTGCGCACGCCGAGCGCCACGATCTCCGCGGCGCCGGTCTTCAGGTCGACGCGGCGCACCTGCGACACGCTGCTCGGCGGGTTGCCGATGTTGAAGGGCGGGCCGAACGGCACGTAGACCCAGCCGTCCTTGTCGAAGGTCAGGTATTTCCAGCCATGGGCGACATAGGACGGCATGTCGTCATAGACGACGACCGGCTCCGGCGGCTTGTCGAGGTTGGCCTCGATGTTGTCGTAGCGGAAGATCTTGTCGATCGCCACGACGTAGAGCGCGCCGTCGCGGAAGGCGAGGCCGGTGGGCATGTTGAGGCCCTTGAGGATCGTCTTGACGACCTTCTTGCCGCCCTGGTCGACGATGGCATAGACGTTGGTCGCGCCGAACGAGCCGACGAACAGCGTGCCCTTGTCACCGAAGGCCATCTGCCGCGCCTCGGGCACGCCGCTGGCATAGACGCTGATCGTGAAGCCCGGCGGCAGCTTCACCCCCTTCAGGTTCTCCGCCAGCTCCTCGTCCGAGGCCGGCAGGGCCGGGTTCGCGGGCGGCGCCAGGCCTTTCTGCGCCGAGGTCTCGTCGCCGAGGAACCAGTCCGGCGGCGGGTTCTTCCAGAACGCCTTGCCGCTCGAATCGTACTGCTTGAGGCCTTGCGCACCGGCGGTCCCGGTGAGAAGCCCGGCCGCCACGAGGGCGGCGGCCATGCCACGGGCGCCACGCGCGATCCGCGGGCGCAATCCCTTGCTCGCCGTCATCCTGCTTCCTCCCCTGAGGTCGTCTTCGCCCTTGTGGGCTGTTCGTCTCGTGGCCGACCCGCGTGGCGCTCGCCCGTCGGGCGTCGGTCCGCACAACGTCGAGTTGGACATGACCCTCTGTCAAGCGCAAGGCCACGATCGCGTGAGGGGAAGACGGTTCGCAGGGCCCGCTTGCCGGCCAGAAAGGTGAAACGCTGTCGCGCTTGCGGACGGATGAACGGCCCTCAGCGCAACAGGCTCGACATCGCCGACAGGCCGTTGATCATCCGCACCGCATCCGCGACGCTGCCGGCCTCGAAATGGAAGGCGCTGCCGTCGAGGCGGTGCAGGCTCGGCCACTGGCAGAACAGGTCGGCGAGGGCGGGTGTCTGGGCGCGCACCGTCACGGTGAGCGGCGCCGGAATCCGGAAGGGCGGCGGGAGCGGCCGGCCGAGGGCGGCTGCGACGCCCGCCTGGATCGCCGCGCAGGACGCCTCGGGCGCGAGGCTGATGCCGCCGTGGCAGCCGGTCGCCCGCTTGGTCTCGACGAAGAGCGTGTCGGGGAAGAGCGCCCGGTTCTCGGCGATGAACACGTCGTCGCCGCTCGCCATCGCGACCGGCACGCCGAACTCGCCGGCGAGCGCGCCGTAGATTCCGGCCTCGCCGAGTTCCTGCCCGTTGATCGCGATCGACGCGAAGGCGAAGCCGTTGATCGTGTGGGCGAGGATGCCCCGGCCGTGGGCGCGGGAGTGGTAGCCGACGAGGCAGACCGCGGCGACCCCGAGATCCACCCCCGCCATCATCCCGAGGGGACGCGGCTTGCCCTGGATCGCTCGAGCGCGGGGATCGAGGAGGTCCGCCGGCATGTTGCGAAAATCGCCGTGCGAATCGTTGATCCAGACCTCGTCCGCCCCGGCCGCGAAGGCGCCGGCGATGGCCGAGTTGGCCTCCTGCACCATCCAGAGCCGCGCCCGCTCGTAATCGGGCGCCCCCCGGCGGGTCTGGTCGGGGTGCACGATGCCGGCGACGCCCTCGATGTCGGTGGAGATCAGGACCTTCATGGCGATCCTCGGGAGGGGAGGGCGGCCGGGTCGGACAGGATCCCGGGCAGCACCTCGGTGAGGGCCTGGCGGGTGTGGCCGTTGCGCCCGGTCACCGTCTCGGCGCGCCAGAGCGCGTGGAGGATCGCCTGCTCGATCCCGTCGGCGACCGCCTCGAACAGCGGGTCGAGATGGCTCTCGTGCAGCATCGCGATCGCCGGCATCGGGGCGCCCGGATCCTGCGGCAGGGTGTAGGCGGTCGAGAAGGCCAGCGCGATGTCGCCGCTGCCATGGCCGAAGACCGAGCCGGTGCGGGCGAGGCCCGCTCCCGCCCGGAGCGCGAGGCGCCGGAGCTGGCGCGCGTCGAGGGGCGCGTCGGTGGCGGCGATCAGGATGATCGAGCCCTTCTCCGGTTTCGCGACCGCCGGCGCGGCCTCCAGCCGCTCGGCGAGGATGGGCCCGATCGCCCGGCCGCCGACGCGCAGCTGCGACGGCCGGCCGAAATTCGCCAGCACCAGCGTGCCGACCGTGACGGCGCGCCCGCCCGCCTCGACCTGCCGCGAGGCTGTGCCGATGCCGCCCTTCACGCCGAAGCACGACATGCCGCGCCCGGCGCCGACCGCGCCCTCGGCCACCGCCACGTCGGCGGAATCGTGGGCCTGACGGTAATGCGCCTCGGCCACGACCATCCGGGCCATGTCGTTGAGGTGGCCGTCGTTGCACTCGAAGACGAGCGGGTTCACGGTCGGCAACTCGCGGCCGATGCCGGGATTCACCGCCAAAGCCGCCCGGATCTGGGCGGCGGCCACCGCCGGCACCCCGAAGGTGTTGGTGAGCGCGACCGGCGTCTCGAGCACGCCGAGTTCGTCGAGCTGCATCAGGCCGATCGACTTGCCGAAGCCGTTCAGCACCGCGGCGGCTGCCGGCACGCGGTCATGGTAGAGGTCGCCCGCATGGGGACGGATCACCGTCACGCCGGTCTGGATCGCGCCCTCGGCCAGGGTGCAGTGGCCGACGGTGACGCCGGGCACGTCGGTGATCGCGTCGCGCGGGCCGCTCGGCAGCAGGCCGACGCGCGGAAGGGTGTCGTTCATGCGCGGTCGAGCTTGGGGTCGAGGGCGTCGCGCAAGCCGTCGCCGAGGAGGTTGAAGGCGAGCACGGTCAGGAAGATCGCGAGGCTCGGGAAGATCGCCACATGGGGCGAGGAGACCATGTCGGCCCGGGCGTCGTTCAGCATCGCGCCCCATTCGGGCGTCGGCGGCTGCGCACCCATGCCGAGGAAGGACAGGCTCGCCGCGGTGATGATCGAGGTGCCGAGCCGCATCGTGAAATAGACGACGATCGACGAGACCGTGCCCGGCAGGATGTGGCGCAGGAGGATCGTGCGGTCGGAGGCGCCGATGCTGCGGGCGGCCTCGACATAGGTGGCGTGCTTGAGCACGAGGGTGTTGCCGCGCACCAGCCGCGCGAAGGCCGGCACGCTGAAGACCGACACCGCCACCACGACGTTGACGAGGCTGCTGCCGAGGATCGCGACGACGCCGAGGGCGAGCAGGATGCCCGGAAAGGCGAACAGCACGTCGGACAGGCGCATCACGATGCGGTCCCACCAGCCCTCGTAATAGCCGGCGAGCAGCCCCAGCACCGTGCCGACGAGCCCGCCGATGGCGACGGACAGGAAGCCGGTGGCGAGCGAGATCCGCCCGCCGAGCAGGATGCGGCTCAGGATGTCGCGCCCCAAGGGATCGACGCCGAGCCAGTGGGCGAAGGACGGACCCTCGTTGATCCGGTCGTAATCGAAGAAATTCTCGGCGTCGTAGGGGGCGATCCAGGGGGCGAGGATGGCGAGCGCCACCAGCACCACCACGAAGGCCAGCGCCAGGACGGCGACGGGCTGGCGGCGGAACTTGCGCCAGAACTCAGACCAGGGGGTGCGGATGGCGCCGGACGTGGCGGCGACGGCTTGGGTGGCGGTGAGAGCGGTATCGGTCACGGCCGGCTCACTTGTAGCGGATGGTCGGGTTGATCAGCCCGTAGAGCAGGTCGACGACGAGGTTGATCAGGATGAATTCCAGCGAGAACATCAGCACCAGGGCCTGGATCACCGGATAGTCGCGCTGATTGACGGAATCGACGAGGAGGCGGCCGACGCCCGGCCAGTTGAACACCGCCTCGACCACGATCGAGCCGCCGAGCAGGAAGCCGAATTGCAGGCCCATCATGGTGACGACGGGGATCAGCGCGTTGCGCAGGCAGTGCTTGGCGATGACGACCCGTTCCCTCAAGCCCTTGGCCCGGGCGGTGCGAACGAAGTCCTCGCCCAGAACCTCCACGAACGAAGCGCGGGTGAAGCGCGCCATCACGGCGGCCACCGCCGCCCCGAGGGTCAGCGAGGGCAGGACGTAGTGCTTCCACGAGCCGGCGCCGACGGTCGGCAGCCAGCCCAGGCCGACGGAGAAGATCTGCATCAGGAGCATTCCGAGGGCGAAGGCCGGGAACGAGATGCCCGAGACCGCGAGCGTCATCCCGAGCCGGTCCGGCCACTCGTTGCGGTAGACCGCCGAGACGATCCCGATGACGAGCCCGAAGGCGACCGCCCAGGCCATGCTGGTCAGCGTCAGCAGCAGCGTCGGCATGAAGCGCTCGCCGATCTCGGCCGAGACCGGGCGGCGGGTGCGGATCGAGACGCCGACATCGCCCCGCGCCATGTTGAGGAAATAGCGGCCGAACTGCTCCGGCAGCGAGCGGTCGAGGCCGAGCTCGGCGCGCACCAGCTCCACCGTCTGCTGGTCGGCATCCTGTCCGGCGGCCAGCCGCGCGGGGTCGCCCGGCAGCATATGCACGAACAGGAAGACCAGCACCGCGACGATCGCGAGCGTCGGCAGGAGGCCGAGGAGCCGTTTGAGGAAGAAGGTCAGCATGGCGCCGGAACGGGGAGGGAGGGGGAGGGGGCTGCGCAGCGGCCGTGGGCGCCGCTGCGCAGCCCCCGAACGTCCTTACGGTGCGACCGCGACCTGGCGGCTGTCGATGTTGCCGTCCGGCATGACCACCACGCCCGACAGGCGGGACGAGGTGGCATAGAGGTTCTGCTCGACGACGAGGGGCGCCCAGGGCGCGTCCTTCATGATCTGCTCCTGCGCCTTGGCGTAGAGGCCGGCCTTCTCGGCGTCGCTCGTCGAGACCAGGGCCTTGGCGATCAGGGCGTCGACTTCCTGGTTGCTGTAATAGGCGGTGTTGTTGAGCTTCGGCGGCCAAGCCTCCGTCGACAGCAGCGGCCGCAGGGCCCAATCGGCCTCGCCGGTCGAGGACGACCAGCCGGCGTAGTAGAGGCGGACGCGCGCGGTCTTCGGGTCGGGGGCGGTCTGCACCCACTCGACGCGCTGGCCGGGCTCGAGGGCCTGGGTCTGCACCTTGATGCCGACCTGGGCGAGCTGCTGCTGCACGAACTGGATCGCCTTCTGCGCCGTGCTGGTGGTGTAGGCGCTCCACAGGGTGGTCTCGAAGCCGTTGCCGTAGCCGGCCTCCTTCAGGAGCTGGCGTGCCTTGGCCGGGTCGTAGGGCCAGGCCTGCATCGGGTGGGCGTACAGAACGCCGGCCGGCACGATGCCCTTGGCCGGACTGGCGTAGCCGCTGAACGCCACCTTGGCCAAGGCCTCCTTGTTGATGGCGTAGTTGATCGCCTGGCGCACGCGCGGATCGTCGAACGGCTTTTGCAGCATGTTCATGCTGATGTAGCGCTCGATGATCGAATCCTGCGCGATGACCTTCAGCTTCTTGTTGTCACCGAGGGCCTTGGCCTGCTCGTAGGGGAGCGGGAAGGCGAAATCGGCCTCGCCGGTCTGGAGCATCGCCGCGCGGGTGCCGTTCTCCGTCACCGGCTTCCAGGTGATGCTGTCGACCTTCGGCAGGCCGGCCTGCCAGTAGCCGGCGAACTTCGCGCCCTTGACCGAATCGGTCTGCTTCCACTCGACGAAGGTGAAGGGACCGGTTCCGACCGGATGGAAGGCGATGTCCTTGCCCCATTTCTGCAGCGCGGCCGGCGAGATCATCGCCGCGGAGGCGTGGGCGAGCGAGTTGATGAAGGGGCCGAAGGGTTCCTTCAGGGTGATGCGCACCGAGACCGGCGAGACGACCTCGATCGTCTTGATCCGGTTGAACTGGTTGTAGCGCGCCAGGCGATTCTCGGGGTTCAGCACCCGCTCCAGGTTCGCCTTCACGGCATTGCCGTCGAACGGCGTCCCGTCGTGGAATTTCACGCCCTCGCGCAGCTTGAAGGTGTAGGTGAGCCCGTCGGGCGAGACCTCGTAGCTCTCGGCCAGCACGTTCTGGACCTTCAGGTCCTTGTCGAACTCGAACAGGCCTTCGTAGAACGACTTGGTGACCGCGGTCGTGAGCGTGGTGTTGGTGTTGTAGGGGTCGAGCGTCTCGGGCTGGTTGCCGAGGACGAGAATGGGGTCGCCGGCGGCGAGCGCGGGGCCGAGAAGGCCGCAGAGCAGGCCGGTGGCGAGAAGCGAACGCAGGATCATGGGCTTCCTTCCTTATGGGATCTGTCAGGCCGCGAGGCCGCCGACGGCGTGGCGGGCGGCCCAGTGGCCGGGGCCGACCTCGACGAGGGGCGCCACCTCCGGCTCGTCGCCGAGCGCCCGGACCGGGCTCGGGATCTCGCCGGTGAGGAGACCGCGCGGCGTCGCGTGGCGCCGGGCCGGATCGGCCACCGGCACAGCGGCCATCAGCTTCTTCGTGTAGGGGTGCTGCGGATTCTCGAAGATCGCCCGGCGCGGCCCGATCTCGACGATCTGGCCGAGGAACATCACGGCGACCCGGTGGCTCACCCGCTCCACCACCGCCATGTCGTGCGAGATGAACAGGTAGGAGAGACCCAGCTCGCGCTGCAGGTCGAGCATCAGGTTGACGATCTGGGCCTGGATCGAGACGTCGAGGGCCGAGACCGCCTCGTCGGCGACGATCACCTTCGGGTTCAGCGCCAGCGCCCGCGCGATGGCGATGCGCTGGCGCTGGCCGCCGGAGAATTCATGCGGGTAGCGCGACCCTTGCGCCGGCGACAGGCCGACCCGCTCCAGGAGCCAGCCCACCCGCGCCTCGGCCTGGCGCCGGGGCGTGCCGTGCACCAGGAGCGGCTCCATGATCGAGAAGCCGACGGTCAGGCGCGGATCGAGGGAGGCGTACGGGTCCTGGAAGATGAACTGGATGTTTTTTCTTAGTGCCTGGAGCTTGCTCGGGGCGAGGTCGCGGATGTTCTCGCCCGCGAACTCGATCAGGCCGCTCTGGCTCTCGACGAGGCGCAGGAGCGAGCGGCCGGTCGTCGACTTGCCGCAGCCCGATTCGCCGACGAGGGCCAGGGTCTCGCCGGAGGCGAGATCGAAGCTGATCCGCTCGACCGCGTGGACCCGCCGCCGCACACGGTTGAGCAGGCCGCCGCGGATGTCGAACCGGGTGACGAGGTCGCGCACCCGCAGGATCGGGGGGCCGGGGCGCCGGGTGTCCTGTGACGGATCCTGCGGCGCTTCCTCTGCGGGTGTCGCCGTCGGCGCCTCGGGCCGCAGCAGGTCGAACTTGCGCGGCAGGTCGGTGCCCGCCATGGCGCCGAGGCGCGGCACGGCGGCGAGCAGCGCCCGCGTATAGGCGTGGCGCGGCGCGGCGAAGAGGGGCGCCGCCGCGCCCTCCTCGACCTTGTCGCCGCGGAACATCACCAGCACCCGGTCGGCGATCTCGGCCACCACGCCCATGTCGTGGGTGATGAAGACGACGCCCATCCTCATCTCGGCCTGCAGGCTGCGGATCAGCTCGAGGATCTGGGCCTGGATGGTGACGTCGAGCGCGGTCGTCGGCTCATCGGCGATGAGGAGCTGCGGCCGGCAGGCGAGCGCCATCGCGATCATCACCCGCTGGCGCATGCCCCCGGAGAGCTGGTGGGGGAAGCGCGTCAGGACGTTGCGGGCCTCCGGGATGCGCACGAGGTCGAGCATCCGCAGGGCTTCCGCGCGGGCCGCCGCGTGCCCCTTGCCCTGGTGCACCCGGATCGATTCCGCGATCTGCTCGCCGGCGGTGAAGACCGGGTTCAGCGAGGTCATCGGCTCCTGGAAGATCATCGCGATCTCGGCGCCGCGCATGTCCCGCATCTCGGCATTCGAGGCGGTGGCGAGGTCGAGGATCGCGCCGGAGCGGCGGCGGAACAGCAGGCGCCCGGCGGCGAGCTTGCCGCCGCCATGCTCGACGAGGCGCATCAGCGCCAGCGAGGTGACGGACTTGCCCGAGCCCGATTCGCCGACGATCGCCAGGGTCTCCCCGGCCTCGACGTGGAAGGACAGGTGGCGCACCGCCTCGACACTCCGCTCGGAGGTGGTGAAGCGCACGCTCAGATCGGAGACCGACAGGATGCGCCGGTCGGGCAGGATCAGCGACGCGGGAGGGGAGGGGGGCACGGCCGTCACCGTCAGAAGATGGCGGTCGTGGGAGCGTCGCCGGCCCGGACGAGGCCGCGATACATCCCCGTGGTGTTGAACGGCATGGCGACGTGGCCGCGCGCATCGACGGCGATCAGGCCGCCCTGCCCGCCGAGGGGGGTGAGCGCGTCGCGCACCACGGCCGCAGCGGCGGCCTCCAGGTCGAGCCCCGCATAGGCCATGCGGGCGCAGACGTCGTAGGCGGCGGCAGCCCGGATGAAGACCTCGCCGGTGCCGGTGCAGGAGACCGCGGCGGTGCGGTCGTCCGCGTAGGTGCCGGCGCCGATCAGCGGCGCATCGCCGATGCGGCCGGGCCGCTTGTTGGTCATGCCGCCGGTCGAGGTCAGCGCCGCGAGGTGACCGTTGCGGTCGAGCGCCACCGCGCCGACGGTGCCGAATTTCTGCCGCTCGTCGAGGGGCGCGCGCTCGTCGTGGTCGAGGCTGACCCGCCCGCCGGCCTGTGCGGCCTCGAGCTGGCGGCGGCGCGCCTCGGTCGAGAAGAAGCCGGGCTCGACCATCTCGAGCCCATGGGCACGGCAGAACGCCTCCGCCCCCGCCCCGGCCAGCAGCACGTGCGCGCCGTCCTCCATCACGGCCCGCGCCGCGCGGCCGGGCCGGCGCACCCGGGCGAGGCCCGCGACCGCCCCGGCGCGTAAGGTGGCGCCGTCCATGACCGAGGCGTCGAGCTCGTGGGTGCCGGCGCTGGTGAAGACCGCGCCGTAGCCGGCATTGAACAGCGGGCACTCCTCGAGGCGATCGACCGCGATGGCGACCGCTTCGAGCGCGCTGCCGCCGTCGCGCAGGCAGCGTTCGCCGGCGGCCAGGATCTCGGCGAGGGCCGCGTGGTAGGGCGCCTCGTCGGTGCTGCCGGCGGCGGGCCGCGCGATCGTGCCGGCGCCGCCATGGATGACGAGGACGGGGCGGGTGTCGGTCATGGCTCGGGATCCGGGTCGGAGGAGGGGGTGAAGCCGCCCTTGGGAGGCCATGCTGCGTAATCGCCATCGAGCCAAGGCAGGACCGATTCGGTGAGCCGGGTCGCCGCGGCGACGAGTTCGCCCGAGGCATGCGCCACGGCGCTCGACAGGGCCTCGACCAGGGCGGCGAGGCTGGCGTCGGAGGCGGCGAAGTAGCGGCTGTCGGTGCGAACGCAGAGCATGATCGTGGCGCGCGCCGCGACCGGCGAGTGCGGCCCGTCGGTGAGCGCCAGCACGCTCGCGCCGCTCTCTCGCGCCTGGGAGGCCAGCCGCACCGTGTCGGCGAAGTAGCGCGGCGTGGCGAGCACGATCACGAGGTCGTCCGCCGTCAGACGCCTCAAGGCGCGGGCCGCGAAGGCCGGCCCCTCGACCGTGGCGAGCAGGTGGACGTCCTGGCGGGTGAGGTCGAGGTTGCGGGCGAGCAGCCCCGCCGGCCAGGACGAGCTGCCGAATCCGACGACGTAGACCCGCCGCGCCGACCTGATCGCCGCCACCGCCCGCTCGCAGGCCCCGGCATCGAGGCTGCTCCGCGTCGCCTCCAGGTTGCGCGCGATCGCCGCGAAGGTCGCGTCGATCACGCTCGCCGGATCGGCCGGCCGCTCCAGGTCGCCGCGCAGCTTCTCCACCGGCGCCAGAGCCCCCTCGAAACCGAGGACCAGGGCGGCGCGGA
This sequence comes from Methylobacterium currus, assembly GCF_003058325.1. Lineage (NCBI taxonomy): Bacteria > Pseudomonadati > Pseudomonadota > Alphaproteobacteria > Hyphomicrobiales > Methylobacteriaceae > Methylobacterium > Methylobacterium currus. The sequence continues at coordinate 5,458,446 of NZ_CP028843.1, forward strand.
ACTGCGCGTAGCCCTCGAAACCGAGGGCGCGGGCGAAGCGGTTGGCGGTCGCCACCGAGACGCCGACAAGCTCGGCCAGCTCGGCGACCGGCAGGGTCGCGGCTTTCAGCGGGTGGGCGAGCACGTAGCGCGCCACCTCCCGGTGGGACTGGCTCAGGCTCGGGAAGCTGCGGGCGATCCGCTGCGCGACCGAGGCGTCGTCGGAAGGCGCCGTCACGATGCCGCTCTCCCGCCCGCTCTCCCGCCCAGGTGATCAAAAAATCTCATGGGCGCGATAGTGGCGAGATTTTTATGCCGAATGCAAGCCTGTGAGTGCCTGGATTGCAGGCACGCTTCGCCCGCCGCGCAAACAGGCGAAGGCTGCTGCTCTCCCGGTCATTTCGGAGTGCTGCGGATGGAGGTTCCGGTGTTTCGGTGCCGGTCTGGAAGCCTGTGCGACTGGCGGTGCGTCCCGTGCACCTCCAGCGAGGCTCCCGCTCGTCCCGGAGCGACGGGCCTGCCATCGCGAGGGCGCGCGGCGGCGGCGCCTTCGTTCAAGCCGTGGAGGCCGCTGCGGTCACCGTTCGCGAGGCGACGCTGCTCGTCCGCATGGTGCGGTCGTCGCGCCTTGCCGCGGGCTGGCGGCCCTGTCCTGTTCCTGCGTGGGTTTCGCCACCGGCGGACTCGTCCCTGGCCCGGCCCACGCGGCGCGTCCGGGAGCCCGCGCGATCCCGACGGACCGCGCGGGCAAGTTTCGTCAGCTCATCATCGCCGGGCCTATGCCGTCAGCTCTTGCCCACGAGCGGGCAGCCGCCCTGGTTCATCGGCTTGAAGGCCTGCTCGCCGGGGATCGTGGCGAGCGTGTTGTAGACGTCCCAGGGTCCCTTCGACTCCGACGGCTTCTTGACCTCGAACAGGTACATGTCGTGGATCGTGCGGCCGTCGGCCCGGACCATGCCCTTGCCGAACAGCGGATCGTCGGTCGGGTTGGCCTTCATCCACTCCATGACGGTCTTGGGGTCCTTCGACTTCGTCGCCGCGACCGCCTTCAGGTAGTGCATCAGCCCGCCATAGACGCCGGCCTGGTTCATGCTCGGCATGGTGCCGTTCGCCCGCTTGGCGAAGCGCTCCGAGAAGGCCCGGGTCCCGTCGTTCAGGTCCCAGTAGAAGGCTTCGGTGAGCACCAGCCCCTTGGCGATCTCGAGGCCGAGCGCCTTGGCGTCCTGCGCGTAGAACAGCAACGCCGCGAGCTTCTGCCCGCCCTCCGTGATGCCGAACTCGTGGGCCTGCTTGACGGCGTTGATCGTGTCGCCGCCGGCATTGGCGAGCCCGATCACCTTGGCGCGGGAGGCCTGCGCCTGCAGCAGGAAAGACGAGAAGTCGCTCGCCGGGAACGGCACCTTCGCCGAGCCGAGGACCTTGCCGCCGCTGCGCGTGACCACGGCGGCGGTCTCGTTCTGGAGCGACTGCCCGAAGGCGTAATCGGCGGTCAGGAAGAACCAGGTGTCGCCGCCGCGCTTGACCATGGCACCGCCCGTGCCGTTCGCCAGCGCGTAAGTGTCGTAGGTCCAGTGGATGGTGTTGGGCGAGCATTGCGGGCCGGTGAGGTCGGTGGTACCGGCGCCCGAATTGATGAAGATCTTGTTCTTCTCGCGCGTGACCTGGCTCACCGCGAGGGCGACCGACGAGGTCGGTACGTCGAAGATGGCGTCGACGCCGTCCCGGTCGTACCATTGCCGGGCGATTCCGGCGCCGATATCCGGCTTGTTCTGGTGGTCGGCGGCCACGATCTCGACGGTGACGTCCTTGCTGATCGCCGCGAAATCCTCCGCCGCCAGCTGCGCCGCGGCGACCGAGCCCTTGCCGCCGATATCCGAATAGACGCCCGACATATCGTTCAGGACGCCGATCTTGACCTTGGTCTGCGCCAGGGCCGGCAGCACCGACAGCACGAGGCACCCGGCGGACAAGAGCAACCGCTTCGTGAGCATCAAGATTTCCTCCCGGTCGATCTGTGTTATCGGCGCAGAAGGCGGCTTTCGACGGTGATCGTCAAGCTCGACGATCGGACGTCGTATGGTCTGCCTTCATCGGCGTGCCGTCCGGCACTTGACGCGGAACTAATGCCTCGGCCATCCGTGATCCGTACCCGGCGCGATCCGCGCGCAGACCAGGAACAGGCCCGCGACGCCGAACGCGACCAGCGTCGAGGCGAGCAGAGCGGCGAGCGGGCCGGCGAGGGCCGCGCCGGCGACGTCGCCGAGATTCATTGCCGCCATGTAGATCTGGAACTGCGTCGCCGAGGCGGATCCCGTGCGGCTCGCCAGCAGCACCGCCGGCAGCAGCGCGACGTAGAGCAGGGCCGGCACCACGCTGGCGAGACCCAGGATCACGGGGCCCAAGGCGGTCTCCAGTCCGGCCGCGATCAGCGCGCCCGCGATCCCGAACGCCGCCGCGCAGGCGAGGAGGAGGAGGCGCAGGGCCCGCCCCGGCCCGATGCGGTCGATGGTGGCGCCGAGCCCCGCCGCCCCGATTGTGCCGCCGAGGAGCGCGAGCAGCGCCTGCAGGCGCGAGAGGCTTTCCGCGTCCCAGCCATGGACCTGCACCAGCGCGACGGCGAAGGGCACCTGGAACAGCGCGAGCCCGAGATCGATGCAGAAGCACATCGCCAGCAGCAGCGCCGCGTCGCGCCGCCGGAACGAGGCGAGGAGCCGCTGCGCGACGGCGACGGTCGTTGGAGCCCGCCTCCGCTCCGGCATGCGCCAGCGCAGGGCGAGGAGCGCGTCGCCCGGCGCTTCTCGCACGAGGACGGCGGCGAGGGCGAGCGGCGTAGTCAGGCCGAGGAGCGCGCCGGCCGCCGCCGGAAAGCCCTGCGCCGCGAGGATCCCGGCGAAGACCGCGCTCCCGGCGGCGCTGCCGATCACGAAGCCGGCCCGGGTCGCGGCGCTGATGCGTCCCAGTTCGTCGGTCGGCACGCTGTCGGCGATCATGCGGTCGGTCGCGGTGTCGGCGAGCGACGCGGCGAGGCTGTGCAGGGCGAGGACGAGGCTGATCGCGGTCAGGCCCGCGCTGGCGCCGAGGAGGAGCAGGCCGGCGAGGCTCGCCTGCGCGCCGAGGAGCGCGAGGACCAGCCAGGCCCGGCGCGGACCCATGCGGTGGGGCATCGCCCGGTCGATCACCGGTCCCCAGAGCAGCGGTTGCAGGATCCACGGCAGGCCGACCAGCGCGAGGTGGCGGCCGATCTCCGCCGTGGAGGCGCCGGACGCGGCGAAGTGGTTGGCGAGGGCCGTCAGGCCGAAGCCGGCCACGAGCCCCTGATCGAGATAGAGGAGCGTGAACAGGCAGAACCGCCAGCGCGATCGCCGCAAGCTCGGCGGTTCCTGATGCATCCGTCGGTTCCCGATCGTCCCGGGCGGGCCGTCCGCCTATCGAACCGCGAACCCCGCCAAGGTTCCCCGCCACGGCTCCCGTCCAAGTCTCCTTGTCCGGAGTCTCCTTGTTCGAAGGTCCCCCGCCAAGGCTCCCATTCCCGGGCCCGTTCCCCCTCCGCCGCGCGCGGTTCCTGGTGTACCGATGCCGGATCCACGGGAGGAGACAACCAGAATGGCCCGCATCCCCTACGCCGACACCACCCGGCCGGACACGGCCGCGCTCGCCGAGCGGATCGTCGCCGAGCGGGGCGAGATCCTGCACCTCTACGCGATGCTGTTGCACAGCCCGCCGGTCGCCGAGGGCTGGCTCGCCTTCCTGACCGCGATCCGCCAGCGCTGCGAGCTGCCCGGCGACGTGCGCGAGCTGGTGATCGTCCAGGTCGCGCATCTGAACGGCGCCCGCTACGAGGCCGAGCAGCACGTGCCGATCGCCCTGCGCGAAGGCGTGACGCAGGCCCAGCTCGATGCGCTGCCGGACTGGCAGACGGCGGAGGTGTTCGACCCGCGCGAGCGGGCGGTCCTGGCCTATTGCGACGCGATGACCCGGACAATCCACGTCGAGCCCGCGATCTTCGCGGCGTTGCGCGAGCATTTCGACCCGCGGGCGATCGTCGAGCTCACGGCCACGATCGGCGCCTACAACATGGTGTCGCGGTTCCTGGAGGCGATCGGGATCGACTCCGCCGACGACAAGGGAGGGGGCCGATGAGCCGCCGCATCGCCGTGATGGGCCTCGGCCAGATGGGCTGGCCGATCGCCGTCAACCTCGCCCGCAAGGGCGACGGCACCGAGACGATCGTGGCGGTCGATGCCGATCCGGAGAGGATCGCCGGCCTCGCGGCGCCGGGGATCACCGTCACGACCGACACCGGGGCGGTCGCGGGCGCCGACGTGCTGTTCCTGTGCCTGCCCGACGGCGACGTGGTGGAGGCGGTGCTGTTCGGCCCCGGGGGACTCGTCCCGCACCTCGCGCCGGGCGCGACGGTGGTCGATCTCAGCACCATCGCGCACGGGCAGGCGGTTCGCCTCGGCCAGGCGCTCGAGGCGCGGGGATTGTGTGTCCTCGACGCGCCGGTCTCCGGGGCGCCGGCCGGGGCCGAGGCCGGGACGCTCACGGTGATGTGCGGCGGCACGGAAGAGACCTTCGCGGCGATGAAGCCGCTGCTCGCGCGCATCGGCGCCCAGGTGCTGCATATGGGGCCGCTCGGCAGCGGCCAGCTCACCAAGACGATCAACAACGTGATCTACGACATCAACATCGCGGCGCTCGCCGAGGTGCTGCCGATGGCGGTGGCGATGGGTCTCGACCCTTCGCTGCTGGCGAACGTGGTGACGACGGGCACGAGCCGCAGCTACGCCTCGCAATACTTCGTGCCGCGGATCCTGCGCGGCGAGTTCGACGAGGGCTACCCGCTGGGCAAGGCCTACAAGGACCTCGTCAGCGCCGCCGCGGTCTCGGTCGGGCGCGGCTTCCCCATGCCGGTCACGGCGGCAGCCACCGCGACGTACCAGATGGCCCTGCGCGCCGGCCATGGCGAGCGCGACAAGGGCGCGATGGTGCTGCCCTTCGAGGCGATGCTGGGGGTCAAGGTCCGGGCGCCCTCGGAGCGAGGCGAGGGTTGAGGGCGCCGGGATGCGGGCGCCCGGCCTGCCTCAGGTCGGCGACAGCACGTGGATCGCCCGGTGGACGATGTGGTCCTTGGTCTTGGCCCCGTAGGCCGCCATGTGGGGCGCGGCCGCGTGCGCCATCAGGGCATCGAGGCTGGCCCATTTCTCGATCACCACGAAGGTGTCCGGCCCGAACGGCGCCTGGAACGGGCCCACGCCCTCCGTGTCGATCGCCGCCCCGTACTCGATGCAGCCCTCCTCGGCATGGACGGCGGGCACGTTGGCCCGGAAGGCCTCCAGCACCGTGTCCCGCTGACCGGGCTTGGTGGTGATGATGGCGAGGACGTGGATCATGGCGGTCTCCTCCGTGGTGAGCGTTCGTCGCTTGATGCACCCGGACGACGTCACGTCGCCGGATCTCCCCTCCCGCCCGGGAGGGAAACGGTGATCGGCGGGCTGGGACGCCGGGGATCACGCCGCGCCCTGTCCCGGCCGCACGACCAGCCGCGACACGCTGACCACGCTGGCGACCCCCGCGAAGGCGGCGCCGAGCCCGAGCGCCAGGGCCGGGCCGTGGGCCGCCGCGACCGCGAAGCAGGCCGCCACCAGGGCCGCCCCGGTGGTCTGGCCGAGGAGCCGCGAGGTCGCCACGATGCCGCTCGCGCCGCCGGCGCGGGATGGCGGCGCGCTCGTCATGATGGCGCGCAGGTTCGGCGCCTGGAAGAAGCCGAAGCCGGCCCCGCACAGGGCCATCCGCCAGGTGAGTTCGACGACGCTCGGCTCGGCCGGCAAGGCCGCCAGGGAGGCCATGCCCAGCGCCAGGATCGCGAGCCCGATCCCGCCGAGCAGGCCCGGCGGGTAGCGGTCGGAGAGGCGCCCGGCGATCGGCGCCATCAGGGCGACCACCACCGGCCAGGGGGTCATCAGGAAGCCGGTCTCGACCTGCGAGCGCCCGAGCGCGTGCTGGAACAGGAACGGCAGCGACACGAAGGCGAGCCCCTGCGCGGCGAAGGAGCAGACCGAGGTCGCGGCCGACAGCGCGAAGAGCGGGCGCTTGAGCAGGTCGACCGCGAGCATCGGGGCCGGGTGATCGGCCTGGCGGCGCAGGAGCGCCACGCCGCAGGCGAGCGCGCCGGCGAATTCCGCCAGCACGCGCCAGAGCGGCCCGGCATGGGCCGCCTCGCCGAGGCCGAGCACGAACAGCGCGAAGGTGGCGGCGTTGAGGAGCGCGCCGCCGTAGTCGAAGGCGTGGCCGGCCCGCCCGGTCTCCGGCAGCGCGCGCCGAGCCAGCGCCAGGGCCGCGAGGCCGATCGGCAGGTTGACGGCGAACAGCCACGGCCAGGGCGCCGCCACCAGGATCAGCGAGGCCACGGTCGGCCCGAGCGCGAAGCCGACGCCGACCACGAAGGCGTTGAGGCCCAAGCCCCGCCCGAGCTCGTGGATCGGGTAGATGAAGCGGATCAGCGCGACGTTGACCGCCATGAGCGCGCTCGCGCCGACCCCCTGCAGGACCCGGGCGGCGACGAGCGCCGGCAGCGACCAGGCGAGGGCGCAGACGAGCGAGGCCAGGGTGAACAGCGCGAGGCCTGCGACGTAGACCCGCCGCTGCCCGACGATCTCGCCGAGGGCCGCGATCGGCAAGAGCGTCGCCACCACGGCGAGCTGGTAGGCATTCACGATCCAGACCGAATCGGCCGGATCGACGCCGAGATCCGCCGCGATGGTCGGCAGCGCGGTGTTGGCGATGGCGGTGTCGAGCGTGGCAAGGGCCACGCCGGCGAGCACCGCGGCCATCGCCTGCCGGCGCTGGGCCGGCGGCAGGCCCTCGCGGGGGGGCGGTTCGGGTTGCGTCATGTCCGGAGCGGGACGGGGGGAGGGGGCAGGGTGCGACACCGGCCCTGAATGTGTCCCGGAGGGCCGGCTGGCAAGCGGTTTGAGAGCGCCCGACAGAACGGCGCGTCCGCTGGGACGGGCCTAGAGGTGCACGTGGCGTTGTGCGTGGCGGAATGGGGTACAGGCGGAGCGTCGCCGCCGCTTCGTCGGCCCGCTTCGACAAGGACTGGCCACTTTGCCTCTACCCGCCGCGCTCCGATCATCAGGGCCCGCCTCGTGCCCCTGCTATCGTCAACCGTTAGTCCGGCGCGAATCACGACCCGCTTGTGGCCAGCGAATGACCCCGTCACATATCTATCGGCGACACGCTTGAGCCTATGTCGCAACAAGGCGGATGCCACCTTGATGTGACGATAGTTACTGGCGCATCACCCCGTCACGACAGGGGTATTTGAGAGATATTCCTGTTCGGATCGGCCAGCAAGGTGCCGACAACAAACCATCAAAGAAACGGATAGGTGATGCACAAGGCGCACGCAAATACAAGTCGATGGATCGTCAAATTAAAGCCTGATGTACCAAGCTTACTTATATCCGAATTTATGACAAAGAATTCAAGCTTATATATTAATGCAATCCCAAGATTTGCGCCTTTGGCTCATGATTCTATTATCTTGGTTTTATCCAAGGCTCGCTCTTGATTAATTTTAAGATTGATGTGAGAGAATCAGTACGCATCCCGATAGAGACAGGTTGTAACGAGCGATGGGCCGGAGTGAAACGGCATGCGTCGAATTCATAATTCTTCAGCACACGCACCAAGGCTTGCCGTAGGCATGTGTCCTACGCGCGAACGCAAGCATCCCGCGCGATGTTTTTTGAGGACGGCAGGTCAGATGATCGGAGACGGCCGGCCAGTGCCTGACAACGCTGAACGAGCGGCTTTAGGTCTTTGAAAAATAATAATGGTGCCGCAAGAGGGATTCGAACCCCCGACCCCCTCATTACGAATGAGGTGCTCTACCAGCTGAGCTATTGCGGCTCCGACGGGCCGGCGGGGCCGGCGGTCAGTGGCGCCCTCATACCTGCGGAGCGCTGGCTTGGCAAGGCTCTCGGCAAGGCTCTCGGCAAGGCTCTCGGCAAGGCTCTCGGCAAACCTCGCAGGACCACGAGGCGGGGTGCACGGGTTTGGGAGGCGGGGCGGCCTGGAGGTCGTCGTTGGATCGGTCTGCCCGGGATTGCGGGGAAACGCGCCGTCACGCGCGATCCTCTCCTGCGCGCGAGTCGCCCCTATGACGTACTCGATGACCACCCGGATGGAGGCTCCTTTGCGCTCCGGGTCCCACGCCGCGCGCAGGCATGCGGTGACCTCGTCGACGTGCACCGGCCCTTCGACCGTCACGACATGCTCGCCGAGATTCGGAGGGCGCCCCTCGGGGCCGCAGATCGGGTTGTGCTCGGCGCACCGCCCACGACCAGGCCGCCCTGTGCCGCGGACCGCAGGGGCGACTCCGCCCCATTCCTAGTTCTCGCATCGTGTCTGCCGCCGAACCGGTGGTCCCTTCGGCATCGGGCGTCCGTGGCCGGCGGAATGTTGCCCAGGTATGTTAGATCCTACTGGCCGGCACGGCGCGCCGGCTCCGCGGCAGGAGAGCCCCCGATGAGCTTCGTGACCACCGGCGACGGCGTTCAAATCTACTACAAGGATTGGGGGCCGCGGGAGGCGCAGGCCATCGTGTTCCATCACGGCTGGCCGCTCTCCTCCGACGACTGGGACGCGCAGATGCTGTTCTTCGTGGGTCGCGGCTACCGGGTCGTGGCGCATGACCGGCGCGGCCACGGCCGTTCGTCGCAGGTCGCCGACGGGCACGACATGGATCACTACGCCGCGGATGCGGCGGCGGTGGTGCACCAGCTCGGCCTCGTGAACGCGATCCATATCGGCCACTCGACCGGCGGCGGCGAGGTCGCCCGCTACGTCGCGCGGCACGGCGAGCCGCAGGGACGGGTCGCCAAGGCCGTCCTCGTCAGCGCCGTGCCGCCCCTGATGCTCAGGACCGAGGCCAATCCCGGGGGCTTGCCGATCGAGGTCTTCGACGGGTTCCGCGCCGCCCTCGCCGCCAACCGGGCCCAGTTCTTCCTCGATGTCCCGACCGGGCCGTTCTACGGCTTCAACCGGCCGGGCGCGCCGGTCCAGGAGGGTGTCATCCGCAACTGGTGGCGCCAGGGCATGATGGGCTCTGCCAAGGCGCATTACGACGGCATCAAAGCCTTCTCCGAGACCGACCAGACCGAGGACCTGCGGGCGATCTCGGTGCCGACCCTGGTGCTCCACGGCGAGGACGACCAGATCGTCCCGATCGACGCGGCCGGCCGCAAGTCGGTGACGCTTCTGCGCAATGGCACGCTCAAGACCTATCCGGGCCTGCCGCACGGCATGCTGACGACCCATGCCGAGACCCTCAACGCCGACCTTCTCGCCTTCGTGACGGCGTGACCGATCCGGACGATCCGGCCCCACCAGCCCCGGGCCGTCCGGTCCCGTCACGGGGTCAGGCCGCGCCCCGGCCCTGCGCCCGGAACCTCTCGGCGTTCGCCAGTGAGCCGCTCCGGGTTTTTCGGAGGCTGATTGGCTTGGGTCAGGCGGCCAAGGCCCGGTCGCCGACGTGAGCATCATAGCGCGCTTCGGCCTCGGCGGGAGGGACGTGGCCGATCGGCGCGAGGAGGCGACGGTGGTTGCACCAGTCGACCCACTCCGGGGTGGCGTACTCGACGGCTTTCACGGAGCGCCATGGGCCGCGCCGGTGGATGACCTCCGCCTTGAACAGGCCGTTGATCGTCTCCGCCAAGGCGTTGTCGTCGCTGTCGCCGACGCTGCCGACCGACGACTCGATCCCTGCTCCGGCCAGACGCTCGGTGTACCGTAGAGCTAAGTATGGCGAGCCGCGGTCCGAGTGGTGCACCAGCCCGCTGCCTTGCACAGGGCGACGCTCGTGCAGGGCCTGTTCCAGCGCATCCAGCACGAAGCGCGCGTGTTGCACGACGGGAAGCCCGCCAGCCGACGGCGCGCCGACCTCGCCCTCTCCAAGGCGAAGGCGGACGGCAGGAGCGCGGCCCGCGCCTTCGACCCCGCGATGGACCTGGCGCTCGCGGAGCGACGGCTGGAGGCCGACCTGCGCCGCGCCGTCGCGCGGGACGAATTGGTGCTGCATTACCAGCCGCAGGTAAGGCCCGGCCAAGGACCGCACTTCGAGGGACCGCCCCTCGGAGGGCAGCTCGTCGGGTTCGAGGCGCCGGTGCGCTGGCAGCACCCGTCGCGCGGTCTGGTGCCGCCGGGCGTGTTCATCCCGCTCGCCGAGGAGACCGGCCTCGTCGTCGCCCTTGGCGAGTGGGTCCTGCGCGCCGCCTGCCGCGAGGCGGCTTGCTGGGCGCGTCCGCTCAAGGTCGCGGTCGACCTGTCGCCGCGCCAGTTCCAGCAGGTCGACCTGCCCGAGCGCGTCCTGGCGATCCTGACCGAGACCGGCCTGTCGACGGACCGGCTCGAGATCGAGGTCACCGAGACGGTCATCATCGACGACTTGGCCCGCGCCATGACGGTCCTGCGCCGCCTGAAATCGTTCGGGATCCGGATCGCCATGGACGATTCGGCACCGGCTACTCGTCGCTGGCGACCCTGCAGGCATTCCCGTTTGACGCGATCAAGATCGACCGCTCCTTCGTCGCCAGCTCGAGCGGCGCCCGGCCGCGGCCGTGATCGTGCGGGCCGTGCTCGGCCTTGGGGCGCAGCCTCGGCATCGGGGTGGTGGCCGAGGGCGTCGAGACCGAGGCGCAGAGGCGCTTCCTCATCGAGGAGGGATGCACGGAGATGCAGGGCGACCTGTTCGGCAAGCCGCAGCCCGTCGCGCAGCTCGCGGCCTTGATGGCCGGGGAGAGGGCATTCGCGGAGGATCGAGGGGAGACGGGCAGGCTGGCGGCGAACGGCTGACGGGCCGGCGCGCGCGCTTCTCTACGGTTACGGGCTCGGGCTGTTCGGCAAGCTCGGCCTCACGGCCGGATTGGGGATCGTGCTCGCCCTCTACGCCGCCCAGGTCGCCGGCAGCCGGCTCTGGCTCGCGCCGTCCCGTTACGGCCCACTGGAATGGCTGTGGCGCGTCCTCATGGACGGGCGCAGGCTGCCGATGCGGCGGGCCTGAGCCGACCCGCCGTCTTCCGTCCGTCGATCGCGACGGGCGCGGCCCCAGGTCTCCGGGGTTACCGCGCCGCCCCCACCTCCAGCGTCCCGAACGCCGTGCGCCCGTAGCGCTCGGGCCGGTACATGTCCTCGATCGTCGCCGCCGGGTGGACGTAGCGGCCGGGGGTCACCGCCCGCACCGTGTAGGCGACGCTGAAGAAGGCGGATTGGCTCGGGTCGCGGTCGTAGGCCGCCACGAAGCGGTCGTCGCGGAACTCGGTATGGGTGGGCTTCACGTCGGATTTCGCCCAGGCGAGGCCGGCGGTCGCGTCCGCATCGAGGAGCTTCGGGTTGTCGATCTCGAGGCCCGCCGGCAGGCGGTCGACGAGGAGCAGGCGGCCGGCGCTGGCCTTGGCCTCGGTCACCTTCACCACCACCACCAGGCGGTCGTTCTGGCGCAACGCGGCGAGGTCGGCCGGACCGCCGTCGAGGCGGTGGTAGCTACGCTCGATCGTGTAGCCCTTCGCCGCCGCGGGCTCCGGCACCGCCGGGTTGCCGGAGATGCCCAGCGCAAGCTGCACCGGGGCGGTGCCGCGATTCGTCACCGTCACCGGCTTCGCCTCCAGGGCGGCGCCCGGAAAAGTGCGGTAGAGCGCGCCCGGGACCGGCGCGCCGTCGAGGGCGAGCGAGGGCACGTCCTTGCCCGCGTCCTTCGCGAGCTCCGCCGCGGCCAGCACCATCCAGGCCTGTTCCTGGGTGCTGGTCGGACGGCCGGTCTCCCGCTCCTCGCCCACCACCGTGCCGAGGGAGCCGAGGGCATCCTGCGCCACCCCGGTTTCGGCCGCGAGCGCGATCAGCCCGGCGCCGTCGCGCAGGCGCGAGCCGTAGTCGGCCCGGTAGGCGCCGCTGTCGCGCTCGGCCCGGAGCGCCGCCACGGCGGCCTCGAAGGCGGTGCGGGCCCGGGTCCGGTCGCCGAGCAGCGCGAGCGCCGCCGCGATCTGGCCGCGGGCGAGCGGCGTCGCGAAGGAGGCGAGCTTGGTGTCGGCGAGGTAGCGCAGGTCGCCCATCACCGGCCGGCCGTTGCGGGCGAGCACGTAGGCCGCGTAGGCGAGGTCGAGGCCGCCATCGGTGACCTCGTTGGCATTCGCCACGCTGTTGCGCAGCCGGTCGAGGGCGAGGGTGAGCGCCGTCGGCGGCACGGCGAAGCCGCGCTCCCGCGCCCGGGTCAGGAAGTCCGTGGCGTAGGCGGTGAGCCACAGGTCCTCGGCATTGCCTGCCGACCACAGCCCGAAGGCGCCGCTCGCATCCTGGCGCGACAGCACCCGGTCGATGGCACCGCGCACCCGCTCGTCGGCGGTGCCGTCGAGGCCGAGCTGGGCGAGCGCCGCCAGGCGGTTGACCGAGAGGAGCGGCAGGGCCCGGCTCACCACCTGCTCGGTGCAGCCGTAGGGGTAGCGGTCGAGGGCCTGGAGCAGGGCCGGCACGTCGATCCCACCGAAGGGCGAGGCCGCGAGCGTGACGGAGCCGGTGCCCGGGATCACCTCGGCCAGGAGGTCGCTCGACACGGTCAGGCTCGCGCCGGGCGCGAGGCTGCGCACCTCGCGGCGCAGCAGCGCCCCGGTGCCGGGCTGGATCCCCAGGGCGAAGCTCTGGCCGGCCGGCTCGGAGAGCCCCGGGCCTGTCAGCCGCAGGTCGATCCGGGCGACGCCCGGGCCGGCGGCGGTGAGTGGGATCTCGACCGCCCCGCGCCCGCCCGGCTCCAGGCGAAGCGAGCGGCTGAGCGCGCCGGCCGGCACCACCACCGGCCCGGCGAGGTCGACATCCACCGCGTAGTCGCCGGCCTGTCCCTCGACGTTGTCGAGGGCGACGTGCAGGCGCGAGCGGTCGCCGACGTCGAGGAAGCGCGGCAGGGTGCCGCTCGCCACCACGGGATCGCGGATCACCACCTCGGCCGAGGCCGCCCCGACCCGGGCCGCGCTCCAGGCCGTCACCATCACCCGGGCGGTGCCGTTGAAGGCCGGCAGGGGAAAGCTCACCTCGGCCCGGCCGTCGGGCCCGACCGTGACGACGCCCGAATAGCGCGCGAGCGGCTCCTGCGCCGGCGGCGCGCCCTCCAGCTCCGCCCCGCCGGCATCGCCGCCGGAGCGGATGGCACCGAGCGTGCCCTGCATGCCGTCGATCAGGTAGCCGTAGAGGTCGCGGATCTCGGCCGAGAGCGCCTTCTGGCCGAAGAAGAACCCGAACGGATCCGGGCTGGCGTAGCGGGTGAGGTTGAGGATGCCGACATCGACCGCCGCCACGGTCACCCGGGCCTCCTCGCCGGATCTGAGCCCCGCGAGGCGGATCGGCAGGCGCAGCTCGCCGCGCGGCCGGACCTTCGCGGGCGCTTCCACGGTGACGCCGAGGGTGCGGGCGTCACGGTCGATCCCGAACCAGGCGAGGCCCAGCGCCCGGCCGGGCAGGCGCTTGGCCGCCTGGTCGAGGGGCCGGTAGGCGGTGGCGACGAGGTAGGCGCCGGCGCCCCAATCCGGCTTGACCGGGATCTCGACCGTGGCGCCACCCGCCGGCAGGTCGAGGGTGCGGATCTCGTGCACCCGGTCGCTCACCACCGCGACGGTCGCGGTGCCGGCGAATCGCGGGCGTAAGGTCGCCCTCAGCCTGTCGCCCGACGCATAGGCGTCGCGGTCGAGAGTGAGGTCGAGGAGGTCGGGCGCGTCGGCGCTCTCGGACCCGCTCCAGCCGACGCTGAACGACAGGCTCGCCGCCTCGACGCCGGACCCGCGCACCTCCAGGCGGTAATTGCCGAGCTCGACCGGCATCGCCACCTTGGCCGGCGCGCCGGCTGCGAGCGCGACGCGGCCGTTGGCGATCTTGGCGGTGGTCTTGACCGGCTCGTAGGACCAGCGCCCGTCGGCGCGGTACCATTGGTAGCGCCGGTCGACCCGCAGCAGGGTCCAGGTCGCGTCGCCGGACAGCCGCGTGCCGTCGGGCCGCGCGGCTGCCACCTCGAACGTCGCGGTCGCGCCCTCGCTCAAGCTGCCGAAGGTCTTTCGGATTCCGATCACCGGGCCGGCGGGCAGGATCGGCAGGGTCAGGCTGCGCTGCACCGCCCGGCCGCCGGGCTCGCCGACCTGGAGCGAGACCTTGGCCTCGAAGGGCCGCGGCCCGCTCGTGGCCGGCACCGGCGCCCGCACGGTGGCGCGGCCCTGCGCGTCGGTGGTGACGGGAGCGTCGAGCTCCGCCGTCACCGGCTCGACGCGCTCGTCGTCGAGGCCGGTCGAGAACTCCTCGAAGCCCTTGATGCCGCTGCGGCCGGCCGGCTGCACCGCGACCGTGCCGCCGATGCTGAGGCCCGCGCCCGGCGCGCCGTAGAGGTAGCGCGCCGCGACCGCGACGGTCGCCGGCTCGCCGGGTTTCAAGGCGGCCTCGGCCGGCGTCAGGGTCACGTCGAGGCGTTCCGGCACGTAATCCTCGACGAGGAACGTCGCCTCGCCGACAGGCGGCGCCTTCGGGTCGGTATAGGCCGCGACCCGCCACGTGCCCGCCTGGACGCCGGCAAGCAGCGGCAGCGAGAAGGCGCGGCCCCCGAGGCCCGCATCCGTCACCTGCGCCCGGCGATACTCGACCCCGTCCGGGCGCTTGGCCACCAGGGTGAGAGGCAGGGCGGGGATCGCCGCGCCCCTGGCGTCGCGCAGGAGGGCCGTCAGCTGCACCGTCTCGCCCGAGCGGTAGACCCCGCGCTCGGGAAACAGGTAGGCCTCCGCCGCGCCCGGGGCCGGCCGGCCCTTCACGCCGCGATCGGCGAGGTCGAAGGCGCTCAAACTGAGGTCGAGGAAGCCGTAATCGTCGCCGAGGCGCGCCACGACCAGGCTCGGCGCCGCCCCGCCCTCGCCGCGGGCGAGGCCGGGATCGAAGGCGGCGTAGCCCTGGCCGTCGGTGCTGCGGGTCGCCAGCACCTCGTTGTTGCGGGCGACGAGGCGGATCTCCGCCCCCTGCAGCACGCCGGCCGAGGCAAGGGAACGGGCCAGCACGTGGATCCCGTCCCGGCCCTTGAAGGCGGTGAGCCCGAGGTCCGAGACCACGAACCACTGCGTCGCCTCGCTCTCGTAGCCGCCCTCCTCGTCGGCGAGGGGAGCGCTGCCGCTCGGCCGCGCCGTCATCACGTAGAGGCCGGGCTCGACCTTGCCGACCGCCTGGAGCACCGGGAAGGCGGTCACCGCCTCGCGGTTGATCTCGGCCGGCGCCGTGTCGAGAGTGCCCTTCCAGACCTGGACGCCGCGCTCGCGGGCGATGGTGCGCAGGCCGCTCCCCGAGAGCTGGGACAGGAACTCGTCGCTGCGCAGGGCCGGCAGCAGCCCGCGGTCGCCGATGCGCACGAGCGCGACGTCGAGCTTCGGGGCGTTGACCGAGACCAGCGGAACGCCGGCCTGGCCGGTGCGGGGCAGCACGTAGTTGCGGCCGGTGAAGCGCACCTGCGGGCTGCGGTCGCGGACATAGATCTCGTAATCGGCCGCCTTGCGTAAGGCTTCGCCCACGCTGGAGGGCAGGCCCTGGCGCAGGACCACGCCGTAGCGCTCGCCGTGGCGCAGGCCGTCGACGCAGACCTGCTGGCCCTGCGCGGTCACGGCGGTGTCGGCGCCGCCCGAGACGGCGACGAAGGGCGCCACGTCGGCCTTCGGGTCGACGGTCTCCGAGAGGGTGAAGCAGGCCCGCGGGGCGGCGGCGTCGGAATCGACCTTGTAGTCGAGCACCCGGAAGCCGTGCGCGTCGCGGAGAGATTCGTAGGTCTTGGCGGTCTCCGCGTCGCCCGCGAGCGCGAGGCTCGCCGCGTAGGCCTCGAGGGCCGGGCGCCAGCTCTCCTGCTTGGCCAAGACCGCGCCGAGAAGCGCGAGCGTCCGGGCCTCGTCGGCGGGGGCGACGGCCCGCTGATAGGCCAGGTAGGCGCCGGCCCGGGCCTCCGCCTTCAGCTTCTGGTTGGCGTCGTAATCGTCGTTCTCGGCGTCGTTGGCGGTTTCCGCCAGGGCGTACCAGCTGCGCCACTCCGCCGGCTCGGCCGAGGCGGCGCGGCGGGTGGCGGCGAGCGCCCCGTCGGTGTCGTCCTTGGCCTTGAGGGTCTCGGCCTCCCGGCGCCACTGGGCGGCGGACTTGCCGCCCGCGCCGCCCTCCTCCTTCACCCGCGCCTCGAGCCGCACCGCCTCGCTGGCGAGGGTCTGGCGCACGAAGCTCTTGGCTCTCGGCGCCGGCTGCACCAGGGCGGCGCGGCGGGGCGCCGGGTTCGGGGGCTGCTGGGCCTCTGCGCCGGGGAGCAGAGTCAGGATTCCGGCCAAGCCGATGGCGACGCGACCGATCCGGGTGATGAGCGACATATCCGGCCTCGCAGCGATTCCCCGCGGGGGCGGAGCCTAAGCAGCGGTCGATCGCGGTGCAATCCGCCGTCGCCCCGAAGCGATCGATTTCATCCGGTCCTGGTCGCCGGGTCTTGTTCGCCCGGTCTTGCTCGCCCGGTCTTGCGCCGCTCCGGCTTCGACTTCGCGGGAGGCGGTCCCTCGGCCTCGAGGGGTGGACCGACGCGGACGACGCCTGGAAGTCAGGCGCCGCCTCTGCCAAGGTCCGGCGCCTGTCTCCGGAGAGCCCGATGCCGCGACCCGCCCGCCTGCTCGCCGCCGGCCTGCTGCCGCTCCTCGCCTGCGGTCCCCTCGCACCGGCGGCCGTCGCGCAAACACCCGGTCCCGGGGCGCCCGCCGCGAAGGCGCCGGCCCCGCGTCCGGCCGGCCCGGCGACGCCCGACCCCGCCTTCGAGGCCGCCCGCGCCGCCTTCGAGGCCCGGCCGGAGGCGGAGCGCCGGGCCGTGCAGGATGCCCTGGTCTGGGCCGGCAGCTACAACAGCGTCGTCACCGGCGCCTTCGGCCGGCGCACCTACGAGGCGATCGGCGCCTGGCAGGCCAAGGCGGGCGGCCCTGCCACCGGAATCCTGGACGAGCCCGCCCGCGCCGCCCTGCTGGCCGCCGGCGAGGCGGCGCGCCGGGCGGCCCGGTTCACCGTCGCGCCGGATCCCGCCACCGGCCTCGTCATCGGCGTGCCGGAGCGGCTCCTGTCGAAGCGCAGCCGGATCGCCGGCGGCACCCGCTGGCAGAGCCCGGACGGGCGCATCACCCTCGACACGAAGGCCTACGCTCCCGGCGAGACCGATCTCGACGCCCTGTTCGCGCAGAGCGCCGCGGCGACGCCCGAGCGCAAGGTGACCTACTCCCTCAAGCGTCCGGACTTCACGGTCGTCACCGGCGAGACCGCGGGCGGAAAGTTCTATATCCGCCACGCCGCCGGCCCCGCCGGCCTGCGCGGCTTCACCCTGTCCTACGACAAGGCCTCGCGGGACATGGACCGGCTGGTGATCGCCATCGCCAACAGCTTCCTGCCCTTCCCGGGCGAGGCCCCGGCGGCGCCCCCGCGCCCGGTCGCGACGGGGGCGGAGCCGGCCGCGCCGGCGACCAGGCCGACGGCCGGACCACCGACCGGGCAACCGACCGCGCCCGCGACCGGCACCGGCCTCGTCGTCGCGCCCCGCCGCATCGTCGCGGTGCTGCCTGGCTCCTGCGCGGGCCCCCGGGTCGCCGGCGAGCCGGCCCGGGTGCTGCGGCGCGACGACGCCAGCGGCCTCGCGCTCCTCGACGGCGCCACCCCGCCCGGCGCCTCGCCCGCCCTCGCGCCGGCACCGGCCGCTCCGGGCGAGGCCGCGATCGTGCTCGCTGCGGGCGCCGACGGCCCGACGGTAACGACCGGCGAGGTCGCGGCAGCGGGGCTCCTCGCCCCGCTCCAGCCCGGCGCCGCCGGTGCCCCGGTCCTCGACCGCTCCGGCCGCCTCCTCGGCCTCGTCGCCCGCCTGCCGGCGCAACCCCGCCTCGTCGCCGGCGTGTTGCCGCCGCTCACCCATCCGTTGGTAGGTCTGGCGGCGCTCAAGACCCTCCTCGGCCCGGACGCCCCGGCGACGCCCGCGCGGGACACCCCCCCGCTCACCGCCGGCGCGATCGCCGGCCGCTTCGCCGGGGCGGTGGTGGGGGTGCGGTGCGGGGGGTGAGGGGTTCCCCGACGGCTTCCCGCCCGGGCCGGTGCCGCCCGCGTGCGATGGACGATCCTCGGATCGTGCCGCCGAGGCGGGCGCATGACCGCACCATGCCTACCCCGTTCGGACAGGCCAGGGCTCCCGGAATGCGACCCATCGGAGAGGAAGGCCCGGTGCCGCGAAGGCGCTACGCTTCCGTCCCGGGGCGACGGGGCGGGAGCGGGCGATGCGGTGCGTGATCCTGGGCGTGATCCTGGGTTGTCTGGCTCTTCCGGCCGGCACGGGGGCGGCGCAGGCCGTCTCAGCCGACGCCATGGAGGTGCAGCGCTGCATCTGGCGATGCGGAGACGCCACCAACCTGCGGCAGCCGGCCTACGACCGCTGCATCGCGCGGCAATGCGACACCGGGCAGACGAAGCGCAAGCGGCGGCGGTGACCGATCGCCGGCAGGTCCCGCCGGTTATCCCGACCGCGACCGCGACCGTGCATCGGCCGGGATGGGTGAGGCGCACTTTGCCAGACCGCCGGAGTCGTGCTCAGGCTTGTTCAGCCGCCCGGTGCCCAGTCGATCTTGGGCTTCTGCGACAGGATGCGCTCGAAGTAATCGGCCACGGCCTGCGCGCCGCTCGCGTGCATCATCGCGACCGGGTGGGCGAGATAGGCCCGGGCGAGATCGAGCGGGATCTCGCCGGCCTGGAACGCGCCGAGCACCGCGTCGATGAAGGCGTCGTTGGCCTCGTTGAAGTCGGACGAGAGCTTCTTGCGGTCGTTGAGCGCCTTGATCGGCATCGTGGGGGTCATCCTTTCGAGGGTCGGTCCGGCCGCTGGGCCCGGACACCCATTCTCAGAGGCGAGGCAGCCTCTGTCATCAACCCGCACCAAGGCACGGTGTGACACTCATTGCTTCCCCAGCGCCTTCGGCTGCCTGAGAACCAGGGCCGCAAGTCGCTTATCTCATTGAGATTCATGCCTTTTAAGGTGAAGTCTTCGTAGTTATGTCCTTGCAGTGGCTGAAGCATTGCAGGGCGTTGATCCGCTCTGGTCTGCCGTCGTCGAGCGGTTCGCGAAGTATGCGCCAACGAGCGTGATGGCTCGCACGGCGCTGGAACATGCGCTGCCGGCCGGTTGGGTCGACGAGGTATTCGACCAGCATCGCCAGCGGCAAACCGCGCGGAAGTTGCTGTTCTCCACCATCGTCAGGCTGATGATGCTCGTCGCTCTTGGCCCCCGCTCGTCGCTCTTGGCCCCCGCTCGTCGTTGCACGCCGCTGCGCGCGAAGCCGAAGACCTGACCGCTTCGCTCCCTGCCCCCACGGCCCGCCCGGTCACGGCGGCGCCCCTCGGCCTCGCGGCCTGACCACGGAATTCAGCCATGACGCGTACGGTTGAAATCCCGGCCACGCACGGCGAGGCTGCAGGATACGTCACCGTGACCGTGGGCGACGCCCTGTTCGGCTTGAGCATCGCGCGCGTGCACTGAGCATCGCGCGCGTGCACGACGTGTTCAAGCCGACCTCGGTCACCGCCGTGCCGCTTGCGCCGCCGGAGGTGGTCGGCTTGATCAACCTGCGGGGCCGGGTGGTCACCGCCCTGTGCCTGCGCCGTCGGCGCGGGCCGGGACCGCAACCGGGATGGCGGTCGGCCTGGAGCAGGGCGGCGAGACCTTCGGCCTCCTCGTCGACGCGGTCGGCGAAGTCCTGCGGCCAGCCGTGGACACACCCGCGAGGCGGTGCCGGTCAACCTCGACACTCGCTGGCGCGGCCTCGCCTCCGGGGTGCACCGCCTGCCCGCAAGATCCCACGCTCGATCCATGAGGGCGCCCGGCAGATGGCGCGCCTCCGCGCCTCCGCGCCTCGGAAGAGGGCCGCACCTCACGGCGTAAGCGCAAGAAGGTCGAGATGTTGTTTGCCCACCTCAGGCCAGGGTCGGGTGCGACGGCTCGACGAGCATCGTCGCCTCGACGTGCCGGTTCCCTGGATTCGCTTCAGGACGACCGCCCGACTGAGGCTGAAGCGTGCGGCGTCATCGGCAAGCCCGAGCGGAGAGGGGGCAAGGCGGGCAGGCAGGATCGATGACCGTCGAGCATGGCGCATGAGATGCTGCGGCGAGCGCGTCCGCAACGCGAGGGAGACGACGTGGCGGTGATCTCAGGTCCTGCGCTCGTCGAGCAGCAGGCGCATCGAGTCCAGCGCCACCCCATAGCCGCTCGGACCGAGGCCGGCGATGACCGCCGTGGCGGCCCGCGAGACGAGCGAGCGGTGGTAGATCTCCTCGCGTCGGTGGATGTTCGAGATGTGCAACTCGATCTTCGGACCGTCGAACATCTTGAGCGAATCGAGCAACGCGATCGAAGTGAAGGTGTAGCCCGCCGGGTTGATGATGAGGCCCGCGGCATGCCTGCGGGCGTCGTGGACACTGTCGATGAGCACGCCTTCGAGATTGGTCTGGCGGAACTCGATGGCCAGACCATGCGTCTTGGCCCGTGCACGACAGGCTGCCTCGATCTCGGCGAGCGTCGTGCGTCCGTAGATCTCCGGCTCCCGCTCGCCGAGCAGATTGAGGTTGGGCCCGTTCAGGATGAAGATGGTTCGCTCGCTCATGATAGACCTCTCCTTCTCGCGCTGGGCTTTCCGCGGTCAGTGATGCGCCAGGATTTCGCCCAGGAACGCGCGCGCCCGCGGATGCTGCGGGTTACGGAAGAAAGTGTGAGGGTCGGCCTCCTCGAGGATCGCGCCATCGGCCATGAAGATCACGCGATCGGCGACCTGGCGGGCAAAGCCCATCTCGTGGGTGACGCACACCATGGTCATGCCGTCGCGGGCGAGCCCGATCATCGTGTCGAGCACCTCCTTGACCATCTCCGGGTCGAGGGCCGAGGTCGGCTCATCGAACAGCATGACCTTGGGCTCCATGCACAAAGCTCGCGCGATCGCCACGCGCTGCTGCTGGCCGCCCGAGAGCTGGGCCGGGTACTTCAGCGCCTGCTCGCCGATGCGCACCCGCTCCAGGTAGCGGCGCGCGATCGCCTCGGCCTCCGCCTTCTTCGCGCCGCGCACCCGCATCGGCGCCAGGGTGCAGTTCTCCAGCACCGTCATGTGCGGGAACAGGTTGAAGCTCTGGAACACCATGCCGACCTCGCGGCGCACCGCGTCGACGGCTCGCGCCGAATCGTCGAGGGCGATGCCGTCGACCACGATCCGCCCCTTCTGGATCGTCTCGAGGTGGTTGATGCAGCGGATCAGCGTCGACTTGCCCGAGCCCGACGGCCCGCACAGGACGATCTTCTCGCCACGGCGGACATCCAGATTCACGCCCTTGAGGGCGTGGAAGTCACCGTACCACTTGTCCACGCCGTGCATGGCGATGAGGGGGCCGGCCGCCGGGTTCGGTGACACATTCATCTCCTCGCGCTCAGCTGACGGTGAAGGGAACGCCCTCGATGCGCTCGGGCATCGGCGGCTGCTCGGCCTTCATCCACTTGTCGGTGATCGTCTTCAGCTCGCCGTTCGCCTTGATCTTGTCGATGAAGGTGTTGATGAACGCGTTCATCTCCTTCTCGCCGAGCCGGGTGCAGGCGCCGTTGTAGATGCTCGTGAAGGTCAGTTTCTGCTCGAAGATGCCGGGCTTCGCCTCGTCGAGGCGGCGGATGTAGAAGATGTTGCCGCCGACCGCCTGCGCCTGACCGGAGACCACGGCCTGGATCGATGCGGCGTCGCCGTCGAGCCGCAGGATGTTGGTGCCGGGCGGCGCGTTGCGCGTCACCTCGGTGTCCTGGGCCGCGGCGCGGGCCACCGCGATGGTGAGCTTGCCCATGTCGGCGTTCGATTTCACCGCGACGGTCTTGGGCGCGAGCAGCACGATCTGGTTGGCGACGTAGGGCTTGGAGAACTGCACCGCCTTAGCGCGATCGGGGAACATCGCCATCGTGGCGAACAGCACGTCGCAGCGGCCAGACGTCAATGCCGGGATGCGGTTGGCGACTTCGAGCGGCATGAACTGGACCGGCACGCCGAGTTCCTTGGCGAAGAGTTCGCCGATATCGGCGTCGATGCCCTCCTGCTTGCCGGTGCTGTTGACGAAACCCCAGGGCGGGTTGTCGCCCTGGATGCCGATGATGACGCGGCCCCGCTTCCTGATCTGGTCGGGCGTGACGGCGTGCGCCTGGCCGGTCATGAGGGCCGGCAGGGCGAGGGCGGCGCCGGCTCCGGCGATGAGCGTGCGGCGGCTGAGGCTGTGGCGTTCCATGGTGTCCTCCCCTGTTGTTTCGTGAGATGTCCGATCAGCGCGAGGGCGCCGCGAGGCGGCGCTCCATCCAGGAGCCGTAGAGCGACAGCGGCCAGCAGAGCGCGAAGTACATCGCCCCGACGATGCCGAAGACGAGGAGCGGCTTGAAGATTTGGTTCGAGACCATGTTGCCGGCCCGCGCCAGCTCGGTGAAGCCAACGATGGAAGCGAGCGACGTCCCCTTGATGAGCTGGACCAGGAACCCGATCGTCGCCGGCAGCGAGACGCGCAGCGCCTGCGGCAGGATTACGTCCTTCATGCGCGAGACGTAGCCGAGGCTGAGCGCGCGGGCGGCCTCCGACTGCCCGCGCGGCACGGCCTCGATCCCGCCGCGCCAGATGTCGCCGAGATAGGCGCTCGCATGCAGCGTGAAGCCGACCGCGACCGCCTCCCAGGGGGCGAGATCCAGCCCGACGAGGGCGAGGCCGAAATAGACCACGAAGAGCTGCATCAGGAGCGGCGTGCCCTGGAACAGGCTGACATAGGCGGCCGTCGCGCGCTCCAGCACCGGTCGGCCCGAGGTGCGGGCGAGCGCGACGGCGAGGCCGGCCGCGCCGCCGCCGAGAAAGCCGATCGCCGAGAGCGCGATCGTCCACTTCATGCCCTCGAGCAAGAACAGGAATTCGGGCCAGCCCATCGTCGTGCCCTTATCTGACGGGGTAGCTGAAGTACCGGCGCGAGACGAGCCCGAAGGCGCGCATCATCAGCCAGGACATGAGGAAGTACAGGACCGTGATCGTGCCGTAGACCTCGAAGCTGCGAAACGACTCGTTCTCGATCAGCTTGGCGACCGAGGTGAGCTCGTAGGCGGCGATCGCCGAGGCGATGCTGGTGGTCAGGGTCAGCATGACGAACTGCCCGGTCAGCGACGGGTAGACGGCCCGGAGCGCCGGGCGCAGGACGACGAAGCGGAACACGTCGCGCTTGTGCAGCCCGAGGGCGAAGCCGGCTTCGACTTGCCCCTTGTGGATCGACTGAACGCCGCCGCGGATGATCTCGATCGCGTAGGCGCCGCCGTTCAGCCCGAGCGCGATGATGGCGGTCGGCGTCGGCGCGAGGCGGATGCCGATCAACGGCAGGGCGAAGAACACGAAGTAGATCTGGACGAGGAACGGCGTGTTCCGGATCAGCTCGACGAAGGCGATGACGGCCCAACGCAGCGGGCGCACGGGGGACTCGCGCAGCACGACGCCGACGACGCCGATCACGAGGGCGATCGCCATCCCCACGACAGCAAGGAACAGCGTGCCCGCACACCCCCTCAGGAGGTCGGGCAGGCCCGCGACGACCGGCCCGAAATCGAGCGTGTAGTTCACGTGGCGTTTCCCCCTGCGGCACGCCCGGTGAGCTTCGCCGCCGTCCGGAGCATCCTGGCCGTCTCTGGCCGGTGCTCTTATGATCCGATGATTATGGGATCATCCAATGCAACGCAATCCCTCGTACGTTGCATTGCCCGTACCACGATGCCAAAGAGGCCTCATCGAAGAGGTCTCATGGGTGCTCCCTCAGAAACCGGCGCCGAGGGCGGCGCCACAGTGTCGGGCGGCGAGACGGTCGGCGACGTCGCCTACGCCCGGATCCGGGCCGACATCCTGTTCGGCCAGCGCGCGCCGGGCGAGCGGCTGCGCCTGGACGAGGCGAGCCGGCGCTACGGTGTCAGCGTCGGCACGATGCGCGAGCTCCTGAACCGCCTCGCCTCCGAAGGGCTCGTCGTGGCCGAGGCGCAGCGGGGATTCGAGGTCGCGCCGGCCTCAGCCGCCGAGTTCCGGGAGATCGCGGCCCTGCGCCAGCTCCTTGAGGGGCATGCGCTGGCCCTGTCCTTCGCGACTGGCGACCTCGACTGGGAGGCACGGGTCGTCGCCGCCCACCACAAGCTCGCGGTCACCGAGCACCGCATGCTGACGCGGACCGATTCCGATCCAACCCTGGTGCGACAATGCGACCGCGCCTTTCATCAGGCGCTGACCTCGGCCTGCGGCTCGCGCGTCCTGTTGGAGACGCTCGGCTCGATCCACGACCGCTACCTGCGGTACCTGTCGCTTGCCGCGATCTTCCGCGGCGAGCAGTCGATCCAGGAGCATGCCGACCTGCTCGCCTGCGCGCTTGCGCGCGACGCCGAGCGGGCGACCCGGATCCTGAAGGTCCACATCGACAGCTGCCTCGACTACGCCCTGGCTGACGGGCCACCGGCATGGGCGTCCGGGCCTGCCGTGCCTGACCATGCACCTTCAGCACGGGACGTCGCCGCGCGCACGAAATCCGTCCGGGCAACGCGACGCCGATGATCGCCGCGGAGCAGTCGTCGATCAGGTCTCGAAACCCTTGGGACAGGTGCTGGTGACGTCCGGTAGCAAGTCTCCGTGAGGGGGCTGGAGCATTTTCCGACGAAGTGGATACCGGTTCGTCGAAGAAAATGCGGCAAAATTAAACACCTCGGGCACTTCGCGATTGCAACGCGGTCGCAACGTGCTCTAGCGGTCTCGCGCGGGGCTGCCGGCGATGAGGACACGGCAGCGGATCCACTCGACGCCGCGTCGGCGCGGAGCGCATAAATCGAACCGATTGGCGTCGGCCCGAAACCAGCAACGGCAACGACATCCGCCGACTCGATCCGGCGATGTCACCCCATGTTGCCCCACGTTTCAGACCGACACGGCTTCTGCGACGGCAAGAGCTGCGTTGCGCCAAGTGAAAACTGCCAGATGCTCGGCGAGGCACTCCGGGTCAAGCGCCAGGGGCGAGTCGAGCGTCGCCGCAATCGCCTGAGCCAGATCGTCGACGGCGTTTGCCGCAAGCGGGTTGAAATAGCGAGCAAACGCGCCGGCAACCTCCGGCAGCGCCGTCGTGTTCGAACACACGACGGGTGTCCCGAATCTCAGGGCTTCCAAGACCGGCAAGCCAAAGCCTTCCCCCTGGCTTGGAAAGACAAGCACTGCAGCATGACAATATAGAGCAGCGAGTTCCTCGGCCGGGATGTCGAGCCGGTGGACGACCCGGGGATTGTCTGCGAGACGTCGCGCTGTGGATGCGGCACCGAAATCAGGACGCCCGACCACGACGAGATGGAGACCGGGACGATCTAAGAGTTCGAGAGAATCGAGGAGAAGGTCCAAATTCTTGCGAGGTTCGATACGACCGACGAACAGTACGTAGGGCCCATCGACTGGCCTCGGACCGGCCATCACAGGTGGCGGCACGGCGTTCGGCGCGAGCAGGACATGGCCTGATGGAACACGATAGCGGCGCACGAGCTCGTCGCGCGTGAAGCGCGACACTGTCAGGACGCGGGCCGCGCGACGAACGGAAGCCCGCACCAGAAGTCGGTTACGCCATCGCATCACGGGCGGAAAGAATTGGGGATGGCTCTCGAACAGAATGTCGTGGACGACGACGACTTGACGACGCGCGAAGAACGGCGGAGCGATATACTGAGTGAGCAGAACGTCCAATCGATCCCGTCGGGCCACCAAGGGCCAGTAGAGTAAGAGCCGACGGATTGGATCGTCGATGGGAATGCGCCGGTGCTCGACATTTGGTCCAGAGCAGACTCGCTCGGCGACCGCTGGGTCACGCGAGTAGATGATGTAGCTGTTTTCAGGTGTCAATGGCGGAAGCTCGCCTAGGACTCCTTGAAGCCACGTGCGAGATCCTTGATACTTGCCAGTTAGCACGTGGGCATCGATGCCGACGACCTGTCCCGACTTCTTAGTCACCGTTTCCTCGTTCTAGATAGGAAGGGGCTGTACCATTAGATCCATGGCTTGCTTCGGCGCGCATGCCGACTGCTCTTTCGAATAATGGGTTCCATTGTGAAATACTGAGCTAACCATATGCTCAATCAATTGCGCCGAATCGGGGCGCGTGTCCATGATGGCACGGGCTGCCAAAGCTGGTTGAGATGCGGCAAAACGCCGCGACTTTGCCGCCGAGTTTTTCGGATCGAGCCGCCGGAAACTGGCGCCTCCAGCCTGCACCCGCCGCTCTGAACGGATCGCGGACAGGACCAGAATATCACGAGGGCAGATGGCGCCGATGTGGCCTGCTTATCCTACGATTGGCGTGCAAGCCTCGCGGCTCAACGCACATTCGACATCATCCCTCGCTCATGGGCCTTATTATCTGGCCCTGATTATCTTATCATCCCTCATGCTCTTCGCCACCCTCGTGAATATGCGCATGTCCGGCTGGCGATCCGTATTCTATCAAAGATTTCAACGTCGTAATATTCGAAATATCCGCACTATCGACGGCGTAGGATCACCATCCAGTAGGCCCTCAATGCTGGTGGGAGAAACATGAAGAGAGTTAACCAGAGGCGTGCGAGAGTGATGTTCTCACCATGATAGAACGGCATACCATTATATGTGTAGCTGAAATCCTCCCATTGACTGGATGGAAAGTGTCGTCGGAAGGCGTGGCGGCTGTTTAACCGATATACTGGAGGGAAACTGTCATGTTCTTCCCGATGCGGCTCGAGGCGTCGCAGAACCTTGCTTTTGAGATGGTCCGGCACAAGCCGTGCGCCGACCCCGACATAGCCGAATCGGTTGGGAGTCCACCCGATCAGCCATCCTCCAGGCCGAAGGACGCGGGCAATCTCCGTGGTGGCCCGGTGAGGATCTTCGACGTGTTCGAGGACGGAGAAGGCCGTCACCACATCGAACGAGGCGTCCGGGAAGGGGAGTGATGCATGCGGGTCGATGACGATCCTCTCATCGACTGTCGGGTTCTCAAGTACCGCGTGGTCTACGTCTGCTCCGACCACCCGGAGGCAACGTCCGCGCAAATTGCCGAGCGTTGCACGGAACTGAGCTGGATCTTCACCCCACTTTCCGCGGCCGGCCCCAAGATCGAGGACCGTCATTGAGGGCTCGAGGATCGCGTGCAGCCGGATAAGAAATCCCATGCGGTGATCGGCCCGGGAGAAGCCTCCAGCTGCGGTTTCCGGGTAGAGGCGGCTCTCGACGCTACGTCTTTCAGGCAAGTTGCGCTCCTGATCGTGCAATGGCTTGGTATAAGTAGCCAAGTCTGGGCGCCTATGATAGTCCTTATAGGACGCACTGCGCATTACGCCCGTCTAAGCGGAGGCGGTGGAGTGGGTAGCTCGACAAGAGATCTTCAGCGGCCCTTGGCAGAGTTGCGAGCACCATGAGCGTTGCGCGAACTGTCGCTAATGCCGGTTCGGGCGCGGCAGCTCGGCTTCTCTCCGCTGCGCTTGGCCTCGCGCTCATCGTGATGATGACTCGCCTATGGGACGCGGATAACCTCGGGCGCTTCGTTGTCGCCTATTCCTGGTTCCAGCTCCTGCAGCTCGTCCCGCTGCTCGGCTTACATTTTGAGCTGGCGCGGGAGGCTGCCGCAGATGCAGAAGCGGTCCGTCCACAGCTCGCGGCCGCTGCGCTCTTGAGCCTGGTCTGCGCCCTTCCGACTGCTGCCCTTCTCGTAGGCGTCGGCGCTCTCCTGTATCCCTCCGAGCTTCTTCCGGCCCTCGCCCTCGCGGCCGTGGCCCTCATCCCGACGGCGCCGATCACCGTCGCCGAGATGACGCTGCTGGGCCGAGAGCGGCTCGGTGTCGTCGCGCTCGTCAATGTCGGCGAGAGCGTGTTGCGCTGCCTCGTGCTGTGTGGGCTGATCGTCGCCGGCGCCGGCGTCCTGACCGTGCTCGGTGCCTTCGTGGTCCTTCGTGGCGTCGCACTGGCTCTCTACCTCGCCGATCCGGTCGTGCGGCACGCCACTGCTCCTCGTGCCGCGACCGTGGCCGTCGCCCGTTCCCAACTCGCCAGGGCCCCCGTGCTTCTCGCGGTGCTCGTTCTCTCCTCGACGTTCTCCCGGATCGACGTGGCGCTTCTCCCGCTCTTCCTCGACCTTGAGGATGTCGGAATTTACGGGATCGCCGCACGTCTCTACGACCTCTGTCTTATGATTCCCGCAGTACTCGTCATGGCGCTCCTTCCGGTTTTCACCCGTCTGGACGTGCCGTGCAAGTCACGGATGGAGATGCTGGCCCGGCTTGTCCTTCGCTACGCGCTCGGGACTGGTGTACCGCTCGCACTCATCGCGGCTTGGCTGATCGGACCAACCCTGGCGATCGTGTTCGGCCCGCGCTTTGCTGCAGCAGCGGACGCATTCCGCCTCCTCTTGGTCGCGACACTGGTGACGGGCGTGAACCAGCTCATGTCTTGCGCCCTGCTCGCGCGCAACCTGCAACGGCTCGAACTCCCGTGCCTCGCAATTGGCTGTGCGGTGCTCCTCGCGAGCATCGCCGTCCTTGCGCCGCGTTACGGGATCACGGGGGCGGGCATGGCCGTCCTCGCCGGCACGATCGCGCAGTGTGTTCTACGGGAGCGCCTGCTGCGCAGACAGGGGGGGATTGCGCTCGCGCGAGGCGAACTCGCCGGACCGGTCCTGGGCGGGTTGGCTGCGCTCCTGATCGTGTTCGCCGGTGCGGGTGGCGCTTGGGTCTATCCAATGGCGCTCGGCACCTACGGGGGGCTGCTGCTGGCACTGCGAGGCGTTCGTCGTGGCGACGCCGACCTCCTCCGGAGCCTTCTCACGACCGAACGACAGCCCGCGAGTACGCCATGACCATGAAGTCCGAACCAACGCATTCCTTGAGCGGCCCGACTCCGCTGCCTGTGGCGCCGTTAACTTGGAGGGAGGTTCGTGCTCGCCTCGCCCGGGACCGCGAGCGACTGGAGGGGTGTTTTCGCGCATATGGGATGGATGTGCCGCGGGTGCTCTGGCTCCACCCATCCTATCAATGCGTGCTTCTGTATCGGCTTTCGACCTATCTGTTTCGGCACGGCCGGCGATTTCTCGCACGCCTAATCTGGCATGCAAACCTTTTCTTGACCGGAGCAGATTTCTCACCGATCAGCGAAATCGGCCCCGGCCTCGTCGTCCTCCATCCGGTCTCAACTCAGATTTTTGGCCGGATCGGTGCCGACTGCACGATGTGGGGCCATGGAGGTATCGGTGGCGGACGCTCGGGCGAGGACATCGGTGCAGGTCCCGGCCTGCCGGTCGTCGGCGACCGCGTCGAGTTCGAGCCCCGGTCCATGGCGCTTGGCCCCGTGCAGATCGGCGATGACTGCGTGCTTGGTGCCGGCAGCATCGTCATGAGCGACATCGAAACCGGTACGGTCGTCGAGGTTCCCGACCGGCTGATGCGGACCATCAGGGCTGCGTGAGCCGCGGAAACGCAACCGCTCGCCCTTGATGCTGGACCTCCGCGATCAGCTCTTCATAGAGGCTCAGGTTGGGCTGGAGCGTGAAGGCGGCTTCGAACCGCGCACGGGCTGCGGCGCGAGCTTGGGCAATGAGTGCGTCGTCGGCGAAGGCGCGATCGAAGATGGCAGCACAGGTGTCGACGTCCGCGAAGTAGAACTGGTTGCAGCCTGCAGTCCATCGATTAAATCGGTTGTCGTGTGCAATAACTGCGGAGCCCGCGGCCAGTGCTTCGACGAGCGAAGGATTCGTCCCGCCTACCGTATGTCCGTGACAATAGGCGCGGGCATGGACGCGCAAACTATCCATGACAGCCCGGTCGTAAATGCTGCCGAGGAAAACAACGTTTGAACCAGCCGCCGCACGTACGGCCGCGTGGTAGGCATTGCCTGGATCAAGCGACCCAACGACGGCGAGACGACGCCCCTGCACGGACGCCATCCCGAACGCGCGGACGATCTCCAGGACGCTGTTCTCCGGCTCGACCCGGCAGACGGTCAGCGCATAACCATCAGGGGCGAGGCCATGCACGGATAACGGCTCGGTCGGCGCAGTCTCCACTGGCTCCGATCCATAAGGGATCATTGCGATCTTGCCAGGATGGGACCGGTCGGCAAGATGGGCCGCAATTTCCGGATGATCGGCGATAAGCACAGATCCAGCAAAGGCGGCGATGTGCTCGTTAAGCCAGAACCAGATTTTCACCATCGACGACCATTTTGAGCGTTTCCATTCGATTCCGTCCATGTTGATGACAGTGGGCTTGCCGAGAATCCGCGGCAGCAGCGACAGGAAGCCCGTATTGTAACCCAGAACGAGCAGTATCCCAGGCCGCTGACAGGCGTGCACCATCGACCTGCAGTCGAACCCGAGTGACCCGAGGGAGCCGCCGTCGCGTGAGCCGATATGAATGCGCCGAACGCCGCGCCAACGGTCCTCCGAGATGCTCCGACCAGGCGCCGCCTCGTCCTGACAATAAACACTGATGTCCCAACCTCGCGCCGTGAGATAGAGTGACAATTGCTCCGCGAACGTTTCAAAGCCGCCGTGAGCCGCGGGCACGCCGCGACAGCCGAGGATTGAAACTTGCTGCTGAACTGTATCGGTTCTTGGCATGTCGCAGAATTCCCATCGGTAACCCGCGCAACAGTGCAGCGCTGCAGAACGGATGGAATATGAAAAACTCCCAGTATAGGCGGTCCATCTTGCGTGCTATTTGGATCCGCCCTATTCGCTTCTACTTGTATGAATTGCTATTTTGTGATAGATGACAGATATCAGATCGTATCGCAAGTAGCCGAAGTTCACTGGAAGCTCTTGGGCGAGTATTATGGTTCGCCGCTCCTCCTATACAGGAGCTTATTGTTCAATTTTCCATTGTCATTAAGGCTCACACAAAAAGAATTTCGGCCGTAATTTTTGCATTGTCAGCAGTTTTTATTTAGAATTTTAGCATTTTTCGTAATAAGAAAATTCACATTGGCCGTTCACGAACACAGTCACACTCTTGTTTCGTACTTTGGATTCGTAGCTGGGAACGGAAGGTAAAACTGAGGATGCAGCAAACCATGCGGGGTAAAACTGCAAATTTGCGATACGCTCCTCGTGTTTGTCTTTGTCGTATTTGACGCTTCGACCGATGCGAGTCGAGGTCCGAATTCAGGTAGGAGGGCCTGCCATGTCGCCCGGCCACGAGCCTAGTGCATTGACGCATTCAGATGATTCACGTCAGGCGTGAGGCATGCGAGTCTGAGGCATGGCTCAGACTGTCTGCGTGATTCCCAGCGCCGCCGACCTGGCGCACCTGTCCGCCATCGTCGCCGATCGGGCGCAGCCCCTCAAGCACATCCAGCGCGCCCGCATCGTTCTGCTCTCGGCCGAACGCCTCTCCGTCCTCGACGTCGCCCGCCAGGCCGGCGTCAGCCGGCCAGCCGTCTGGCGCTGGCAACAGCGCTACGCCGAAGAAGGCGTCGAGGGACTGCTGCGCGACAAGACCCGTCCGCCTGGCAAGCCGCCCCACTCCACCGACACCGTCGCCGAGGTGCTGGCGCTGACCTGCTCCGAACCGCCCGGTGAGGTCACCCACTGGACCGGCCGCGCCCTGGCGCAGGCCGTCGGGATCTCCTTACGATCGGTCCAGCGCATCTGGGACGCACACCGCCTCCAGCCACATCGGGTCCGCAGCTTCAAGCGCTCGAACGATCCAGCCTTCGCCGAGAAGGTCGAGGACATCGTCGGCCTCTCCATGGATCCGCCGCGCCATGCCGTCGTGCTCTCGCTCGACGAGAAGAGCCAGATCCAGGCCCTGGAACGCACCCGTCCGAGCCGACCCGTCACGCCAGGTCGTCCCGTCACGCCAGGTCGTCCCGTCACGCCAGGTCGTCCCGTCACGCCAGGTCGTCCCGAAACCCAGACCCACGACTACGTCCGTCACGGTACCACGACGCTGTTTGCCGCGCTCGACGTGCTGGAGGGCACCGTGATCGGTCGCTGCATGCAGCGTCATCGCCACGACGAGTTCCTGCGCTTCCTCAACACTATCGAGGCCGCGGTGCCGGCCGGCAAACTGATCCACGTGATCCTGGACAACTACGCCACCCACAAGCACCCGAAAGTGCGAGCCTGGCTGGCCCGGCATCCGCGCTGGATCTTCCACTTCACTCCGACCTCG
The DNA here is from genome assembly GCF_003058325.1 of Methylobacterium currus. Lineage (NCBI taxonomy): Bacteria > Pseudomonadati > Pseudomonadota > Alphaproteobacteria > Hyphomicrobiales > Methylobacteriaceae > Methylobacterium > Methylobacterium currus. The sequence goes on from NZ_CP028843.1 coordinate 5,490,709, forward strand.
GCCTCGTGGATGAACGCGGTCGAGGGCTTCTTCTCGGCCTTGACCCGGCGCAGGCTGAAACGTGGCAGCTTCAGCGGGATCGTCGACCTTCAGGCTGCGATCAACCGCTACATCACCGAGCACAACGACAGGCCAAAGCCCTTCGTCTGGACCAAGCCGGCCGCCGCCATCCTCAATGCCGTCAACGGCAACGCTGCACCATCCGAATGAGTCAGTGCACTAGATTCCAAGAAGGCCCTTATGAAGCATTGGTGCGAGAGGCCGTTGAGCAGGAATTGCTTGCCGGTAATTTGTGGCGGGCCGCTCTATGTCTCAGGGAGAATGGCCTTACTGAGGAAGCCGAGCAGTTCGAGGCCGCATCAAGACTTTCTAAGGTGAACGCAATGCAATGCCGCATCCGGGCTGGGATACCACTCGGATAGTCTATTCGAGAATGTGACTATGATGCACAGTAATTGTCGAAAAGACTTATTTTTAGAAATATAATGCAATAAAAAAGCTCGTATAGCTGGTCGATTTATGAGAGCGCGCACTGCGTTAGCCGAGCCGCCATCTGGGCTCCCCTCCAGGAGGCCGACCGCCAAGGAATGCAGCAGGCTGGCACCCGCCGTCTCGCTCCAGCCATACAGATCGGCGCGACGCCGCTGTCGAACCATCGCCCGCAAGCCGCTCACGAGAGAACGAGCCTCCGCGAGCGCCGGCGCCTCGGCCATCGCCACACTCACTGCCTCGGCTTTCGTTGGGCCATCCAGCGTGATCGTCAGCAGACGAGCCAGAAGGCGCTTCGGCGGAACTTGGCCGGGTGCGCCCTGCGCAAGGAATTCTGGATCGCGCAGGTTTTCTCAGACTCCTGGGCCGATCGCGACAGGGCCACGTTTTCCGAGCCCTCGTTGATCGCGTCATCGACGCCGCCTGTTACTCAGCCTGAAACGCTCAAAGTCGAGCTTAGATCGGCAATTCTTTTCACGCTGATTGACGTTCGGGGCCGCGTCGGGCTTACTCCAGATTGCATGGCCATCAGTGCACCCGTGCGATCGCGCAAATGGAAAAAGACGTTGAGCGCTTCGACCGCACTCAGCCGGTTTCCGTGCCGCTTGCCCTCTCTATTGATGGATAGAATGAATGACACAGATTGTTTATGTTGATCCAAGTGCCGTTGAAAACGGAGACGGCTCACTCCAAAGCCCTCTCAACACGTGGCTAGGAATGATTTTTGTGCCTGGCAATATCTATCTTCAGAAGTCCGGAACGCGTTTCGATGCAAACATTATGGTAACCGGCCAGGGAACCGCAGACGCTCCGATCACGATCGGGTCTTACGGCGCTGGATCATCGCCCGAGGCTAAGGGATTTTGGTTTGACGGCGCCTCCTATACGACGCTTTCTGGCTTCAAAGTCGATCACAACACTCAATGGGCTTCAGTCGCTATCGCGCGAGGAAGTCATCACATTACGATTTCCGGGAACGACATCTCCGATTCCATTTCCGGTGTCGCCATTGCAGAAGACGCCGGATCAGACAATATGGTGATCGGCAATAATATTTATGACAATAATTATTTTGGAATTACGCTGGAAAACCTGAGCGGATCCCAATTAATTCAAGACAATAACGTTCAAGGCAATGGTTGCGACGGCATTCATCTTGAATGCAATAACGCGATTGTCCATCACAGTCTTGTTCAGAACAATGGAAAATTGATTCCCGGCTCATCCGGCATCCATACCCTTACGCACTCAGCAGATAGCGTTGGTAATAACAACATCATCTCCCACAATGCCGTTCTGGACACGAGTGACAGTGGCAGTGGTGACGGCAATGGCATTCAGCTGGATGAATGGACTCACGACAATTTGGTTGTCGGGAATTTGATCGCAGGAAACGACGGCGTCGGCGTCAGCCTGTACGGCGCTCAAAACAGCCAGGTTCTACACAATCTGATTTCTAAGAATCAAACCGGTACTTTCGCGCAGCATGGCATTCATGCCGAGGTAGCTGTTTCTTCGAATGCCTCTCAGGCATATCTTGCATCTGGAAATTTAGTTGCAGGAAATCTGATAGATCCGAGGACGGTTCTCGATTGGCCGATTTATACAGACAATGGTTATAGTAATGATGAAAATGGAAAGAACGCGACATTTCTTTCGAACGCAGTCGGTCCTATGGCTGTTCAGGACTTTTTCGAATGGAATGGATGATATTGTCCCAAAAAATTTGGAGGATAATGATTCATAGGGAGAAGGCGTATGTCCGTCGATCCGAATCGGCTCGCCCTACACTGCGTCTTTATCAGGTGGTAAGAACCTGCGGCGCTACATGAAATCGAGGCCTAGTGCACTGGTACCATCGCGCTTTCGCATCGACACGTAGATGCGAAAGCATCCGGCGCATCAGCGCCGGCGCCCGTTCGGGCTTAGCCAGCGCCTTCGAACGAGTCCGTTCGAAGGCGCTGCGGTATGATACGTAGGGCGATATCGAGCGGACTTGCGCCGGAGGCCGGACGTCCAGGCTCGGCCCCGGTGCCACCGTTGCGGGCTGCGCGCCAGCCTGATCCTGCGACCGACAAAGCCTGTCGACGGCAGCCCAGAACGCGCTCCTCGTCTCGGGGGGCTGCCGGTCGAGTGCCGCCTCGAAATCCGAGAGATCGACTCCTTCCATGTCGATGTGGTCGCGCTTTTCGTCGACGTGAAAAGTATCGAGGGATTATCCCCGAGTCGTGCTGAGGCAAGTCACTATAGAACACTGGTAGCGATGTCATCGGCCGAGGCGGCACAATTCTTCGGCTCTCTGTGCGAGGCGGCGCCGTCATTGAGCTTTTTTGCCGCTTTTCGGACTCTCTCGAGAGGGGCGTTAGGACCGGTTTTCAGGGCCAGTCGTGTGCATCGAGACCGGCTTCCTCGTCTCAGCCCTCCTCGTATCGTCGGACAGGCTGTGATCCAGCGGGATGGTGCGCCCGGGTGACAGGGAGCGCGTCGACGTCTTTCAACGACCGCGTGCCGTCGCCCATCCGCGCAAGACGTGCCTCGAAGACGTGCCTCGAAGACGTGCCTCGAAGACGTGGCTCGACAACGACGGCAGCGACCTCGCACACGATGCAGTCGCGGGGCCCTCCCCCGTTCGTGCGTGGTGTGGAACACGGGTTCCCCGATTCCGGGGAAGCCGCGCTGGCGCGCATTCGCGTCGTAAGAACTTCCGATCGAATTGACGTCGGCGGTTGCGCAATGCGAGGTCGGTCCGACGACCATGCTGGCGCTCCAGATGATCGGGGGCGCTGTGCCGCTTGCCGGGATCCACGCTCGTGTTCCTCTCCGTCATGACCACGCATCGACCCGCCACCGACCTCGGCTTCCTGCTCCACAAGAACCCGGTCCGTACGCAGGATCTCGATCTCGGCTTCGGACGAGCCGTGATGTTCTACCCGGAGGCGTCGGAGGAGCGCTGCGAATTCGTTCTCACGCTCGACATCGACCCGGTCGCCCTGGTGCGCGGGCGCTCCGGCGGCGATGGCCTGCTCGACCAGTACGTCAACGACCGGCCCTACGCCGCCTCGTCCTTCCTGAGCGTCGCGATCGGCCGCTGCCTCGGCGCCGCCATGGGTGGACGCAGCAAGGACCGCCCCGCTCTTGCGGAGACGGCGATTCCGCTCGACGTCACGGTCGTGCCTCTGCCGGTGCGCGGTCCGCACGACCTCGTCGAGCGCCTGTTCGCGCCCCTCGGCTATGCGGTCGAGGTCACGCGTCACCCGCTCGATCCCGAGCGCCCGGAGTGGGGTCACGCGCCCCACGTCACGCTGCGGCTGCGCGCCACCGCCCGGCTCGCCGAGCTCCTCACCCACCTCTCCGTGCTCATGCCGGTGCTCGACGACCGCAAGCACTACTTCGTCGGGGAGGACGAGATTGAGACGCTGCTTGCCCGCGGCGAAGGCTGGCTTCCGGGCCATCCCGAGCGCGACCTGATCGTCGCGCGCTCCCTCAAGCGGCGCAGAGTGCTGGTCCGGCAGGCCATCGCGCAACTGGTGGAGGCTACGGCCGAGGACGAGACGACCCTCGATCCCGCCGCGCAGGAGGAGCCGGAGGCGGCGATCGAGCAGCCGGTGCGCCTTCACGAGCGGCGCCTCGATCGCGTGGCGCAGGTGATCGCCGAGAAGGGAGCCAAGCGCGTGCTCGACCTCGGCTGCGGCGACGGCAAGCTGATCGCCCGTTTGATCCGCAACCCGACCGTCGAGCAGGTGACCGGCATCGAGGTGTCGAGCGCCGAACTCGCCCGGGCCGCACGCCGGGTCGAGGCGCTGCCGGAGACGCTGCGCCGCAAGCTGGTGCTGCTCCAGGGCTCGCTCATCTACCGCGATGCGCGCCTGCGCGGGTTCGACGCCGCCGCCCTCGTCGAGGTGATCGAGCATGTCGAGCCTGACCGCCTGCCGCATCTCGAGCGCGCCCTGTTCGGCGACGCCCGTCCGGCGACCGTCGTCGTCACCACGCCGAACCGCGATTACAACGTCCTGTTCCCCACTCTCCCCGCGCGCCAGCTCCGGCATCCCGATCATCGCTTCGAGTGGAGCCGGGCCGAGTTCGAGGGCTGGGCCGAGCGCGTGGCCTCGACATACGGCTACGCCGTGCGCCTTGAAGGCCTTGGGGGTGTGGGTAGCGGGGATGCCTATGCCGATCTCGGCGCGCCGAGCCAGCTGGCGGTGTCCTCCCGATGAGCCTCGACGACATGACCTCCGCCGCGATCACTGTGCCGGACTTCGCGCTGGTGGTGCTGATCGGCGCCTCCGGGGCCGGCAAGTCCACCTTCGCGCGCCGTCACTTCCGGCCGACCGAGATCGTCTCATCGGATGCCTGCCGGGGGATCGTCGCGGACGACGAGACCGATCAGGGCGCTACGCCCGACGCCTTCGCGCTCCTCAACGCCATCCTCGACCTTCGCCTCAAGAACCGCCGCCTCACCGTCGTGGACGCGACGAATGTCAGGCCGGACGATCGCAGGAAGCTCGTCGAGGTTGCCCGGCGCTGGCACGCGCTCAGCGTCGCGATCGTGCTGGACTCGGGCGAGGACGTGTGCCGGGCCCGCAATGCCGCCCGGCCCGATCGCGTCTTCGGCCCGCACGTGATCCGCAACCAGATGGCCTCCTTGCGCCGCGGCCTGCGCGGTCTTCCCCGCGAGGGCTTCCGGCAGGTGCACGCTTTGCGCTCGGAGGCCGAGATCGCGGCTGTCACCGTGTCCCGGCAGCGGCTCTGGACCGACCGCCGGGACGAGGCGGGGCCCTTCGACATCATCGGCGACGTGCATGGCTGCGCCGCCGAGTGCGCGGCGCTGCTGGAGCGGCTCGGCTACGCGATCACGCGCGAGAGCCGGGACGGGGAGCCGCGCTACCGCGTGGTGCCGCTGCCCGGGCGCAAGGCAATCTTCGTCGGCGACGTCGTCGACCGCGGCCCGCGCGTCGCCGACGCGCTGCGCCTCGTGATGGACATGGTCGAGGACGGCCACGCCCTCTGCGTGATGGGCAACCACGAGGCGAAGGTCGAGAAGTGGCTGAACGGCCGCGACGTGAAGGTCGGCCACGGGCTCCAGGCCAGCATCGACAGCCTGTCGGCGGAAAGCGAGGCCTTCCGGGCCCGTGCCAGGCGCTTCATCGGCGGGCTGGTCAGCCATTACCTGCTCGATGCGGGCAGGCTGGCCGTCGCGCATGCGGGAATCAAGGCCGAGATGATGGGCCGCGCCTCGGGGGCGGTCCGCGGCTTCTGCCTGTTCGGGGACACCACGGGCGAGGTCGACGAGTTCGGCCTGCCGGTGCGCCAGAACTGGGCGGCCGAGTACCGGGGAGACACGAAGGTGGTGTACGGCCACACGCCCGCGATCGAGGCGGCGTGGCTCAACAACACGCTCTGCGTCGATACCGGCTGCGTGTTCGGCGGCCGGCTCACGGCGTTGCGCTACCCTGAGATGGAGATCGTCTGGGTTCCGGCCGGGCAGGTCTATGCCGAGCCAACGCGGCCCCTCGCGTCGGCCATCGTCCTGGGCGCGGAGGTCGGCGCGCAGGCCGAGGTGGACGACCTGCTCGATCTCGCCGACGTCTCGGGCAAGCGGATCATCACGACGCGGCTCATGCCCTCGGTGACGATCCGGGAGGAGAACACGGCCGCGGCCCTGGAGGTGATGAGCCGGTTCGCGATCGACCCGAAATGGCTGATCTACCTGCCGCCGACCATATCGCCTTGCGAGACCGCGAAGGAGGACGGCTACCTGGAGCATCCGCGCGAGGCGCTGGACTTCTATTGCCGGGAGGGCGTGCGGCAGGTCATGGCCCAGGAGAAGCACATGGGCTCGCGCGCGCTCATCGTCGTCTGCCGCGACGAGGGTGTGGCCCGGCGCCGGTTCGGGGTCGGGGGCGGAGGCCTCGGGGCGGTCTACACCCGCACCGGGCGCGCCTTCTTCGCCGATGCGCGCCAGCAGGAGGAGGTCCTGGCGCGAACCCGGGACGCGCTCGATTCCAGCGGGCTGATGGCCGAACTCGATACGGATTGGGTGCTGCTCGACGCCGAGATCATGCCGTGGTCGGCGAAGGCGCAGGCCCTCATCACCGGACAATACGCACCGACCCCGGCCGCCGCCCGGATCGGCCTCGGCACTCTCGCCGACGCGCTCCGGCGCGCCCGCGCCCACGGCGCCGATGTCGGGGACCTGCTCTCGCAGGCGACGGATCGCCTCGGCCGAGCCGAGACATTCGCCTCGGTCATCCGCCGCTACGCCTGGCCGATTACCGGGATCGACGATCTGCGGATCGCACCGTTCCATCTCCTGGCCAGCGAGGGGCGGGTGCAGAGCGACAGGACGCAGTCCTGGCACATGGGTCATCTCGCGCGGCTGGCGTCCGTCGATCCGCTGTTCCGGACGACCGCCACGGTCATGGTCGACCTGGACAGCGCGGCCGAGGTGGAGGCAGCGATCGCCTGGTGGCTGGACCTCACGGCGAGCGGCGGCGAAGGCATGGTGGTCAAGCCCGCGGATTTCGTCGCGCGCGGCCGCCGCGGGATCACGCAACCCGCGGTAAAATGCCGGGGCCGGGACTACCTGCGCCTGATCTACGGCCCGGATTACGACACGCCCGAGCACCTCGCGCTGCTGCGTCAGCGGGGGCTCGGGGCGAAGCGCTCCCTGGCCTTCCGCGAATTCGCGCTCGGGCTGGAGGCCCTGGAGCGGTTCGTGGCGCGGGAGCCGCTGCGGCGCGTCCACGAATGCGTGTTCGGCGTGCTCGCCCTGGAATCGGAGCCGCTCGATCCCCGCCTCTGATACCGCCACGCCTTCGAACGAGTCCGTTCGAAGGCGTGGCGGTATGACACCGACAAACGCGTCATGCGCTCTAATGCCAACCGCCTGCGATCCAACAGAAATTTGACGCGCGCAGTGTTCCTTTCGAACGCGTCAGTGCCCTAGCAGGCTGCTGAAAAAGGGGCTTGTCGCTTTGATGCCTGGCTTGGCGCCGTTTGGTTTGCTGGTTTTCGCCTTGCACCGGCGTTGCGGTGGCTCGTCGTGCCGGGCTCAACCGCTGCGCTGGGGCAGGGTTCGGCTGCGTTGAGCAAGAGGCGGCACCGTTCTGTCGTCAGGCGGTCGCTTACGCTCCGAGGAGTTTTGGCAGCCGCACGAGGTTGAAGGCTGCGGCTGTGAAGGTGAAGGCCATGTCGATCCGCTCCCGCCCGCGGACCCGGATGCGGCCGATCAGGCCGATCTCCTTGCTCCAGCCGAAGCTTTCCTCGATCCGCTTGCGGATCGTCTGGCTGATCGCATAGCCGGGCTGGCGTGTGGTGCGTCCGTCGATGGCGGAGCGGCGTCCCGCCGTGTTGCAGGCCACGTGCGGCGTCACCGCCATGGCGCGCAGTTCGTTCACGAAGTCCGCGGCGTCGTAACCTTTGTCGGCGCCCAGGGTGACGCGGGTGGGACGGTTGGCCCGTTTCTCGATCATCGCCAGGGCCGCGACGCGCTCGGCCTGCCCCGTCGCCTGGGTCACGCAGCCATCGACGATCAGCCCATTGCGGTTCTCCATGAGCGCATGACCCATGAAGCAGAGCTTGGCTTCCTTGCCCTGACCCTTGCGGTAGAGCCGCGCCTGGGGGTCAGTGCTGCTCTGATGAGTGTCGTTGGACAGGCTCTTGCCGCGAAAGTCGACGTCGGGATTGCGCCCGCCTGCCGGGGGATCAGGCGGGTCGGAGGGCGCAATGTCCTTGGGCTTGAGGCTCTTCATCGAGGCCCAAGCCTGGATCAAGGTGCCATCGACGGTGAAATGATCCTGCGACAGCAGCCGCTTGACGCGCGGGATCGCCAGCACGGCGCTCAGGAAGGCGGCGGCCACGCTGCCGCCCAGCAGCCGATCGCGGTTCTTGGAGAAGGTGGAGGCATCCCAGACGGGATCGTCGATGCCGAGGCCGACGAACCAGCGGAACAGCAGGTCGAAGTCGAGGCGCTCCATCAACTGTCGCTCGGAGCGCACGGAGTAGAATGCCTGGAGCAGCATGGCGCGCAGGAGTTGCTCGGGTGGGATCGAGGGGCGGCCAATCTGCGAGTAGATCTCCGAGAACTGCCCGTCGAGCGTCGTGAGCGCCTCGTCGACCAAAGTTCGGATCGTTCTCAGGGGATGGTCAGGCCGAATGCGGCGCTCGAGATCCACGTAGGAGAACAGCGAGCTGCTTCGGAGATCCTGACCACGCACTGAAAACTCTCCCGATGATCCCAGAAGAGTGAATCACGCTTCTGCCGACAGGCGAAGCCCTTTTTCAGCAGCCTGCTAGGTCTCCGGAGCCAGGGGGACACCGATCACCAGGGCGAATCTCAACCCTGTCGAATCCGCTGGCGTGGCTGGCCGTTGTGCTGGCTTGGCTGTCTGCTCACCCCACCCGGCGGATCGACGAACGCCTACCCTGGAACTGGGCTCTGCTTGGCAGAACCGGAGTGCCGCATGACCTCACGCCCACGCCACGATTCCAGGCGCGGCTCTCACCGAATGTTCACGGTGCAGCGAGCGCAATCTGGAGAAGAGCAACCGCGTGCGGGGGCATCTCAAGGCTGATCGTCGCATCATCGAGTGAGACGGACTTGCGCTCCCACGCGACAATCGTGGCGAATGGCGATGTAGGCGCAAGCACCTGCGCTGACGCCGCCTTCGGACTGCTGACCCCGCAGGTGACGCGAACGTTCGCGGACGCGTCCGGACTCCGATTGACGAGAGACAGCGTCAGGCGCCGTTCGTCACGAATGGCGAGGGCCGTCATCTGTGGGACGGCGGGCCGGGCAGCGACGTAGCCGACCCGCGGCGTCGGGAACGAGGGCGTTTCGACAGAAGCGGGGATGAGGTTTCCCCTGAGGGCCGTGCCGAAGGCGGCGAGGAGGATTGCCACCGGTCGCGGCTGTCCGTCCTGAGCGAGAGCGCCGAAATGCCAGTTGCCCGACAACGACCAGTGGTTGGCGACCATGACATCGCTGTGTTGCACGAACACCCGCAGCAGATCCGCCGCGAACAGCGCACCCGCCGCGGTCGCGATCTGGCCATCGCTGCGCCCGCCTATGCTGAAAAGGGCGCTCCACTCCGTGACGGCAATCGGCAACGTGCGCCCGAGCAGTGCGCTGACCTGCGCGCGCGTCGCTGCGATGCCGTCGGCGATCTGCTCGGGCGCCGCCATCAGTGCGAGGTAGAGGTCCTTGTCAGCGTAGGAGCGATCAACCGCGAATGGGGCGTAGGCCTCGTGTGTTGAGACGAAATCGAATTTCTCGCGTAAACCGCGCAGGACTTTCTGATTGAATCCAGGAAAAGGCGTCGCCGGAAGCCCACCGATCTGGTCAGCCCGCAAGGGAATGCCGAGCTTGAGGCCCGGAGCCGCTCCTCGCATCGCTGCAATGATCGGGTCGGCACGCCGGACATATTCATCAGGTCCGAGTGCGATCGCGCGCTGCTTGTCCTCGCGCAGATAGGGCTCGTTCCCGATCTCCCACCAATCGGCAGGAGGGATGCCGCGCTGTTGCGCGGCCTTGGTCACGTAGCGCACCCAGTCGGCTGCGTCATCAGGGGTGCCGGTCGCAACGTTGACGGTGATCAGAGGGCGGGCGCCAAGGCGCGCGCAGAGATCGAGGAACTCGTCCGTGCCGAACTCGATCGTCTGCGTGGCACCGCTGAAGAAGTGCGTACCTGCCCCCCGGGACCGGCCGACACCGTTGCGCCATGGATAAAGGTCGCTCAGCGAACCGCCGGGATAGCGCAGAACGGTCGGACCAATGCGCCGCGCCGCCTCATCCATGCTTGGCTTAGGATGGCGGGCGCCGTCGATCATTTCGTCGCCGCGATCCACCCACTGCACGTTGCTGCCGAGGACGGCGCGATTAACCGGACGTCCCGAGGCGGAGGCGTCGATGGTGACGCGCGCCTCGTAGGCAGCGCGCGCTGGACGACTGTGAAGCGTCGTGCCGAACGCAACGGTCGTGTACAGGACAGCACGACGCGAGATCGAGGGTGTCACGCGAAGACTCCTGATGATGACGCTAGAGCATCTTCCGACGACGTGGATACCGGTTCGTCGAAGAAGATGCGGCAAAATCAAAGACCTGGAGCACTGCCCTTAATGGGTCCGTGTAATGAGTGCCATGACCCACGGATTGAAACCTGTACCAAGGAGCGCGCGTGGGAGATGGCGCACATAGGCGCGCGCGAGGCCACGCAGCGCGGCCGGCGCACGCGAAAACTCCAGAAATCCCGCAACGCTCCTCGCTTCGATCGTGCAGGGCAGCCCGTCGAGGTATCGCCGCACGTCGCCATAGGCCCAGAGAAAGTTGTCGCCCCAGATCCGGTGGACCGTCACGCCGAGGCGACGCGTGAGCCAGAGCTCCCAGGCTGCGGCTCGACTGTCGGGCCCGTGCGCGACGTCGAGCAGGAAACCTCGATTCGGGCCGCCGACCAGCATGCGGCCGCCGGGCCGCAGGACCCGGAAGATCTCGCGCAGCCAATCGCGCCTGGCCGTGTGCCAATTCGGTCGCCGATCGGCGTGACCATCGGTCGTCCCGACATGCTCGATCACGCCGAATGTAAACGCAAAGTCGATCGAACCGTCGACGAACGGCAGTGCGAAGCGATCTGGGTCGACAAGGAAGAACCGGTCGGGACTCCGTCCCGCCGAGGCCCAACGCCGTTCAAGACCCGGCAGATCGACGCCGTAGCTCTGGTAGCCCTCCTCTTCAAGCGCTGTGGCCATTCCACCCATGCCGCAGCCTACGTCGAGCAGTGTTCGTGCGGGGGCCTCGCGAATGATGGGCAAGAGGAAGCCCCTGGCCTTGCCGGGTTGGAAGATCTCCTGCGCATCAGCGTAGTCCTCGGTCGTGACGTCACTGCGCACGGTGCCCGTTGGCAGAATACCCTTGTAGCCGCTCAATTCCGCGGTGAAAGGTTTGGTCAGCATCGGCAATCCCCCGGAGTGACGGCGGCATGCGAGGTGCGCTATAGTGCGCATTAGGTTGCTCGCTACATCTCATCTCATGAGCCGAGCCGATGAATCAATTACCAACAAATGTGAATCTTGCCTCGGCCGAAGAGCGTCATGGCGGGATCTTAAGCTTGATCGCCTCGGACGTCATCCGGTACGCGCAGCAGGCGCAGGCATTCCAGGGACATAAGCCCGGTCTGCTGAGGCAAACAAGCATTCTGTTGACACCTTCTCTGATCTGCTGCGCACTTTACCGCCTGGCCCACGCCTTGCACACGAGAGGCTCCATCCGCCTGGGCCGAGCTGTGGCCCGCGCGAACCTCGTTTTCAGCAGGGCCCTCATCGAGCCGTCCGCGCGGATAGGACCCGGCCTCTACGTGCCGCATCCGCCAGGGATCGTCTTCCGCGGCAGTGCCGGCCGAAACCTGACTCTGTACACCAAGGCAATCGTGGGGCCGCTGGGGGCGCCCGCCTTCGGCGCTGCGCTCGACATCTGCCCGCGCCTTGGCGACGATGTCACGCTCGGTGTGAACGTCGTCGTTGCTGGGCGAGTCGTGGTCGGCAGTCGCGTGCAAATGGGACCGGGCGTGACGATACTCCGCTCGGTTCCCTCTGATGTCGCAATCATTGCACCTTACATGCACGCTCGTGGGGCCAGAAGCGCCGCGATGAGGGTGGCACCGTGACGGCTCCTGTCCTGACGGTCATCATCGTCTCTTGGCGGGTATGTGATCTCCTGCGGGACTGCCTCGCCTCGCTTTTCAGCGAAACCGATCTCGGCGACGGGGCGCTGGACGTCATCGTGGTCGACAACGCTTCAGGTGACGGCACGATCGAGATGGTGCGATCGGAATTCCCGAGCGTCCGCCTCATCGCATCCGGCAAGAACCTGGGATTTGGGCGCGCGAACACGCTCGCCTTCGAAGAGACGAACGCTCCTTTCGTGCTCCTGCTCAACCCCGACACGCTCATCCAAGACCGAGCGGTCGAGCGCCTCCTCGCGCATCTGCGTGCGCGGCCCGACGTTGCTGCCGCGGGCTGCCGCCTCTGCAACGCGGACGGATCGCTGCAGCGGTGGACTGGGGGGCGATTTCCTACGCTCGGTAGCGTTGCCGCCCATTACTTGTTCCCAGCCTCGCTCCTCGCTTGGACTGGGCGCGACAGCTCGATCTACCTCACCCGCGATGTCGCCGAGGACATCGACGTCGACTGGGTGACCGGCGCCTGCCTCATGCTTCGGCGCGAGCGCGTGCCTCCGCCCCTCTTCGACCCGGTCTACTGGATGTATGGCGAAGATATCGATCTCTGTCATCGCATCCGTGCGGCCGGGGGACGCGTCATCTATACGCCTATTGCCACCGTGACCCACTTCCAAGGCGCCAGTATGAAGCAGCAATCCGGCGAGGTGCTTTTGACATCGCTCAAGGGGATGCGGACGTTCTACGCGCACAGGGCGGGACGACTGCGAACATATCTGTTCGACACATTGACCGTGACTGGTTTTGCGCTGCGCTGGGCAATTTATCGTTGCGCCGTTCTTGTGCGTCGCGACCCGCGACTCAACGAGCGTGCTCGCTCAAGCGCCCACAATGTCCGCCTCGCGCTCAGGCTCATGATGACCTGAGACGCGCAGATCCAGACTGTCGCGCACGCTCGACGGTTTCGAGATAGAACGCCTCCTGGCGGGCAGCGACTGCGTCCCAGCACTGGTCTTGGACGTGGGCACGGCAGTCGCGTCCGCGCGCGACGATCTCCGCGTCGCGCGCCCGCGCGAGGCTTGCCATCGCCTCGGCGAAGAGGGGAATATCGAAGGCCGGCACAGCGATGTTGCCCGCACCCTGTGCGATCTCGTTCATCGGCGGCACATCAAAATGGATGACGGGCCTTGATGCGGCGCAGGCCTCCGTGATCACCATTCCAAAGGTTTCTTCCCGCGAAGGGAACACGGCGAAGCGGCAGGCCGCAAGCAGTTCGCGCCGTTCCACGGCGTCGACGCGGCCGAGGACGCGGGTCGTGTCCGCGACGCCGAGTTCGCCCGCCCGCCGCTCGGTCGCTGCGTGCTCCCACCCGTGCCCCGCAATGATGAGGGGCGGGCGCGGCGCCGGAAGCCGCGCGTAGGCCTCCAGCAGCATTCCTACACCCTTGCGCTCGAGGTCCACGCGGCCGAGATAGAGAATCGCGTCTCCCGGCCTCTCTGGAACGTCGAAGAGATCATCGCTGACGCCGTTCCCGATCGCCTCGATCCTGGCGCCGGGTCGCCGCCTCAGAAGATCGTGACGTGCGTCTTCGCTCATCGTGATGAAGTTATTGTAGAAGCGCAGGCCTGCGGCCTCGATCCAGTGGAAGGGCACACGGTATTGCTGCGCGAGGGTGCGCGCATAGGACCACTGGACGGAGGCGATGACAGGCGCCCGCGCAAGCAGCGGCGTCAGGGTCACAGACGCCGGCGGCATAAAATCCTCCACGATGAGGTCGCAGCTTTGCCGCCGCACCAAGCCCGGCAGCGCGAAGAAGAACGTGATGTGATGCGAGGAACCGTGGTTGCCGACGCGTCGGCCGAGGCGGACATAACGCACCCCCTCCCGCAGGAGCACCGGCGTCGAACCGGGGAAGGTTGGCGTCACGACGGTAATCTCGTGGCGCTGGGCAAGGCGCCGGCAGATTTCGAACGTTCGACGTGGACCGCCCCCGCTTAGCGGGTTGTCTATGTCGTCGGGGTCGATGTGGAGTATGCGCATGCTGCCTCACAGGCGCGTTCCAGTTGGTCGCATACGCCGATCATCAGCGCCGCCATCGTATAGAGAAGTCCAAGTCTAATATCATAAGAAAAATGATCAAATAAGTAGAAAACCATTTGCGCTACTCCTGCGCCTGACAGCCCAAGTAAAAACGCCCAGTATTCTGAATTTATCTGCATGTTATACTTTAAGGGCATGGTAATATAAATTACTAACATCGCGCAGAAAAGGGCAATACCGATTATTCCGGACTCGGCAAACGTGAGTAGATATTTATTATGTACGACTCCCTTGAGCAGTGTCTCACGGAATGCCGGTAGGAGTGATGCGAATGATGTAGGAATATTAGTCTGGGCGGCTTGATTGTAACCCGCCAGCCCTACGCCGGTAATTGGGAAGCGACGGATGATCAGAAGGGCTTGGTCGATCATTGCCAAGCGCGCATCCGAGGAACGCTGATCGCTGAGCGTCACCCGATAGATGGCAGCAGGGAACGCCACGGGCAAAATCGCCGCCGCGAGCATGCCACAGACCGCAAGGGCCGCGATGTGTCTGGCCTGGACGAGACCGCGCAGCCACCCCACTGCAAGGACGAAGAGGGCGGATGAGGCGAAAGCAATCCAGCCGCCGCGGGACAGGGCAAGGACGAGTGCGACGAGTGAGCCGACGAGCAGAAGCACGGTCGGCCACCATGCGCGTCGCAGTTTGGCGGGACCGAGCAAGGCGAGCGCCATGAGCGGCGGCAGGGCAAAGGTCAAATAATCGGAGAAGACGTTGGGATGGGCCAGGAAGCCGGAAGGGCGACGTACGTGAAGACCTCCGCCCTGCTCGAACACGAGAAGACGGCCGAGATCAGTGTTCTTCGAGCCACGGATTTGCAGATCGGATCCCGTCACAACCTGTAGCACGACCATGCTGAGCTGGAGTGCAAGACCGGCTGCGAGCGAGTAGATGGCGATCCGCAGTCGCCGAGGATCTCGGGTCAGGTCGCCGATGACAAGGAGATATGTGAAATACTTCAAAAAATTGAGGAAAATCGACCAGCTCACCGATGCGATCGAGGTCGCGGCCGAGATCGCCATCCAAACCAGGAAGGCCGCGGCGACGGTATGCAGACGGCTCCAGCGCGCGCGCGGCACACCTACGAGCCGGTCGAGGACCCAGAATCCCGTGAGCGGGATGAAGGCAAGATCGTAAAGATAAACCGACAGCGTCGGGCTGTAGGCCGAACCTTCCGAGGTCAGGGCCTTCGAGATCTCGACAGGCAGCGTTAGAAGGAAGATCGATAGCAAGCTGTCGCGCGGGTTTCCACTCCACGCGACGCAAGCAAATCCAAGCGCCGCGAGCAGCATCAAGATCGCCCAAGTCGGAGGCAGGTCGATGATTATCAGGAACATTGCGGCAAGCGCGACGGCTGCCGTCATTGCGGCGAGCCAAGCGCCGAGAGATGCGCTCACCTGGGCAGGGGCGATCATCACTCATTCCTTGTCAGCCGGCCCATCATGTCACCGCCGCGAGACCGTGGGATGGACACCTGTTCAGGACCACGCCCCACGATTTGCTCTTTGGGATGCGTGCGAGCGCGGCCTTCGCTGCCTGCCGTGACGTGGTGGTCGCGTCCACGACCAGGAGCACGCGATCGACCGCGGCCACGATCGGCAGCGCGTCCGTCTCGAAGGAGGGCATATCGATGATGATCGCATTCGCCCGCTCGCCGGCCCAGGTGAGAAATCGCTTCAATCCATCCTGTCGGTAGAGCAGTGTCGGATCGGGCAGGTTGCCGCTACCCACGATCGATAGGTTCGGCAACGGGCTGGTCAGAAGCCGAGGCACCGCGTCCGAACCCCGTAGAAAGTCGAAAAGCCCGGGCTCGCCCTGGCCGCCGTAACGCCCCGTGAGGTGTGATCGCGCGCTGTTCCCGTCCACGAGCATCATCCGGTGTGGACTGAGAGAGGCCGCATGGAGCGCGAGCCCCTCGGCCACGAAGGTACGTCCCTCGCCCCGCCGTGCGCTGCCGACGGCAGCCGTGAAGGGATACGGCAGGCAGCGCCCAGACGAACCATGTTCGGCCATTTGGCTGAAGAGCGCGAGGCTGAGTCCCCCGAAGAGACTATGAAGATCGCTCATGGACGCTCGTTGGCAAGCTTGCCCGGACGGTCGTGGGATACAGGGACGCGAAGCTGTTACGGATGGTGTCGGCCTTGAAGATCGGCATTGCCGCAAGGACGGGGATGCCGAGACTCACGCGCGCTTCGGCAGCCGTCTGGAGGCGTGGGTCGACCAGCTCGCGGAGTCCGGCGAGTGCAAAACCGAGGAAGAGACTGGCAACGGACCCTGCGGCGGCGATAGCGAGCCGGGTTTTCCAGTCGGAGCTGCGAGCCTTCAAGGGAGGCTCGACCACCACGCGGTTCGTGAACTCGCCCTCGGTCATTTCAAGGTAGAGCGCGATCTGACCGAGTCGCTTCTGAAGGTCCATGAGCGCACTCTCCTTGAGGCGCAGGTCCCGCTCAAGGCGCTGCAAGACGGCGTCGCTGCGCGCTACGCCGCGCTGCTCGCGATCGAGCTCCTCGGTCAGGGCCGTAATGACACCCTCGAGAGCACGCGTCTGCTCGGTCGGTTCCGCGTATTGAATGCGCAACTCGAGAAGCTCCATCCGCAGGTCTTGCAAACGAGCCTTGAGCCGGACGATGGTTGTCGGGTCGCGCGGTGTGCCGAGCTCGCGTTGCTCGGGCTTGGCCGAACCGCCCAAGGCAGCAAGAAACGTCTCGACCCGATGCTGCGCCGCCACAACCTCGGCCTCGGCCGTTTCCGCGTGGCGCGCCACCACAGCCTGAGCCTTGCGCGCCGTTTCGCGATTCTCATCCGCATCGTGCCGCAGGAAGCGGGTGATGAGCTCCTCCAAGGCGAGCCGCGTGCGTTCGGGATCGGTGCCGCGCAGCTGCATCGATACGATGTTCGAATTGGTGTCGCTGCTCTTGCTGGCGACCGGTGTCACGTCGAGGCTGGCCCGGAAGGCAGAGACGGTTTCACCAAAGCCGCGCTTGTCCGGATCGGGCGAGAGACCTAGAATAGGGGCGACGAACCGATCGAATGCGTCCGCAAAAGGACGCATGAGGTGAGTAAGCGGTGGATGGTAGACTTGATCGTAGCGTAGTCCCAACGCGCGCACGACGTCGGCTGAGAGCGGCCAGCTCTCCGCGAGCTCCATCTCGTTTTCCATGCGGCGGTTGGCGCTGTCCTGGGTCGTAGAGTCGCGAAAGGCTGCGATGCCCGAGAAGAAGGATGGCGTGCCAGCCTGTTCGAGTTTGACGAGGACGAGCGCCCTGCTCGTGTAGGCTGGTGGCAGGCGAGCCACGCCCCAGGCGATGAGGCTTGTCACGATACTGAAGCATGCGAGAATCAGGAGGCCGTGCTTGCGCATCAGCCGCCGAAAATCAGTGACGCTGAAGCCGTGACTGTCGGACCGAACCTCGGGCTCGGAGCCGAACAGGCTCGGTATGGCGTTCATTGCGTCGTCCCTTCGCTCTGCGACGCGTCCATCAGGCACGCTCCTTGCTTCGGAGGCATTGCAATATATCGGCCTGAGGGGCGGTAGGCAAGATACGGCGCTCTGCTATTGATATGCTGCCTGGAAAAGGGTGACGGCTCGGCGAGACTAAAATACATTTGTAATAATTATACCGCGAACGGATAATTTGTTTGAGTATGATCTTGAGCATCGGCAGCAATATTTCATGGTTGCGATGTGGCAAGATGACTACTAATATATATTGGAAGGCCTCTGTTGTCGAGGGTGAGCATGCCATTCGATCGCGCTCTCAGGTCGGCACTTTTTGCGTCGGGCATCATCATAATGCTCCTCGGAGTTCCTTCTGCCGTAGCCGCGCAGACCCGCGCCTACCAGCTATCCTACTACATTCTCGGTAGCGTGCAGCGGCCGGGGGAGTACCCCTATCGGTCGGGCATGACGGTGCTCCACGCGATTGCGATGGCTGGCGGTTACTACCGGGCCTCGGATGCCGGGCTGCGGCTCGAGCGTGATGCAGCACTTGCTGCTGGCGATCTCAAGATCCTCGCGGCCAAACGGACGCTCCTGACCGTTCGCCGCGCCCGCCTGCAATCGGAGCTCGACAATGCGCCGGATATCCGCCCGCCCGCGGAGGCCGGACCGGCCCTCGACGTCGCAGGTCATCTCGAGGAGGAGCGTCGGCTGATGCAAGCTCGACGCAAATCCTTCCTTGACGACACCAACCGGCTGACGGAGCAGGTCACCCACCTCAATGACGAGATCGCCAGCCTGCGGGCGACAATCGATGCGCAGGGACGGGAGGCCCAGCTCATCCGCCGCGAACTGGACGAGGTGCGAGTCATGGTGGGGCGCGGGCTCACACCCACCGCACGCCAGTACCTCCTCGAGCGCAACCTTGCGCAGATCGAGAGCAAGCAGCGTGAGCTTGAGACGTTCATCTCACGAGCGCGCCAGACCATCAGCCGCACTGAACAAAATCGGGTAGCCCTGGCAAATCAGAGACAAGCCGCGCTGATCACCGAGCTTCAGCAAGCCGACAGCGATCTCAACGAGGTCGGCGCGCGCATCGAGACGCAGCGGCAGCTTCTCGCGGAAGCGGAGGGCATCGCGCCGACCGGGGCCGGCACGCGATCGCGACCTGACGAGCCACGGCCGGCCTATCTCGTACTGCGCGGTGACGGGGCCGCAGCACAAGAGCGGCTCGCGACGGAGGGGACGCTTCTCGAGCCGGGAGATATCGTGCGTGTGCAAACGCCTGGTGCCACTCGGCTCACGGCAGGTCAGTAGAGCATGGCAATACCGTAGACCGACAATACGTCCTTCGCCAGATTCTCTTGTTGTCGTCGGCAGCCATCCGCCTCGGAGCCGCCTATAACGGAAGCCCCGTTGCCGCCGGCACGGCAGCTTGCGGGGCTGCTCGTGCAACCGTTCTCGGTCTTGGATGAGGGCGACGCGGCTGTGGTGAGCCGCGTCGAGCAGGACGACACCGCGCGGACCGTCACGGGTCTGGCCCGCCGCTTCACCGCACTCATGCGCGCCGCCGGGAAGGGCAAGACCGTCGCCGATGATCAGGACGCCGCCCGCGGACATCGACGCCTGGATCACGCAGGCGCGGACCTGTGATGCTCCTGCCATCGCGACGTTCACTCGGGATTGGACGCGGACATCCACGCGCCGCCGCCGGAGTCCGCATGACGCTGGCGGTCCGCTGCTCGTGGCGGCTATGCCCGGTCTCGCCGCGCGTCAGGGACGGCAGGTCATCAGGCGCCGTGGCGCAGGCGGCCTCGGCGCTGGCTTACAGGATCCGCTGGTTCGTCTTGAGCCCGAGCACGTCGTCGGCGCCCGCCTCCCGGATGACCGCAGCCGTGTCGGCGCGGCAGTGGAGCGCATCGGCCGTGATGGTGCAGCCGTTCGGACGCAAGCTCTTGAGCACGGTCCGGGCTGCCGCGGCCTCGCCGCCTTGACCGGCCCGGGTCTGGGCCAGCGAGAGATGGGTGAGACCGTCGAACGTGCTCACCTCAGGGGGGTGATCCGCCCCCGTTGCGGCATGCCCCCGAGGCGAACCATATCGCCTGTGATGCCCGGTATGGGTTCGCTGCACCTCGTCGAGGCGCTGGCGGTTGGAGGCCGACCGCGCGCTCTCAGAGCGTGATCGCCAGCCGTGATACCCACTGGGCGACACTCCGAGCACGCGGCACATGTGACGCACCGGCCAGGTGGTCGCATGCGGCTCGATGAAGGCGAACGTCACTTGGGCATCGCCGCGAAGATGCCGATCGGTTTTTTCAGCACGTCGCGCTCCATGCGCGTCCGGTCGGGGTCGCGGCGCAGGCGGGCGATCTCGGCCGCCCGGTCGGACGGCGAGGCGACCGGGCTCGCAGGAGCAGAGCCCGGCAAGCCCGCGGGTTGCTGTGGCGGGGAGCCTTTTCCACCAGCACGGTCCGCCACTGGCGCAAGCAGGGCCACCGCCTCGCGTTTGAGCTCGGGGGTGAACTCGCGTCGTGTCTCTGCCTCAAACACCTTCCCCGCCCGCACCGAGCGTATCAGAGGTGTCCGCGAAACCGAGCGAGGATCACAAGATTCCGTTGCGCTGATGCGAGCGGTTCTCAGAACGCCAGCTTCATCCCCCCGATGACGCTGCGCGGCGCGCCGGCGAAGATCGAGCCGGTGGTCGTGGCGAGCACGCTCGCCCCGTTCTGCAAGCCGGTCACGGCGCTGATCGAGTTCGCCAGCGGCTGGGCCGAGGCGATATAGGTCATGTCGAGGATGTTGCGCATCTCGACATAGAGGCTGAGGCGCTTGGCATAGGATCCGATCAGGTCGGTGTCGTAGTGGATGTTGGCGTTGACGATCGTGTAGCCCGGCGCCCGCAGCAGGTTGGCGTTGTCGAGGAAGAACCCGTCCTGGTAGACCGCCTCGACGAAGGCGCCGAGACCTTTCAGTGGTCCCGATGGCTGGTCGTAGCCGATGCGGGCGAGGAGCTGGTGGGCCGGTACACCCGGGATCAGGCGGCCCGCCCGGTCGAACCGCGCGGTCAGGCTGCCGGCGCTCAATTGCTCGACGTAGCGGGTGTAGACTTGGTCGTTGAGGCCGTAGGCCGCGACAGCGCGCCAGCCGGGCGAGAAGGCCCACTCGGCGCCCGCCTCGATGCCGCGATGCTCCGAGGCCGGGGCGTTGAAGGTGTAGCTGAGCAGGCCCGCCCCCGGCGACTGGGTGACGAACTCGTTGCGGAAGAATTCGTAGAAGCCGGTCAGGCTCAGGCGCAGATCGGGCAGGGGCGACCAGTCGACGCCAAGATCGAAGCCGAGATTGGTCTGGGTGCGCAAATCGGTGTTGTTGCCCGGCACGCCGGCCGGGGTGACGAACAGCGCGCTCGCCGCCGGGGTGGCGTAGCCGGCGGCGAGGCGGCCCCGGAAGGCCCAGGCCGTATCGGGCCGGTAGACCAGCGCCAGTTCGGGCGCCACGTTGAGGAAGCTGCGGTCGATCTCGGCCAGGGCGCGGGTCGTGCCGGCGGCCGAATAGGCGTAGGTGAGGGTGCGCCCTGTCAGCCAGGTGTTCTCGGCCGAGACGCCGAGCACCCCGGTCCATTGCTCGGAGAGCGCGACCTCGGCCCGGGCCCGGCCGCCGAGATTCGACTGCGAAGCCTCCTGGTTGCTCGTGAGCGCGCCGAGCCGCGGGCCGCCATAGGGCGCCCGGTTGTAGAGGGCGATGTGGTTGTCGATCGCGCTGTAGGAGAAAGCCGCGTAGCCGACGACCGGCAGGCCGAACATCTCGCCGCGATGGGTGATGTCGGACAGGACATTGTAGGACGGATAGCTGCCGCGCGACGACGAGGTGTAGAACGGCTGGTCGAAGTTGCGCTCGTCGAAGCCGACTTGCGTGCGCCACGTCGTGTCGGCGTCGATGTCGTGCTCCCAGCGGCCGGCGATGATCGTGCGCCGGTCGGTGCGGCCGAAGGCGCCCTCGTCCGCCGTCACCGGCACGGTGGCGCCGAAGGCGCCGTTGCGGAACAGGTTGAAGGTGGTGCAGCCCGCCGCCGCGGTCGCGGCACTCGCGCAGCCGCGCTGGTACGGGTTGATCCGGTACTGCGCGAGCGACGAGCGGGCGGCGAGGTCGGCGTCGAGGGTGTTGTTGATGACCTTCAGGGTGAAGCGGTTGTCCGGACTGGGGGTGTAGCTCGCCAGCAGGTTGACCGTCTGGGTGTCGGCGCTGGCATGGTCCTGGAAGCCGTTGAGCCGGAAATCGCTGGCGAACAGGCTGACCTCTGAGGGACCGCTCGCGCCGCCGACCGTGACATAGTGGTTGAGGGTGCCGAAGCTGCCGGCGTCGATGCCGATCTCGTAGCCGTCGATCTCCCGGCCGGTGCGGGTGCGGAAGGCGAGCGCACCGCCGGTGGCGTAGTTGCCGAAGAGGGGTGATTGCGGCCCGCGGAAGACGTCGATGCGCGAATAGGCCCGCGGGTCGGCGATGTCGAAGCGCGAGGCGCCGTCGGGCTGGGTGACGACGAAGCCGTCCTCCAGCACCACCATGTTCTTGATCACGCCGGTCGAGCGGGCGTTGTTGCCGCGGATCGACACCACCACGTCGCGCGGCCCGTTGCCCTGACGCATTGTGACGCCCGGGCTGTTGACCAGCACCTGGCCGACGCTGGTCGCCGGGCGGTTCGCGATCACGTCCCGCCGGCCGATTCCCGTCACCACCTCGCCGACCGGGTGCTCGATCACGCTCGGGCCCGAACCCGGCGGGGCGGCGACGCCGAAGGCGGGACCGGGCGGGCTCGCGCCGGCGACCGCGATCTCGTCGAGGGCGATGGTATCGGGTGCGCCCTGCGCCAGGGCGGTGCCGGGGAGGAGGGTGAGGAGGAGGGCGAGCGCGCGCGGGCGCAGGCCGGAACCGGGGGGGATCGGCATCGGACGTCTCGTCGGAAGCGGTGGAGGCGGCGCGTGAGCGCCGACGAAGACTGCGCGTCAGGCCGTCGCGGGCCGCCGGAGGCCGCGCCGCAAGCCGAGCCAAGCGGCGTCGACGGCGACCATCGCCAGGATCGCCAGCCCGGTGAGGGGGAAGGCGATCCCCATCGCCACGACGAGGCCGGTGACGGTCGCGACCGCCCGGCGGTCGTCGGGCCAGGCCGGCACGCCGAGGCGGCCCTTGGGGCGGCGCTTCCACCACATCACCGCGGCGGTGACGGCGAGCAGGATCGTGGCGAGGCAGAAGGCCAGCATCAGGAGCTGGTTGACGCGCCCGGCGACCTCGCCCTTGTGCAGCCCGATCCCGTACTGGATCCCGCGCCCGACGATGCCGATGTCGCTGAAGCGCACGTTCACCAGCGGCCGGCCGGTATATTGGTCGAGGGAGATCATCCGCTGGCGGGTGACGTCGCGCGGATAGGCGGCCGCCGCGTAGACGCCGCTCAGACCCTGCGGCAGCGCCAGCTCGTAGCCCGCCGGCATGCCGAGGCCGGCGAGGATCTCGGTCGCCCGGTCGATGCCGATCGGCACGCCGTCGCGACCCTGCGAGCGCGGCAGCGGCGCGTCCTCGAGCGCCCAGCCGGTCTGGTCGAGCACCGCGCCCATCGGCACCGTCGAGACCGGCACCCCGGCCCAGAGTTCGTTCGGCTGGCCGAGCCCGGCGCGGTTCGACACCGCCCGGAACTGGTCGCCCCAGAGGATCGACCACGGCAGGCCGGTGGCGGCGAGGAAGAACAGCCCGGCCCCGGCGAGGAAGCCGGTGACCGCGTGCAGGTCGCGCCACCACACCCGCCGCGCCGGCGTGCCGCGCAGAGAGACGACCCCGCCGCCTTGGCCGCCACCCTGGCGGCGCGGCCACCAGAGGGAGATCCCGCTCAGGACCAGGATGAGCGTGAAGCCGGCCACGACCTCGATCAGGCCGTTCGCCACCGGCCCGAAAGTGGCGAGGCTGTGCAGCCGGCGCACCACCATCATGGCCTCCTCGCTGCGCCCGACCCGGTCGAGGACGGCGCCGTCATAGGGGTCGAGATAGACGAGGGTTTTGCCGGACGGCCCCGCCATGGTGACGATTGCCGTGCGGTCGGGAGCCTCCGGGCTCGCATAGGTCGTCGGCTGGGCGTCCGGCACCGCGTCGGCGGCGATGAAGACCAGCCGCTCCGGCGAGAGGGGCGGCGTCGCCCGCACCGGCACGAGGGTGCGGTGGGCAAACAGCGTGCGGTTGATCTCGTCCTTGAACAGGTAGACCGAGCCGGTGACCGACAGGAGGATCAGGAACGGCAGGCAGAGGAGGCCGGCATAAAAGTGCCAGCGCCACACCGCGCGATGGAGGGCATCGCGCAGGCGGGCGCGCCCCGGGGCGGGGGCGGAGGAGACGGCGGGCATGGGGCGGGGATCCGGGAAGGCGTGATCGAGGTGGCGATGTGAGTCGATCAGGCCTGCGGCGGTCCTCGTGGGCTGGCGCTCGTGTCGGGTGGGGCTCGCGCCGGGCTCTCGTCGGCGGCGGGCGGGACGCGGCCGGCGATGCTCGGCCGATCCCAGGCGAGGTGGAAGGCGAGGAGGAGCGGCGCTGCGAGGGCGATGGGGTGGGCCGCGACGCAGCAGGCGAGGGCGCAATGGGGGCCGCCCTGCGGGACGCCGTCCGCCGCGTCGGTATGGCAGATCACCGCGCCCGGGGCCGCCTGGGCCGGCACGGGGGCGAGGGCGCCGAGCAGCACCTGCAGGCACAGCGCGTAGAGCGCGACCACCGCGATGGTCGCGCGTCCGATCGACCGTGTCGGCAGGCTCACGCGCATGACTCCGGGGTAGGCCGACGGACCTGAGAGCGTCAATGACGAAGGCGAGGCCGTGGGCGGATTTTCGGGGGGCGGTGCCGCGTTGCGGCGCTCCGGGCGCCTAACCAGACTTGCGTTGGCAGGCCAACGCTTCCTCCACTTAGGTTGCTGTTTCGTCGCAGCTTTCTGTCGCAAAACCGACGACCACTTTTGCTAATCGGCTTAGATGACGGTGGTCGCAGCACGCCGACCCTTGTACCCTCCTTCGAGCGCGACAGTTCAGGCTCATGCGCGGTATGCCCGGCCGTTTCCTTGAAGCGTAATACCGCCGCGTCTTCGAACGGACTCGTTCGAAGGCGCTGGCTCAGCCCGAATGGGCGCCGGCGCTGATGCGCCGGACGCTTTCGCATCGACGTGTCGATGCGAAAGCGCGATGGTATAAGACAGCTGAATGACCGCCGTCGCCTTCGACATCCTGCGCTTTGTCCGGACCTTGCGCGACAAGGCCAAAATGTCGCCGGAACAGGCCGAAGGTCTGGCCGAGGCGATCGCCGAGGCAATCCAGGCTGACCTCGCCACGAAATCCGATATCGAAAGCCTCAAAACCGATATCGAGACCCTGAAGATCACGACGAGGTCGGATCTGCGTGAAGCCGAGCTTCGCCTGGAGGCCAAGGTCGAGGCCACGAAGTCCGACATCTTCAAATGGATGATCGGGTCGATCGGTTGCCAGGCCGTCGTCATCGTTGGTGCGATCGTGGCGCTGTCGCGTATCACCCATTGATGCGCCCTTCGAACGGGCGGGGTGTCAGCGCTTCGGCCGACCTTTCCCGCCAGAGGGCGCCCGGCCGCCGGCCGGCTTGGCGGCCGGGGCGCCCGACGCTTCCGCCGAAGCCGCGAGGGCGGCCAGCGCCTCGGCTCGCGCCGGGGGCTGCGGAAGCGTGTCCAGGGCCGTCGCGACGGCTTTCGCGATCCTGGCGAAGCCCGCAGGGTTGGGGTGGAGTTCGTTCGCCCACTCGGCGGCCGAGAGCGTGCCCTGCGTCTCGACGAGGTGGAAGAGGTTGGCGGGCTCCGCCGCGAGCCGCGCCAGCATGGCCCGGAAGGCGACGAGCGCCTGCTTGACGATGGCGGTGCCCGCCGCGGTCGACCAGTTGCAGAAGTCGAGCGAGGGCTTGAGCCAGGGGCCGGCGCAGGGCGGATGCGCACCGTTCGGAATCGGGAAGTCGTAGCAATGGGCGAGGATCGGGACGCCGGGCGCCACCCTGTCCCGCATGGCGAAGAGGGCGCGGTAGCAGGCCTCGACCATGCCGAGGGCGCCCTCGAACCGCTGCGCGTTGAGGCCCTTGGTCTTGCCGTCGTTGAAGTCGAGGAAGATACAGAACTGGTCCCCGGCGATGTCGTTGCCTCCGGCCGAGAACAGGATCGCGTCCGGCTTGCCGTCGATCCAGTTCGAGGGGTCGCTCAGGGCGGCGATCATCCGCGACTGCTTCTCCAGCGACATCATCCCGACCGCCGCCTCGCCGTGATGGGCGAGGTTGAGGATGGTCGGCGGCATCGGGCCGATGCGGCGCAGCTGGGCGATGACGTCGGTATCGACCAGCGGCAGCCCGTTCCCCGTCAGGGGATAGTCGAACCAGCTGTCGCCCTGCGCGAGGAGAACCAGGGGACGGTTGAGGACCGGGGCCCCGAGCAGGCGCGCGCTCGCCTGGGCGGTCGCGAGCCGGCCGATGGTCGCCTTGTGGACGGCGAGGCGCTGGGCGATGTCCCGCTCGATGCGCCGCTTGACCTCGTCCTGGACGAGAACATCGTCGATCATGCTGTGCTCCCCGACGTTCGACGGCAGTCAGAGCCCGTTTAAGCGGACTGACCCCATCCAGCCCTTCACGTCATCCCGCGGCCGCGAAAGTGGAGCCCGGGATCCATAACCGCCACGTCTCCGGAAGAGGCGGAATGCCGATCGCCTTGCTCGCCATCGTCAGCGGTTCTGGACCCCGGGTTCTCGCCTTCGACGAATCCCGATATGACGTGGAGAGATGTCGGCGTGTGCGCGAGAAGAAAATTTCACATTTGTTCAATTTGTAAATGGCATCGTACTTGGAAATTGCATCTGTATCAAGATGCCCCCTGCTGTTATTGGATAGTAATCCACCAATGCGATTTGTGCATCGCACACGGGATCGTGAAAAATCGCCTGTTTGATCCACATCGGGCAAAGACATGATCGCTACCCGGATGCGGCCCGGCAAAAGGCTGGGATTGTGGTCGGCCGTCGCCCTGGCGACTGTACTTCCGAGTGATCGTGCAGTACAGTCCTCGTCGCATCGCATGTGCGATGCCTTCAATACATGTTTCGAGTGACGATCCGATCGCGATTTGGAAGGCTGTCTCGGATAGGATGTTCCGGCTCTCGCTCCACGTCTCGTGCTTAAGCGTGAATTAACGATGACGTGCGAGCGTCAAGGTCAACGCGCATCGATGATTCGCGATGGCCGATGGGGCGCACGTCATGGGACTCGACGTCTTCGAAAGCATTCGCGCGACGCGACCGGGCAATGCGTGCGACTGGCTCGAGCAGAGCGTCATCGCGACTCTCGGTGACGGGCTCGGTGCCATGAACGAGCGTGAGGGCCCGGCCTCCACCGACGGCATCGCGCCGCCGCCGGACGCCCTGATCGTGCAGGCGCGGCAAGCCGCGTGCGGGCCCGGCGAGGCCGAGACGCAGGTCCGGCAGCGCGAGTTGCGGGCCAGGACCCTGCTCCGCAGCGCGCATAAGCGGCTCGACGAGGCCGCCGCGCGCGAGGCGCAGGCCGAGATGCGGGTGCGTGCGGCGGAGGAGAGGCTGCGGGTGGTGGAGGCGCGGGCGGCCGCGAGGGTCGAGGCGGCCGAGGCCCGCGCGCGCCGGGCCGAGGAGGCCGCCCGCAGTGCCCTGGCCTGGCTGCAGCGCCTCCAGCCGGCGGAGTTCGGTGGCGGGCCGGCCGCAGCGCAGCCCCCCGGCCTGCGGCGCGTCGCCTGAGCGGACGCGTCCCCTCAGTACCCGCGCGCCACGTCAACGGCGGCCGGGATCCGGCCCGTGCCGCGATAGGTGCGCAGGTTGCCGGCGACGATCGCGGCTGCGCTGGCCGGGGTGGTCGGCCCGGAGATGTGCGGCAGCACGGTCACGCCGGGATGGCGCCACAGGGGAGAGCCGGGGGGCAGCGGCTCGACCTCGAACACGTCCAGCACCGCGTGCGAGAGGTGCCCCGTATCGAGGGCGGCGAGGAGCGCGTCGGTCGCGACGATCGGCCCGCGGCCGAAATTGATCAGCGCCGCCCCCGGCTTCATCGCGGCAAGGCGCCCGGCATCGAGGAGGCCGCGGGTCTCGTCGGTCAGCGGCAGCAGGCAGACGGCGATGTCGCTCGCCGCGAGGAGGTCGGCGAGGCCGTCCGGCCCGGAGAAGCCCGTCACCCCCGGCGGCACGTCCTTGGGCGAGCGGCTCCAGGCCGCGACCCGGAAGCCCGCCCCCACCAGGCGCCCGGCCGCCGCGCTGCCCAGTGCCCCGAGGCCCAGGAGCCCGACGGTGGCCTCGGCCGGCGGCCGGTAGGCGAGCTGGCGCCAGGTCCCGGCCTCCTGCTGGCGCCGGTAGGCCGGCATGTCGCGCTGGAGATAGTAGGTCCAGGCCAGCACCGCCTCGGCCATGGTGCGGGCGAGCTCGGGATCGATCAGGCGGACGATCGGCACGCCGTTCTGCCCGAGATCGCGCACCAGCCGCTCGACCCCGGCCCACAGGCTCTGGATCCAGGCGAGGTTCGGCAGCAGCGCCACCTCGGCGGGATCGGGATTGGCCACGATGGCGATCCGGATTCCGGCGCGCTCCTCCGCGCTCAAGAGCCGGAACGGCCGGATGGTCTCCTCGGGCAAAGCCGCGGACAAAGCCGCCAGGAACTCGGCCTCCTCCTCGGCATCGAGCTTGCCCAGGAACGCGATCGGTACGGACATCGGAAGCCCCCTTCAGCGGCCGAGAACGGGGGTGAGGCGGGCGACCGCCTCCCGGGCGAGGCCCGGGCTGATGGCGAAGCACAGGCGGATGAAGCCCTCGCCCTCGGGGCCGAAGGCGGTGCCGGGCGCGACGCCGACCTTCGCCTCCTCGAGGAGCCGGAAGGCGATCGCGAGGCTGGTCTCGTCGGGGCGGGGGGTCCCGGGGCCGGCGACCCGGGCCATCAGGTAGAAGGCGCCCTCCGGCACCGACACGGTGACGCCGGGCAGGCGGGAGAGTCCCGCCACCAGGATCTCGCGGCTCTCGGCGCAGCGGGCGACCATCTGGCGGATGAATCCGTCGCCGTCTTCCAGCGCCGTGACGGCGGCATGCTGGATGAAGGTCGGGATCGAGGTGGTGTTGTACTGGCCGAGCTTGGCGAAGGTGGGGGCCAGACCGCGCGGGGCGATCAGCCAGCCGGCGCGCCAGCCGGTCATCGCCCAGTTCTTCGAGAAGGTGTTGGTGACGATCAGCCGGTCGTCCTCGGTGCAGATCTGCAGGAAGGACGGCGCGATGGCGTTGCCGTAGGTGAAGTGGGCGTAGACCTCGTCGGCGATGATCCACAGGCCCCGCGCCCGGGCGAGATCGCGCAAGCGCTTCATCTCGTCGAGCGGCATGATCCAGCCGGTCGGGTTCGAGGGCGAGTTCACCACGATCACGCGGGTGCGCGGGGTGATGGCCGCCTCGATGTCAGGCAGCGGCAGGGCGAAGCGCCCGTCGCCCTGCACCCGGTAGGGCACGGTCACCGGCACGCCGCCGGTGATGCGCACCGCCTCCGCCAGGTTCGGCCAGGCCGGGGAGGGGATGATGATCTCGTCGCCGGGCTCCAGCAGGGCCTGGGCCGCCTGCATGATGGCGTTCATGCCGCCGGCCGTGACGGCGAAGCGATCGGCTGGGATCGCCACGTCCCAGTGCCGGGCGTGGTAGGCGCTCAACGCTTCGCGCAGGCGCGGCAGGCCCAGCGAGGTGGCGTAGCGGGTGTGGCCGGCCAGCATCGCCTGGTGGGCCGCCTCGACGATGAAGGGCGGCGTCGGCAGGTCGCCCTCGCCGATCCACAGCTTGACCACCTCGGGATCGTCCCGGCCGCGATCGGCGACGAGGCCGATCTGGCTCGTGCCGATGCCGCGCATCCGCGGCGACAGCGTGGCGGCGAGGTCCGTTGTGGAGGTCTCCGCGTGGGTCATCGGTGGGTCGTGCCCTCGTGTGGTCGCAAGGTTGCGTGGCAAGTTGCGCGGCAAGCGTGTCGGTGATCCCTCCATAGCACCGGCGGGACGGGGCGCGAGCCGCGCTCCGTGCATATGTCGCGGCGATCCTTGGCTTTCGGACCTTCGCCGGTGGACCTTGGCCGGCGGGCCGCTACAACGCTCTCAAGAACGAACAACGGGAGGACCCAGAGCATGACGGTCAATCGCAGAATGGCCCTGGCGGGCGTCTCCGCCTTGGGCGCCGCCGCCCTCGCGTCCGGCGCCGCGCAGGCGCAAGGCGCGGCTTCGAAGACCTACGTGCTGGTCCACGGCGCCTATGGCGGCGGCTGGATCTGGCACGACGTCGCCGCCGGCCTGCGGCAACAGGGGCACCGGGTCTACACGCCGACCCAGACCGGGCTCGGCGAGCGCAGCCACCTGCTGTCGCGACAGATCACGGTCGACACCCATATCGAGGACGTGGCGAACCTGATCGCCATGGAGGACCTGCGCGACGTCGTCCTGGTCGGGCATTCCTACGGCGGCATGGCGGTCACCGGGGTCGCGGACCGCCTGACCGACCGGATCCGCCGGATCGTCTATCTCGACGCGCTGATCCCCGAGAACGGCGACACCGCCTTCACGATCCTGCCCGCCGGCATGGCGGATGCCCGGCGCAAGGCGGCCCTGGAGCAGGGCGCGGGCGTCGCCCTGCCGGTGCCCGGCCCGGAGGGTTTCCCGATCCCGGCGGGTCCGGCCAAGGACTGGTTCCACCAGCGCCTGCGGCCGCACCCGATCGGCACCTACGAGAGCCCGGTGCGCTTGAGCAAGCCCGCCGGCGCCGGCCTGCCGGTGACCTACGTCGCCTACACCAACCCGGCTTTGGCCTCGATCGAGCCGAGCCGGCAGCGCGCCAAGGCGAAGGCCGGGTGGCAGTACCGCGAGCTGGCGGTGCCGCACGACGTGCAGGTGCCGATGCCGGAGAAGGTGATCGCGCTGCTGGCGGAGGTCGGGTAGGGCCGCTCGGCGGGCTCGTTCTTACGGGCGGACAAAAAACTCTCCGTGTCATTCCGGGCTCCGCTGTGCGGCCCCGGAATGACTTGGTGGAGGTCAGATCCCGCAGCCCGCAGCGCTCTGGCTTCGGAGGGCTCAGGTCATTGGGTAGGCTGATCTGATCGGCCGGCAGCCGTCCATCGACGACCGTCAGCTGAGGGACTCACGCCGCCTTGCCGGTCGGGATCGCGACCTCGGCGGGCTCCTCGACGAGTTCCTCCGTCCCCTCCTGCATCTCGCCCTGCCAGCGGGCGACCGCCGCGGTGGCGAGCCCGTTGCCGAGCACGTTGGTGACGGTGCGGCCCATGTCGAGGATCTGGTCGACGCCCATGATCAGCAGGATGCCGGCGGCGGGCAGGCCAAACATCGGCACGGTCGCCGCCACCACCACCAGCGAGGCGCGCGGCACGCCGGCGATGCCCTTGCTGGTCACCATCATGACGAGGAGCATGGTGAGCTGCTCGGTGATGCTGAGATGGATGCCGAAGGCCTGGGCGATGAACAGCGAGGCGAGCGCCTGGTACATCATCGAGCCGTCGAGGTTGAACGAGTAGCCGAGCGGCAAGACGAAGCCGGTGACCCGGGGCCGCACGCCGAACCGCTCCAGCACCTCGACGGTGCGCGGGAAGGCGGCCTCGCTGCTGGCGGTCGAGAAGGCGACGATCATCGGGGTGCGCAGGAGGCGCAGCAGCCGCACGGTGCTGTTGCCGAGAACGAGCCAGCCGGCGCCGATGAGGAGCGCCCACAGGACCGCGAGGCCGAGATAGAACACGGCGATGAACTTGCCGTAATCGATCAGGACGCCAAGGCCCTGGATGGTGACGACCGAGGCCATGGCGGCGAAGACCGCGAGCGGCGCCACCTGCATCACCGCGTCGGTGACCTTGAACATCACCTGGGCGAGGCCGTTCAGCATGTGCACCATCGGGTCGGCGTAGCGGCGGTCGATCGCGCTGAGCCCGAACCCGAAGAACACCGAGAAGACCAGGATCTGCAGCACCTCGTTGGTCGCCATCGCCGACACGATGCTGGTCGGGAAGACGTGGGTGATGAACTCGCGCAGGTTGATCGAGGCGGCCTTGAGGCCCGTCTGCGCACCCGCATCCGGCAGCGGCAGGCCGAGGCTGGCGCCGGGCTGGAAGATGTTGGCGACGAGGAAGCCGAGCGAGAGCGAGACGATCGAGGCGGTGACGAACCAGCCCATGGCGAAGCCCGCGACGCGGCCGACCGCCTTGGTGTCGCCGAAGCTCGCGATGCCCGACACGATGGTGGCGAAGACCAGAGGCGCGATGATCATCTTGATCAGCCGCAGGAAGATGTCGGTGCCGATGGTGAAGTAGCCGGCGATCTCCTTCGCTTCCGCTGCGCTTCCCGCCATGCCGTGCAGCACCGCGCCGACGGCGACGCCGAGGGCGAGGCCGATCCCGGTATAGAGCGTCAGCCGGCCCGAGCGTCCGGTCGGTTCAACCTGTGCCATTTGTCATGTTCCTCCCAAGGGTGAACGGATGTGCGGCAAGGGCCCCGGGCGCCATCTCTAGCGCGCCCGAGATCTTCCGCGAATGTCTGGCGTTTCCGTCCGTGAAGTGGCGGCGAGACTAGAGTGCCGTCAGGGCCTGCGGGCGCGTCAGCTGGTCGGGCTGGAGTACCCGGTCGAGCTGGTCTCTGGCCATCAGCTGCTTCTCGAGCACGAGGTCGTAGACGCCCCGGCCCGTGGCGTGCGCCTCCATAGCGACGGCGGTGGCGTTGCGATAGCCGATATAGGGGTTGAGGGCCGTCACGATGCCGATCGAGTTCTCGACGCTGGCGCGCAGGCGTTCGCGGTTGGCCGTGATGCCGCGCACGCAATGGAGGTCGAGGGTGCGGCAGGCCGCCTCCAGATGGGCGAGGCTGCGGAACAGGCTGTAGGCGATCACCGGCTCGAAGGCGTTGAGCTGGAGCTGACCTCCTTCCGCCGCGAAGGTGATGGTGACGTCGTTGCCGATCACCTCGAAGGCGACCTGGTTGACGACCTCCGGGATCACCGGGTTGACCTTGCCCGGCATGATCGAGGAGCCGGCCTGGCGCGCCGGCAGGTTGATCTCGTTCAAGCCGGCCCGCGGGCCGCTCGAGAGCAGGCGCAGGTCGTTGCAGGTCTTCGACAGCTTCACGGCGACGCGCTTGAGCACGCCCGAGACCTGCACGAAGGCGCCGCAATCCTGCGTCGCCTCGACGAGGTCTTCCGCGGTGATCAGCGGGATCTCCGCGATGGTCGAGAGCCGCTCGCGCACGAGGCCGGCATAGAGCGGGTGGGCGGTGATGCCGGTGCCGATCGCGGTGGCGCCGAGATTGATCTCGCGGATCAGGAGTTCGGCCTCGCCGAGGCGGGCCTCGTCCTCGGCCAGCATCCGCGCGTAGGTGCCGAATTCCTGGCCGAGCGTCATCGGCACCGCGTCCTGGAGCTGGGTGCGGCCCATCTTGAGGACGTCGCGGAATTCTTCCGCCTTCGCTTCGAAGCTGCCGCGTAAGCGCGCCATCGCGTCGATGAGGCGGCGGATCGCCCCGATCCCGGCGATCTTGAGCGCCGTCGGGTACACGTCGTTGGTGCTCTGGCCCATATTGACGTGCTCGTTGGGATGGAGCCTCCCGTAATCGCCGCGCGCGGCCCCGAGCAGTTCGAGCGCCCGGTTGGCGATCACCTCGTTGGCGTTCATGTTGGTCGAGGTGCCGGCCCCGCCCTGGATCTGGTCGACGACGAACTGGTCGTGCAGGGCGCCGCTCCGGATCTCGATGCAGGCCGCCACGATGGCGTCGCAGCGCTCGACGTCCAGCAGCCCGAGCTCGCGGTTGGTGAGGGCCGCCGCCTGCTTGATCGCCGCAAGCGCCCGGATCAGGTCGGGGCAGGTCGCGAGCGTCGTGCCGGTGATCGAAAAATTCTCGACGGCGCGCAGGGTGTGGATGCCGTAATAGGCGGATCGAGGCACCTCCCGGTCGCCGAGAAGATCGTGCTCGATGCGGGTCGCTGGGTCGGTCAAGGCAGGCTCCGGGCGCGGATGTTTGAGCGCGCGGCCGCGAGCCGGCGCGCCGGAGGGCGGGCAGGCGGCGGGGCCGCGTCGGATGGCGGTGTGAGGCCGGAACCGGGCCGGTTCTGCGGAGAACCGTGGCGCCGTCACCGGATGGCGGCGGAATAATCCCGCAGGCCCGCGGGCGCCAATGCTATGGTTGGGATGAACTATTCCGCATCCGAATAGTTTGGCGGGTCCTCCGCCGCGACGGCCCAGACCTCGTCGAGGAAGGAGCGGTGACGCTCGGCGCTGCGGTAGAGCCGGATGTCCATCGGCATCTCGCGGCCGAGCACCGTGAGCGCCCCGGCCCGGATCTCGGGCTCGACCAGGCTGCGCGGCAGCCAGGCGATGCCGTGGCCGCCGAGCGCCATCGAGCGCAGGGCCTCGGCCATCGAGTTCTCGTTGGTATGGACCGGGTAGGTCGCCGGCGCGTCCTCGGCGGATTGCGCGATCCCCGCGAGGCGGCCGAGGAACGAGCCGCGGGAATATTGCAGCAGCGGCAGCCGGCCACTTGCATCCGGCACCAGCCCGGTGGCTGAGGCCACCGCCGCCAGGCTGTCTCGGCCGACGATCCGGCAGGGATAGCGCTCGGGGTCAAGCGGGATCGGGATGCCCGGGTGGTGATAGGTCAGGAGCAGGTCGTAGCCGCCCTCGACGAGGGCCTGGACGCAGATGTTGAAGTTGTCCGGCAGCACCCGGCTCGCCACCGGCCCGAGCGCGTCACGGATCCGTCCGAGCCAGCGCGGCAGGAACGACAGGCAGAGCGAGTGGAGCGCCGTGATCGTCACCACCGGCAGCCCGGCGCCGTCGCTGCGGGCGCGGAAATCGGCCCGGCTCAGGGTGAGGAGCCGCACCACCTCCTCGGCGGTCTCGAGGAACTGGCGGCCGTCGGCGGTCAGCGTGATCGGGTAGGTGCTGCGGTCGAGGAGGGCGGTGCCCAGCCAGACCTCGAGCGAGCGGATGCGCCGGCTGAACGCCGATTGGGTGACGGCGCGTGCTTCCGCCGAGCGGGAGAAGCTGCGGGTCTCGGCGAGGCTCAGGAAGTCCTCGATCCACTTGAGTTCCATCGCGGTCGTCCGGGTCGGCCGGGGCTGTCGCCCTCCCGCCTCTGCCCCTGATCGAGTGATCGACCGACTTCATCCCACCCGCGCCCTCATCCCGGGGGTCGCGGGTGGGAGAGAGACGATCAGAACGCGATGGCGTCCACCACCTTGCGGAAGCGCGGCAGCATCGCCTCGCGGTCCTGGGCGCGCACCACGCCGACGGCGCGGAAATAGCCGTCGGGCTGGAAGCGGATGGTCTGCGACACCACCACGGGCGTGCCCGAGGGCACGTCGGTGGCTCGCGCCACGATCTCGTGCCAGTCGGCGCCGTTCTGGCGGAAGCTCTGCGAGCGCTCGATCGCGAAGTCCTTCATGGTCTGGTTCGAGTAGAGCGCGGCCTTCGCGAAGGCGTCGCGCTGCTCGGCCGACGGCGCCGGCTGCACCGCCTCGGCGAGCACCAGGATCGGCTGCTCCAGGTTCATCATCTGGTCCTTCGGCCCGTCGGTGTAGAGCACCGAGTTGCCGCCGAGCACCCGCACCGGGCGGAAGCCCGCGGTCTCGGTGACCCGGAACGGCAGGGCCGAGACCTGCTGGTCGAGGGTGAGGGCCGGGCGCACCCGCACGCTGGTCAGCATCGCGCGCATCGCCTCGTCGGACTCGGCCGCGGGCAGGGTCTGGCCGATGATGATGCCGGTGACGGTCGGATCCGAGACGAGGAACACCCACTTGTGCAGGGCCGGCGTGCCGGCGGGCTGCTCGATCGGCTGCTCGCCGGTGAACATCAGGCCCTCGCGCCCGTCGGCGAGCTTCAGGGTCTCGCGGGTCTTCACCACGAGGCCCTGGCTCTTCAGGTTCTCGTCGGTGAAGTTGGCGGTGAGGTCCTTGTAGGCCTGGGGCGGCAGCTCGACCACCGAGACGGTGGCGCCGCCATTCTGCCGCTCGAAGCCGGTGAAGCGGCGCGACACCACCATCTCCTTGGCCGGCTCGAAGCCGAAGCGCGAGCCCGGCGGGTAGACCGGATCGGCCGCCAGCGCCCCGGCCGGCAGGCCCAGGAGGCCCGTCACCAGGACGGAGAGCAGCGTCAGGACGCGCAGCAACGGGGAAAGGACGCGCAGCGACAGGGGACTCGTCGACATCAGACTCGTCTCTGGGTTGGCGAAAGGCCGCCCGGGATCGGGCGGCGTCTCGGGACGTTGCGGGATGCGTCGGCCGTGCGCGCCGGTCTGTCAAGCGGGACGGATCGCCGAGACGCGTCGCAAGGTCAGGTTGAGGCGCCCGCCCGCCGCCACCGCCTCGGGCAGGACCGGCCCCGATTCGGGCGCCAGCAGGTCGGCAGAGAGGAGGTCGGAGGGCAGGATGCGGTCGACGCCGTGGAAGATCAGGCGCGAGGGCCCGCCGATCACCAGGGCATCGCCGGACGCCAGCCGCACCGAGCGGGTCGGGTCGGTGCGCCGCGAGCCGCCATAGCGGAAGAGGGCGGTGGCCCCGAGCGACAGGGAAAGGACCGGGGCCGCGAACTCCGC
Organism: Methylobacterium currus; assembly: GCF_003058325.1. Classification (NCBI taxonomy): domain Bacteria; kingdom Pseudomonadati; phylum Pseudomonadota; class Alphaproteobacteria; order Hyphomicrobiales; family Methylobacteriaceae; genus Methylobacterium; species Methylobacterium currus. The sequence continues at coordinate 5,527,031 of NZ_CP028843.1, forward strand.
CTCGTCGCGGTCCTGGTGCAGCCCCATCCGGGTCCCCGGGGCGTAGAGGTTGACGAGGCAGGCCTCCGGCTCGGCCGGGCAGCCGGCGAGCTCGGCCCAGGCCCTGAGCACAGCCGCCGGCATCGCCGGCCAGGGCCGGCCGGTCTCCGGGTGCGTCGCCTGGTAGCGGTAGCCCGCCCGGTCGGAGACCCAGCCGAGGGGGCCGCAATTCGTCATCCGCACCGAGAACGGCTTGCCCGTGCGCGGCATCACCGGCGTGAAGGGCGGGGCCTCGCGCAGCACGGCCGCGAGATCGGCCGCGAGCGCGGCTTGCGCCACTTCGTCGAGATAGCCCGGATGGTGGATCAGGCCGGGCGCCAGTTCGATCCGGGCGGGGTCGGTCGGAGCCGATTCGGTCAGGGCGCGCTCCTCTGGCGGACGATGCCGTGTCCTAGCCGATTTCCGCGTGAGCCGGCAGGCTCAGGCGTGCTAGGCCGACCTCATGACGATCCGCTCCGCCACCCTGATCGGCTCCGGCGCCATCCTGCTCTGGTCGCTGCTCGCCCTGTTCACCGCCGCCTCCGGCGCGGTGCCGCCGTTCCAGCTCGCCGCCATGACGTTCCTGGTCGGCGGGCTCCTCGGCTGCGCCAGCTGGATCGTCCGGCCCTCGGGCCTCGCGGCCCTGCGCCAGCCGCTCGCGGTCTGGGCCCTCGGGGTCGGCGGGCTGTTCGGCTATCACGCGCTCTACTTCGCGGCCCTGCGCCTCGCGCCGCCGGCGGAGGCCGGGCTCCTCAACTATCTCTGGCCGCTCCTGATCGTGATGTTCTCCGCCCTGCTGCCGGGGGAGGGGGGCCTGCGCGCCGCCCATGTCGGCGGGGCGCTCCTCGGGCTCGCCGGCGTGGTGGCGCTCTTCCTCGGCCGCGGCACGCTCAGCTTCGAGGCCGGCGCCGTGCCGGGCTACCTCGCGGCCTTCGCCTGCGCCTTCGTGTGGTCGGGCTACTCGGTGCTGTCGCGCCGGGTCGGCGCGGTGCCGACCGACGCGGTGGCGGGGTTCTGCCTCGCGACCGCGGCCCTGAGCCTGGTCTGCCACCTCGCCTTCGAGCGCACGGTGTGGCCGCAAGGGGCGGCGCAATGGGCCGCGGTCGCGGCCCTCGGCCTCGGGCCGGTCGGGGCGGCGTTCTACCTCTGGGACATCGGCGTCAAGCGCGGCGACATCCGCCTCCTCGGCGTCGGCTCCTACGCCGCCCCGGTGCTCTCGACCCTGATCCTCGTCGCCGCCGGCTACGCCCCGGCGACGTGGTCGCTGGCGCTCGCCTGCGGGCTCATCGTGGCGGGGGCGCTGGTGGCGACGCGGACCGGGCGCGGGCGGGAGGCGGTGGCGGAGGGGTGACGCCCTCGCCGCCCTCGCCGCCCGCACCCGGATCGGCCGGAGCCGGGCCTCCTACGGCTCTTTGAAACCGTATTCCGGCACCCCCTCCTCGTTGCCGTAATATTTATACGGCAGGAACTTGCCCGACATCTGCATCTTCACGCGGTCGCCCTTGTTGTTCGGCTCCCGCTCCATCGTCATGTTGAAGTCGATGGCGGACATGATGCCGTCGCCGAACTCTTCCTGGATCAGCTCCTTCCAGGTGGTGCCGTAGACCATCACCAGCTCGTAGAAGCGGTAGATCAGCGGGTCGGTCGGCGGCATGTGCGGGATCGAGCCGCGATAGGGGGCCTCGTTCAGCATCCGCTCCTCGGCGGCCGAGAGGCCGAACAGGGCGGCGGCCTTCGCGGCCTGGGCCTTGGGCAGCTTCATCTGTCCCATGCAGGCGGCGGTGATCAGGATCGGCGAGATCCCGCCGATCTCGTCCTGGATGTGCTTCCAGGTCCAGCCCTTCTCGCGCTTGATGTCGAGGAGCTTTTCCGTGAGGTCTTCGCGCTTCATGGGCTCTCTCCCTTGACGAGGACGCCGCGGCCGGTCGCGACCGATGCGGGGTCGGTCATGTTTGGCAACGGGCGTGCCAGGGAGAGGGGTGGGCGGACCGGAAGCGTGCGGCCTAGCGCCGCCGCTCGCACAGCGTCTTCACGTAGGTCCCGGCCTCGGTGCCGCGACCTGTGCCCGCGGCGATGGCGGGACCGAGCAGCATGCATTCCTGCGGCGAGTGGGCCGGGTGGGTGATCACGTCCTGGGCGGTGTCGCGGGTGCAATCCTGCGCCGCCAGGGAGGAGGCGCAGATCAGAGTGACGACGAGGATGGTGGGCAAGGCGACCTCCCGGAAGCGGGAGGCGGAGAGATAATGCCGGTTTCCCAGGCGCCCACTGCTTGTGCGGCGGTATCTTGCCTCAGGGGGAGAGCGCCAGCTCGGCCAGCCGCGCGACGAGGCGGCGCGCGACCTCGTCCTTGGCCAGGACCGGCCAGGTCTCGAGGCTGCCGTCGCGGCCGATCAGGTGGACCGCGTTGCGGTCGCCACCCATCACGCCAGTTGCGGCCGAGACGTCGTTGGCGACGATCAGGTCGCAGCCCTTTCGGGCGATCTTGGCCCGGGCATGGGCGATCACGTCGGTGGTCTCGGCGGCGAAGCCCACCACCAGGGGCGGGCGCCCCTCTGTCCGCCGGGCGATCGTCGCCAGGATGTCGGGATTCTCGGTGAGCGTGAGGGGAGGGGGGCCCTCCGGTCCCTTCTTGATCTTCTCGTCGCCGAAGCTGGCCGGGCGCCAGTCGGCGACGGCCGCGGCGAAGACCGCGATGTCGGCGGGCAATGCCGCCTCGACCGCCGCCAGCATCTCGCGGGCGGTCTCGATCCGCACCACCGTCACGCCGGGGGGATCGGCGAGGGTCACGGGGCCCGAGACCAGGGTCACCCGGGCGCCGGCCGCGGCGGCGGCCGCCGCGATGGCGTGGCCCTGCTTGCCGGACGAGCGGTTGGCGAGGTAGCGCACCGGGTCGATCGGCTCGTGGGTCGGCCCCGAGGTGACGAGGAGGTGGCGGCCGGCGAGAGGCTTCGCCCCTCTGCGCGCTTCACCCTCCTGCCCCGCCAGCAGGGCTTCCACCGCGTCGGCGATCTCGTCGGGCTCGGCCATCCGGCCGGGCCCGGTCTCGGCCTCGGCCATCCGGCCCACATTCGGCCCCACCACGTGGACGCCGTCGCCCTTGAGCAGGGCGAGGTTGCGCTGGGTCGCCGGGTGCAACCACATCCGCACGTTCATCGCCGGGGCGATCAGGATCGGCAGGGTGGTGGCGAGGAGCACCGTCGAGGCGAGGTCCGGCGCGTGGCCGCCGGCCATGCGGGCGAGCGTGTTGGCGGTGGCCGGGGCCACCACCACGGCGTCGGCGTCCCGCGCGAGCTTGATGTGGCCGATATCGGCCTCGTCCGCCCGGTCGAACAGGTCGGTATGGGCGCGCTGGCCGGACAGGGAGGCGGCGGCGAGCGGCGTCACGAATTCCTGCGCGCCCTTCGTCAGCACGCAGCGCACCGCGGCGCCGCGCTCGCGCAGGCGCCGGATCAGGTCGAGCGACTTGTAGGCCGCGATGCCGCCCCCGATGACGAGGAGGATCCGCCTGCCGTCGAGGGCGCCCATCTAGACCGTGACCTGCGTGCCGACCTCGACCACGCGGCCGGTCGGGATCTGGAAGAAGTCCGTCGCGTCGTTGGCGTTGCGGGCGAGCGTGATGAACACCCGGTCCTGCCACAGCGGCATGCCGGACTGCGCCGCCGGGCGGATCGAGCGCCGCGACAGGAAGAACGACGTCGCCATGATGTCGAACTTGAAGCCCTGCTTGCGCAGGAGCGCCAGGCCCTTCGGGATGTTCGGCGATTCCATGTAGCCGAACTTCATCACGACCTTCCAGAAATGCGGCCCCATCGGCTCGATCCGGACCCGGTCGGAATCGTTGAGGCGCGGCAGGTCGATGGTCTTGACCGTGAGCACGACGTTCTTCTCGTGCAGAACCTTGTTGTGCTTGAGGTTGTGCAGGAGCGCCGCCGGGGCGGTCTCGGGATCGCTGGTGAGGAACACCGCGGTGCCGCGGACATGGTGCGGCGGGCTCTTCTCCAGCATCGCGACGAGCTCGGTCAGCGGCACGTCGGTCTTGCGGGTCTTGTTGAACAGGATCGTGACGCCGCGCACCCAGGTCCACATCAGCACGACGAGGCAGCCGGCCAGCAGCAGCGGCATGTAGCCGCCCTCGAACACCTTGAGCAGGTTCGAGACCAGGAACAGCAGTTCGACGGCGATGAACGGCACCATCGTGGCGCCGGCGGCCAGGGGCGACCACTTCCACACCCGCCACAGCACCAGGAAGGCGAGACCGGCGGTGATCAGCATCGTGCCGGTGACGGCGATGCCGTAGGCCGAGGCGAGCGCGCTGGAGGAGCGGAACAGCACCACCAGGACCACCACGCCCAACATCAGCAGCGTGTTGATCTGCGGCAGGTAGATCTGGCCCGAATGCGCCTCCGAGGTGTGGCGGATCTCGAGCCGCGGCAGGAGACCCAGCTGCACCGCCTGGCGCGAGAGCGAGAAGGCGCCCGTGATCACCGCCTGGCTGGCGATGACGGTCGCCGCGGTGGCGAGCAGCACCATCGGCAGCAGGCCCCATTCGGGGACGAGCTGGTAGAACGGGTCGGTCGTGTCGGGATTGGCCAGCACCAGCGCGGCCTGCCCGAGATAGTTGACGGCGAGGGCCGGGCCGACCAGGGCGATCCAGGCGGTCTGGATCGGCCGGCGGCCGAAATGGCCGAGATCGGCGAACAGGGCCTCGGCCCCGGTCACCGCCAGGAACACCGCACCGAGGGCCACCAGGGCCCCGGTGCCGTGGCCGAGCAGGTAATGGACCGCGTGCCAGGGATTGAGCGCCCACAGGACCTGCGGCGTGCGGGCGATGTGCGGCAGGGCCGCGAGCATCAACACCGAGAACCACACCAGCATGATCGGGCCGAAGAACGTCGCCATCCGGGCGGTGCCCCGGCTCTGGACCAGGAACAGCGGCAGGATGATCGCGATGGTGATCGGCAGGACGTAGTGCTCGAGGGCAGGGGTGACGAGCTTCAGGCCCTCCACCGCCGACAGGACCGAGATCGCCGGGGTGATGATCGCGTCGCCGTAGAACAGGGCGGCGCCGAACAGGCCCAGCATGAACACGATGTGCGAGCCGCCGAGCGCCTTGCGGGCGAGCGCCATCAGCGAGAGGATGCCGCCCTCGCCCTTGTTGTCCATCTGCAGGAGCAGGATGACGTACTTGATGGTGACGATGAGCACGAGCGCCCAGAGCAGCAGCGAGACGGTGCCGAGCACCTCCTCGCCGGTCAGCACGCCGTCGGCCCGGCCGGGCCCCAGGGCCTCGCGGAAGGCGTAGAGCGGGCTCGTGCCGATATCGCCGTAGACGACGCCGACGGAGCCGAGGAACAGGGTCCAGAAGCTCGCCTTGGCGTGGCCGTGGCCCTCGGCCTCGTCGACGCTGCCGGCCGGGGTCGGCGGGCCGCCGCTCGGCGGCGTGAGGGATTCGGGTGGCGCGACGGGTCCCCCCGTCGATGCGGCTGACTGTGTCATGTCTGTTCGGGAATGCGCCCGCGGGCGGCCGGGATTGCCGCCAAGCGCGCTGATGGGCCGGGTGGCGGGCTCGAATCCTTCTCGGCCCGGCGCGTCCGCCGGGCCCGATTGTGGCAGGATTGTAGCACGGGTCCGGGGGGGCGCAAGGCGGCGCGCGCCTGCCCCCTCAGCCGGCCTTCAACCCGCTCTCAGGTCTCACTCGGCGGCGCTGCGGCGTCCCTGGCCGAAGCGGCGCTCGATGTAGTCGATGACGATGCCCTCGAAGTCCTTGGCCAGCGTCGGGCCGCGCAGGGTCATCGCCTTCTTGCCGTCGATGAAGACCGGCGCGGTCGGGGTCTCGCCGGTGCCCGGCAGCGAGATGCCGATATCGGCGTGCTTCGACTCGCCCGGTCCGTTGACGATGCAGCCCATCACGGCGACGTTCAGCCCCTCGACCCCCGGATAGGTCTTGCGCCACTCGGGCATCGAGGTGGTGATCCAGTTCTGGATGTCGCGGGCCAGCTCCTGGAACACCGTCGAGGTGGTGCGGCCGCAGCCCGGGCAGGCGGCGACGAGCGGCACGAAGGTGCGGAAGCCCATCGTCTGGAGGAGTTCCTGCGCCACCTTCACCTCGACGGTGCGGTCGCCGCCCGGCTCCGGGGTCAGGGAGTAGCGGATCGTGTCGCCGATGCCCTCCTGGAGCAGCACGCCGATCGCCGCGGAGGCCGCCACGATGCCCTTCGTGCCCATGCCGGCCTCGGTCAGGCCGAGATGGATGGCGTAGTCCGAGCGCCGCGCCACCTCGCGGTAGACCGCGATCAGGTCCTGCACTGCCGAGACCTTGGCCGAGAGCACGATGCGGTCCTTCGGCAGGCCGATCTCCACCGCCCGGTCGGCGGAGAGGAGGGCGGACTGCACCATCGCCTCGCGCATGACGGCGCGGGCGTCGCGGGGACGGGGCGAATTGGCGTTCTCGTCCATCATGTGGGTGAGGAGCGCCTCGTCGAGCGAGCCCCAGTTGGCGCCGATCCGCACGGCCTTGCCGTAGCGGGCGGCCAGCTCGACGATGGTGCCGAACTGCAGGTCCTTCTTCTCCTTGAAGCCGACATTGCCCGGGTTGATCCGGTACTTGGCGAGCGCCTCGGCGCAGGCCGGATGGTCGGTCAGGAGCTTGTGGCCGATATAGTGGAAGTCGCCGACGAGGGGCACGTTGACGCCGATGCGGTCGAGCCGCTCGCGGATCTTCGGCACAGCCGTGGCCGCCTCGTCGCGGTCGACGGTGATGCGCACGACCTCGGAGCCGGCCCGCGCGAGGGCCGCGACCTGCGCCACCGTGGCGTCGATGTCTGCCGTGTCGGTGTTGGTCATCGACTGCACGACGATCGGGGCGCCGCCGCCCATCACCACCGCGCCCTCGCCCTCGCCGATCCGGACGCCGACGGTGCGGTGCCGGGGGCTCGGGCCGGCGATCTCGGGAGCGGCGTCCGCCGGGGCGGTCGCGGCGAGGGCTTCCATGGCTTCCATCGGATACCTTCGGGGGTCGTTCGCTAGAGTCTCGGGGTCGCTTCAGTCGCGGCGTGACAACCGTCTAGAGCATTTCCGGGCGCGGTGGAAATCGCTTCGTTCCGCGAGACAAGCGGGCGCGATCGACGGCCTGAAACGGCCGATCCCGCCCTGCTGACCGGAATGCTGCGACATCCTTGCCACCCCCCCTTCCGGAGAGCACCGCGCTTCGGGAACCCCTGCCGGGCATTCCCGGCCCGGATCACCGTCTTAGCTGATTGTGCCGACCGCACGCGTCAAGCACGTGACGCCGGGCCATCCCGGCGCGACGTTGCGGCGCACCATTTGCTTTCGCAGCGCAACACACCACATCCCGAAGCATGACGGACACGACCTTACCCCACCATGCGGAGTCCCGCGGGGCGAAAGTCCCCGACGCGGCTCACGACACCGCCGGCCTCGCGGCTTCCGGTCCGCTCCAGGCGGCTTCCGGCCCGCTCGGCCGCGGCCTCGTCGGCCCCCGGGCCGAGAAGCCGATCGCGCTGGCGCTCCAGGGCGGGGGCGCCCACGGCGCCTTCACCTGGGGCGTGCTCGACGCCCTGATCGAGGATGGCCGCCTCGCCTTCGAGGCGATCACCGGGGCGAGCGCCGGCGCCATGAACGCCGTCGTGATGGTCGATGGCTGGCTGCGCGGCGGCCCCGACGGCGCGCGCGAGCGCCTGGAGGCGTTCTGGCGCGAGATCAGCCTCGACGCCGACCTGCCGCAGGCGCAGCAGAGCTTCGTCGACGGGGTGATGAGCTTCTGGAAGAAGACCCCGGTCGGGGCGTTCTGGAACGCCGTCGCCAGCCCCTATACGTCCAATCCGCTCAACATCAACCCGCTGAAGCGGGCGCTCGCCGACACGGTCGATTTCGAGGCCGTGCGGCGGGACGGGCCGGCCGACCTGTACATCTCGGCCACCAATGTCTGGACCGGCAAGATGGCGGTGTTCGAGCGGCCGGACCTCACGGTCGATCACCTGATGGCGTCGGCCTGCCTGCCGACGGTGTTCCAGGCGGTGGAGATCGACGGCGTCCCGCACTGGGACGGCGGCTATCTCGGCAACCCGCCGCTCTATCCCCTCTATCACGGGGCCCGCTCCCGCGACATCCTGCTCGTCCAGATCAACCCGGTCGAGCGCCGCGAGACGCCCCGCAGCCCGGCCGAGATCCGCGACCGCCTCAACGAGATCACCTTCAACGCCAACCTGCTGCGCGAATTGCGGGCGATCGACTTCGTCGACGACCTGATCGACGACGGCGTGCTCGGGCGCTCGAACGCCTACAAGCAGGTGCTGCTCCACCGCATCGACGGCAGCGGCGGCGCGCTCGACGACGCCTCGGCCTCCTCGCGCCTGCGGGCGCAATGGCCGTTCTTCCTTGAACTGCGCGATGCGGGGCGGGATGCGGCCAAGGCGTGGCTCGAGCAGAACTACGACGCGGTCGGGCGCGAGAGCACGCTGGACCTCAAGGCGATGTATACCTGAGGCGCTTGCGCCCGAACCCTCCCCCGCAGAACGGGGGAGGGTCCGGATGCGTGCGTGCCGACCAGCCTTTCCTTCCGTCAGACTTGACGTGCTAAAATATTAGTGCACCAATGGATGGAAAGCACGGAGTCATCCGTGCCGATCGAGGGCCGGCAGAGCCCACTCGCGAAACGGGGGAAACATGACGATCACACGCCGCAAGGCGGTCGCGGGTCTCGCGGCCGGGGCGGGACTCGTCCTCAGCGCCCGCGCCCGGGCCGAGCTGGCCCTGCCGAAATCGCCCGTCGTCGTCACCGTGGTCGATGTGGCGGGCAACCTGGCGCTCACCCAGAAGGCGATCGAGGCCTATCGGCGGGCCCGGCCCGGCATCGTCTCGCGCTTCGCCTTCACCAAGGCGCCGGCGCCGGAACTGCCCTCGAAGCTCAAGGCGCAGCAGGCCGCCGGCCGGGTCGACATCGACCTCGTGCTCACCGGCACCGACGGCATCGCCGCCGGCATCGAGCAGAAGCTCTGGGTCGACCTCAAGCCCCATGCCGGCCAGCTGCCGAAACCCGCCGACATCTACCAGCCCGCCGCGTTGCGCCTGAACGGCCTGGCCCAGGACCAGGGCCTGTGCGTCGCCTGGTACCCGTCCGGGCCGCTGATCGAGTACATGCCCGAGCGCGTGAAGACCGTGCCGACCACGGCGGAGGAGCTCCTGGCCTGGGCGCGCCAGAACAAGGGCAAGTTCATGTATGCCCGCCCGGCCAATTCCGGCCCCGGCCGCACCTGGATCATGGGCCTGCCCTACATCCTCGGCGACAAGGATCCGACCGACCCCGACAAGGGCTGGGACAAGACCTGGGAGTACCTGCGGGCGATCGGCGAGACCGTCGACTACTATCCGGGCGGCACGTCGCAGACGATGAAGGAGCTGGGCGAGGGCAGCCGCGACATCATCGTCTCGACCACCGGCTGGGACATCAACCCGCGGGTCCTCGGCGTCGTCCCGGCCGAGGCCAAGGTCGGCACGCTCAAGGATTTCCGCTGGGTCGCGGACGCCCATTACATGGCAGTGCCGAAGGGCGTGCCCGACGAGAAGCTCGCGGTCATCCTCGACCTGATGGCCTTCCTGCTCCAGCCGGCGCAGCAGGCCTATACCTACGACGAGGGCTATTTCTATCCCGGCCCCGCCGTGAAGGGCGTCACCCTCGACATGGCCCCGCCGGAGAGCCGCGCGGCGCTGAAGGAGTTCGGCCGGCCGGAATACGACCGGATGATCGCCGAGCATCCGATCGAGATGCCGCTGGACCCCGACAAGCTGGTGGTGGCCTTCCGGCGCTGGGACGAGCAGGTCGGCTCCGGCAAGAAGCGGTAGCACTGCGCCGGCGGCCCGGAAGAGGCGGGGAGAGGACACCGATGGCACGCCACCACGAGGCGCCGCAGGATCTGCGCCTGAGCGGCCTGAGCCGCCGGTTCGGCGCGATGACCGCCCTCGACGGGCTCGACCTGACGATCCGGGGGGGCGAGTTCATCGCCCTCCTGGGCCCGTCCGGCTGCGGCAAGTCGACGGCGCTCAACTGCATCGCCGGACTGCTGCCGCTCACCGGCGGGTCGATCCATCTCGGCGAGCGCCGCATCGACCGGCTGAAGCCCGAGGAGCGCGGCTTCGGCATGGTGTTTCAGAGCTACGCGCTGTTCCCGCACATGAACGTGGCGAAGAACGTCGGCTTCGGCCTCGCCATGCGGGGTGTGAGGGGCCAGGAGGCCGCGCGCCGGGTCGACGACGCGCTGGCGCTGGTGCGGCTGCAATCCCAGGCCGCGAAGCTCCCGGGCCAGATGTCCGGCGGCCAGCAGCAGCGCGTCGCCATCGCGCGGGCGATCGTGATCGAGCCGCCGGTGGTGCTGATGGACGAGCCCCTGTCGAACCTCGACGCCAAGCTGCGCCTCGAGATGCGGGCCGAGATCCGCCGCATCCACGACACCATCGGCTCGACGACGATCTACGTCACGCACGACCAGGACGAGGCCCTGTCGATGGCCGACCGGATCGTGGTGATGCGCGACGGGCGCATCCGCCAGGTCGGCACGCCGGAGGACCTCTACGAGCGCCCGGCCCATCCGGACGTCGCCGACTTCATGGGCTTTCGCAATCGCCTGCGCGGCCGGGCGGTCGCCGTGGACGGCGCGCGGGCCGAGGTCGAGATCTGCGGCACCCGCCTCGCCGGCACCCTGCGGGAGACCCTGAGTCCCGGTGCGCCGGCCGTCGCGGCGATCCGCCCGGAAGACCTGACGCCCGCGACGGACGGCGTACCGGCCCGGGTCGCCAGCGTCGAGTATCGCGGCCGGGCCTTCTTCGGCACCGCCGTGGCGCAGGACGGGACCGAGCTGTTCTTCCGCTCCGACCGGGCAGTGGCGCAGGACGAGACGGTGCGCCTCGCCGCCGCCTCGCCGCGGGTCCTGGTCTTCCCCGGGGAGGCGGCGTGACCTCGGCCTCGCTCCCCACGGCCGCACCCCGGGCCGAGACGCCGCCGCTCGCGGTGCGGCTGGCCGCCAGCGGCCTCGATGGCACCACGCTCCTCGTGCTGCCCGCTCTCTTCGCGATCCTCGGCCTGTTCGTCTATCCCTTCGCCTATGGCCTGGTGCTGTCGCTGCAGCCGAAGGCCGGCGCCTGGTGGGCGAACTACGCCCGCTTCTTCTCCGACCCGTTCCTCTACGACACCGTCGCGGCGACCTTGCGCCTGGCGCTCCCCGTCACGGTGCTCAACCTCGCGCTGGCGGTGCCCATTGCCCTCAGGGTGCGGCTGATGCGCCGCCAGCGCCTGCTGACCACGATCCTGGTCCTGCCGATCACGCTCGGCACGGTGCTGGTGGCGGAAGGCCTGCTCAACTTCCTCGGGCCGCAGGGCTGGTTCAACCGCTCTCTCGTCTGGCTCGGGGTGATCGGGAGCCCGCTCAAGCTCACGAACAACTACTGGGGCGTGTTCGCCTCGCTCCTCATCACCGGCTTCCCGTTCGCGTTCCTGCTGACGCTCTCCTCGGTCACCGGCATCGATCCGGCCCTGGAGCAGGCGGCGGCGACCCATGGGGCCAATGCCTGGCAGCGCTTCACGAAGGTCATCCTGCCGCTGATCCTGCCGGGCCTCGCCGTGACCTTCTGCCTGTCCTTCGTCCAGGCCTTCTCGGTCTTCCCCTCCGCGGTGCTGCTCGGGGCGCCGGCGGGCGCCACGCGGGTGATCTCGATCGCGGCCTACCAGGCGGCGTTCGAGGAATACGATTACTCGCTGGCCTCGGCGATCGCGATGATCATGGGGGCGGTCCAGCTCGCCATCGTGGGGCTGCTGCTCTGGGGCCGCACGCTCCTCTATACCGGCCCGGTCGGAGGCACCAAGGGATGATCCGCGACACCGGCCTCGGCTCGCGCCTGTGGCGGATGGCGGTCTGGTCCGTCACGCTGCTGTTCTGCCTCAACCTCCTGGCGATGATCGCCGCGGTGGTGCTCAACTCCTTCGCCACGCGCTGGCTCGGCACCTGGCTGCCGCTCGGCTTCACCACCCGCTGGTACGCCGCGTCCTGGGACGAGTTCCAGCTCGGCGAGGTGCTGGTCGTGACGCTCCAGGTGGTGTTCCTGGTGGTGCTGGTCTCCGGGCTCCTCGGGGTCACGGCGGCCTACGCGCTGGCGCGCCGCGACTTTCCGGGCAAGCGGCTGGTGATGCTGGTCTTCCTGCTGCCGCTCCTGGTGCCGCCGATCACCTACGGCATCCCGCTCGCCACCGTGCTCTACCAGGCGGGCCTCGCCGGCACGCTGTGGGGCGTGGTGCTGGCCAACCTGGTGCCGAGCGTGCCCTTCGTGGTGCTGGTGATGATCCCGTTCATCGAGCAGATCGACCCGCGCATCGAGGCGGCGGCCCGGGTCTTCGGCGCCGGCACCCGCCAGCTCTTCCTGCGGATCCTGCTGCCGCTCCTCATCCCCGGCATCCTGGCCGCCCTGCTCCTGGTGCTGGTGCGCACCATCGCGATGTTCGAATTGACCTTCCTGGTCGCCGGGCCGACGAGCCAGACCCTGGTGGTGGCGCTCTATTACGCGGTCTTCGCCGCCGGCGTGCGCGCCGGGCAGTCGATCGACGCGATGGCGGTGGTCTACATGGCGGTGACGCTGATCTGGCTGGTGATCGCGCTCAGGTTCGTCAACCCGACGCAGATCGTGGCGCGGGCCAAGCAGCAGCAGGGCGCGCATTGATCAGCGGTTTAATTGAGTCCTGGGATCGATCCAGTTGCGCACATATCCTCACCGTCATCCCGGGGCTCCGCCTTCGCGGCCCCGGGATGACGCAGGGGGTTTCGAATTCGGCTCGCAATGCCGGGGGAGGAGACCTCACCCCCGAAACCGCCACACCCCCGTCCGCTTGATCTCGGCATCCTCCAGCGCCCGGGTCACCGGCACCTCGTAGGTCGCCAAGGTCTCCAGCCGGTCCTTCGGCAGGTAGGCCCGGCCCGGATCGCCCAGCAGCACCCGGGCGCCGCGGGCATGCAGGCCGGCCAGCCAGTCGCCGACCCGGGCGGCGAGGTCGCGCTCGTAGAAGATGTCGGCGGCGAGCACGCAGTCCCAGCCCTCGTCGCGGCCGATCAGGTCGGCCCCTTTCGCGGTGATGCGCTCGGCAACGCCGTTCTCGGCCGCGTTGAGGCCGATCGCCGCCAGCGCGAAGGGATCGAGGTCGCTCGCCTCGACCGAGGCCGCCCCCGCCATGGCGGCCGCGATGGCGACGAGGCCGGAGCCGGAGGCGAAGTCGAGCACCCGGGCGCCCGCCACCGTCTCGGGATGCTCCAGCACGTAGGCGGCGAGCGCTTGGCCGCCGGCCCAGGCAAAGGCCCAGAACGGCGGCGGAAGGCCGATCTCGCCCAGCTCCTCCTCGGTGCGGCCCCACAATTCCGTCGCCTCGTCGGCGACGTGCAGGCGGATCGCCGGGGCGTGCGGCACGGGACGGAGCGCCGTGTGGGCGCGGATGAAGGCGACCGGCTCCATCAGGCGAGCTCCGCGTAGAGCCGCAGCACGCGGGCCGTCACCGCGGCCTCGGTGAAGCCGCCGGTGATGATCCGGGCGCGGGCCGCCGCCCCCATCCGGGCAACGAGGGCGGGGTCGACGGCGAGCCGCGCCATCGCGGCGGCGAGCGCGGCGGGATCGTCCGGCGGCACGATCAGACCCTCGATCCCGTCCCGCACCAGGGTCCGGCAGCCCGGCACGTCGGTGGTGAGAGCCGCCCGTCCGCTCGCCGCCGCCTCCAGCAACGCCCGCGGCAAGCCCTCCCCGCCGCGGGAGGGCAGGCAGGCGACGTGGGCCTGGGCCAGGGCTCCGGCCACATCGTCGGTGGGGCCGTGCCAGACGACGCCGTCGCGCGACCACTCGCGCAGGGTCGCCTCGGGAATGGCGCGGCGGTTCGAGGGATCGGGGGCGCCGTGGAGGGCGAGTTCGAGGTTCGCGCCCTCGGCCCGCGCGAGATGGGCCGCCTTCACGGCCGTATCGATCCCCTTCGACCACAGCATCCGGGCGGTGAGCGCGATCCGCAGAGGCGGCTGCGGTGGCAGGGGCTGCGGGATCCACGCCTCCGGGTCGATGCCGGCACCGCCGACGACCGCGACGCGCGGGCTCTCCGGGTCGAGGCCGAGCAGCGTCGCGTCGTCCGGATTCTCGAACAGGTAACGGGTGCGGGCGGTCTCGAGGGGGCCGCGGATCAGAAGGCGCAGGGCGGTGCGGGCGAGGCGCCCCGTCCGGTCCTGCCGGGCGCCGATCAGCCCGAGGCCGGTCAGCGCGTAGACCCGCGACGGGATGCTGGCGAGCGTCGCTGCCGTGCCCCCGACCAGGATGCCCCGCAGGGCGATGCAGTGGACGACGTCGGCCTTGAGCGCCTTCAGGATCGCGGCGAGCTGGCCGGCGGCGTAGCCCGCCGCCATCGGGTTGAGGCTCGACCGCTCGGCCTCGAGCGCCACCACCCGGGCGCCGGTGGCGGCGATGACGTCGCGGTGCGCCCGCACCCGGGTGACGACCGAGACGGCGTGGCCGGCGGCCACCGCCGCACGGGCCATCGGCAGGAAGTGCGAGGCGAAGAACCAGTCCTCGGTGACCACGAAGGCGACATGCGCCCGCCGCCCCTCTCCGCCCGCGTCCTGTGGCTGCACCCGGTCTCTCCCGCTCAAGGTCCCGCCTTCCCTACAGCCTGGCGCCGCGCCGGGATACGGTCCGGCGGTCCTCCGCGCCTGGATACTCCGCGCCCGTAGGAACCCATGCGGGCACGCGCCGGTTGAGAGCGACCGCAACCCGTGAGGTCGTGAAGCCCATGCTGTCGGATCCCGAGATGGCGGAGCCTGCCGCCGAGGATCGCGTCGACACCCGCGACGCCGCCCGCGAGGCCGGCCTGCGCTACGTCAGCGACGAGGAGCCGGGCTATCGTCGCAAGCGCAACGGGCGCGGCTTCGCCTATGTCGACGGCACGGGCGCGAAGGTGCGCGACGCGGCGGCGCTGGCGCGGATCCGGTCGCTCGCGATCCCGCCCGCCTATACCGACGTGTGGATCTGCCGCCACGCCAACGGCCACATCCAGGCCACGGGGCGCGATGCCCGCGGCCGCAAGCAGTACCGCTACCATCCGGAGTTCCGCCAGGCCCGGGAGAGCACCAAGTTCGCCCACATGATGACCTTCGCGGAGGTGCTGCCGGGCATCCGCGCGACGGTCGAGGAGCATATGGGCCGGCGCGGGCTGCCGCGCGAGAAGGTGCTGGCGACGGTGGTGCACCTGCTCGAGACCACCCTGATCCGGGTCGGCAACGACGATTACGCCAAGCAGAACAAGAGCTACGGCCTCACCACCCTGCGCGACCCGCATGTCAGGATCGAGGGCCGGGAGCTGAGGTTCCGCTTCAAGGGCAAGAGCAACAAGGTCTGGGAGCTCGCGGTCCACGACCGCCGGGTGGCGAAGATTGTCAAGGCCTGCCAGGACCTGCCCGGCCAGGAGCTGTTTCAGTACCTCGATGAGGACGGGGAGCAGCGGGACGTGACCTCGGCCGACGTGAACGCGTATCTTCGCGAGATCACCGGCCGCGACATCACCGCCAAGGATTTTCGGACGTGGTCCGGGACGGTGCTGGCCGCGATGGCCTTGCGCGAGTTCGAGGCCTTCGACAGCGAGGCCAAGGCCAAGCGCAACGTGCGCGCGGCGATCGAGCGGGTGGCCGAGCGGCTCGGCAACACGCCGACGATCTGCCGCAAGTGCTACATCCACCCGGAGATCCTCGGCTGCTACCTCGAGGGCGAGCTGCTGCTCCAGGTCAAGGACGAGGTCGAGGCGGCCCTGCGCGACGACATTGCCCGCCTCAGGCCCGAGGAGACGGCGGTGCTCGGCCTGCTCCAGGGCCGCCTCGCCCGGGCCGCGCAGGAGGCGAGGACGAAGGCCGGGACGGGGCGCAACAAGGGATCCTCGAGCAAGGGGTCCTCGAACAAGGGATCCTCGAGCAAACGGTCCACGAGCAAGGACCGCATGAAGGAGGCGGAGCCGGGCAAGGGAACCATGGCGAAGGGGCGCTCGGTCAAGGGTGAAAGAGCTTCGGCCGGCTCGTCACGGTCCGGCAAGGCGGCGGCCCGCAAGGCCGCCTGATTCGGGGCGGTTCCTCCGGGGACCGCCTGTGATCCACCGCGCCGCCCCCTCAATGGGGAGCGGCGCCATGTGCCTCGTGGGAGAGGCGCCGCAGGGGCCGGGTCTCGCCTTCGAGCACTGGCGCCAGGCCGATCTGCCGGGCGAGCTGAACCAGGTCCTTGAGCCGGCCGGTCTTGGTCTTGCGGCGCAGGTTGAGCCGGTGGGTCTCGACCGTGCGCACGCTCACCGTGAGGCGGCGCGCCACCTCCTTGTTGCTGAAGCCGGCGCTGAGGAAGCGCAGCACCTCGGCCTCCCGCGGGGTGAGCCCCAGGCTCTCGGCCGCCGACTCGGACGCCGGATTCTCCGCCTCGCCCTCGTGCAGCGGCAGGCCATGGGCGAGCGCCAGGATCGTCGCGCAGATGTCGCGCGGCGACGCGCAGCGGGCCACGAAGGCATCGGCGCCCGCCGTGGCGAGCCGGCCGATCTCCGCCGCGTCGGCGGCCTGGAACGCCACCAGGATCCGGGCCTCCGGCGCCCGCGCGCGCAAGGACGCCACTGCCGCCGGGCCGATCTCGGGCGCGAAGGCCAGGACGACGCAGGGCGAGCCGGCTTCCTCGAGTTCCTCCTCGCCCACCGTCCGCAAGGCCGGATGATGCTCCAGCGTCGCCCGGAAGGCGGCGCCCAGATCCGACGGCTCGTTGATGATCAGAACCCTGACGGCGTCACTCATGCCGCTTGCCTCCGTTCCAGCGCGATACAGGCGCGGTGCCTACGGAGGAGACGGATCAAGCCTTGTTCCAGCGCGGCGGGGGGAGGGTCGTGCGGGACGGGCTTTGCGGCAGAGCGAGGGCGCGCCCGAGGGGCGGAATGCCTAGGTAGACCGACTCTGCGGCAGGATGTCGCGAAAAGCGGGGCGGACGGAGCCGGCGCGCGAGGCGAGAGGACCCGAAAGTCCGGACCAGTTTGACACGCGCGCCTCGGTATTTTCCCGCATTGGGTCAGGCCGGGATGGCGCGTTCCAGGAAGAGGCTGACCGGCAGCGCGCGATAAGGCGGGAACGGACCGCGGCACGTGAAGCCCGCGCGGCGGTAGAGTGCCTGGGCCTCGGTGTTGCGGCTGCCGACCTCGAGGACGATCGCGCGGGCGCCGAGCCGTCGCGCCTCGGACTCGGCGCCCCGCACCAAAGCGGACCCGACGCCGCGCCCGCGCGCCTCCGCGGCGACGATCATGCGCTTCAGCTCCACCGCGCCGGCGCCGTGCTCGATCACGGCACGGAGGCCGGCCGCCGCTCCGGCGATGCGCGCGACGAGGATGGGGGTTCCCGGTACGGCCAGGCTCTCCGGCGTGATCGGGCGGCGCTGAGCCTCCGGATAGAGGCGCGCCGCCACGGCATCCGCCAGTGACAGGAGGACCGCCACGTCCTCCTGCAGGGGTGTTTCCACGCCGATGGTTGCGGCTGCCGTCATGACCCGAGGTTAGACGGATCCGGCCGAGCCGTCATCGGCCTACCCGGCCCGCGCCAGGATCAGGTCGGTGGCCGCCGAGACGACCCGGTTGCGCCCCGTGCTCTTGGCCTCGTAGAGGGCGATGTCGGCGCGCTTGAGCAGGCCGCCGACGGTCTCGCCCTCGGACCAGGTGCTGACGCCGAAGCTCGCGGTGAGCTGCACCGGGCCGCGCTGGCCCTTGAAGCGCAGCTGCGTGCAGCGCAGCCGCAGGCGCCCGGCGGCGGCCTCGGCCTCCTCCAGGTTCCGCCCGGGCAGGGCCAGGGCGAATTCCTCGCCGCCGACGCGCCCGGCGATGCCGCCGGCCTCGGTGAGCAGCTCCGCGGCGACGCCCCGGATCGCCGTGTCGCCGACCTCGTGGCCGTGCTGGTCGTTGATGGCCTTGAACTGGTCGATGTCGACCATCACCATCGACAGCCGTCCGTGGGCCCCGGCCCGGTCCGCGACCTCGCCGACCCTTTGCAGGAAGGCGCGGCGGTTGAGGAGCCCGGTCAGCGCGTCGGCCTCGGCGAGGCGGATCAGCTCGCGCTGCATCCCGGTCATCCGCTCGGCCGCCCGCAGGCGGGCATAGAGCTCCTCCGGGCCCGGCGGCTTGTCGATGAAGTCGTCCGAGCCGCTGTCGAGCGCCTCCGCCAGGTTGCGGGCGTTGCGGGCCGACGACATCGTGATGATGTAGAGCGGGCGGTGCGCATCCGCGAGCAGCCGGGCCGACCAGCACAGCTCCAGGCCGCTGAGGGGACGCACCTCGAGGCTGGTGATCAGGGTGGTGACCGATGCGTTGTCGGTGACGAAATCGAGCGCCTCGCGCGAATCCGTGAACGTGTCCACGGTATGGCCGCGGGGCGTCAGGAGCCCGCTGATGACCTTGAGCACCACCCGGCTCGGATCGACGACGACGATGTGCATGGCGTCCCCCGGCAGGAGGACCCGCTCCCGCTTCCCGCGACGAGGTTGCGCGCGAAGGTTTAACGCCCTCTCAAAGCCTCACGGGCGATCGCGGAGCTTACGGTGATGCCGCGCAAGACGGTCCCGACCACGCCGGACGGGCGCTACATCGTGGTGCGCGGGCGGCTGTGGCGCTGCTCCGATCCGTCTCTGCCGGCCGCCCGGCGCGAGGCCCTGGTGCAGGATCTGATGCGGGCCCGCCGCGCCGTGCGCGACGCGAAGGCCGAAGGCGGGGCCGCCCTGGCCGAGGCCCGCGCGGCGGTCGACGCGGCCAAGCACGGGCTCGGCGAGCGCGGCCCGCCCTGGTGGACCGACGGGGCGCCGGACTACAACCGGCACCTCGCCCGCAACACGCCCTATGCGGCGTGGTTCGCGGGCCTGGAGGAGGCGTGATCCGTCAATCGACGATCCCGAGCGAGCGCATGCGCTCGATCGTCTCCATCAGCCGCGGGCCGGTGTCCCGGCGCAGGACCTCCTCGGTGAGCAGGAAGGCCGGGCCGCTGATGTTGAGCGCGAAATGGCCGCGCCCGCCGGGGGCGTGGATCGGGGCCGCGACGGCATTGATGTCCTGGTGCCAGATGCCGATGCCGACGCAGAAGCCGTGCTCGGCGATCTCGGCGGCGCAGCGGCGATAGGTCTGGTCGAGCCGCGTCGCATCGGCGCCATCGCGGCGCAGGCGGGTCATGAGCGCGGATCGCGCCGCCTCGTCGAGGCTCGACAGCGTCGCCATGCCCATGGCGCTGCGGGCCAGCGGCAGGCGGTAGCCGACCTCGCTCGACAGGACGATGCGCTGGCCTTCCCCGCGCCAGAGCTGGACGTAGACGCTCGACAGCCCGTCGAGGAGGCCGAGCGCCACGTGGGCCTGCACCGCCGTGGCGAGGTCCTGCAGGAACGGCTTGACCATCTGCGGGAAGGAGTTCTGCCGCAGGAAGGCGGCGCTCAGCGCCAGCACGGCGGGACCCAGGCCGTAGCGCTCGCCCTCCGGGTCGTGCACCAGGTAGCCGAGGGACAGGAGCGTGTGGGTCAGGCGCGAGACGGTGGGCTTCGGCAGGCCGGTGCGGGACGCGATCTCGCGGTTGCCTAGCATCTCGGCCGCGTCCCGGAAGGCGCGCAGGACCTGGAGGCCGCGGGAGAGCGCGGTGACGAATTGCCGGTCGCTGTCCTCCGGCTCCGCGCTCTCCTGCATGATCGCGCCGGCGCGCGCCGCCACCGCCTGTGCCATGCTGCCGCCTCCCTCCCACGCCCTGTCTTACGGATCTCGTTCCGGGCGACTCCCAGGGTGACGGGACGCCGCCGGCTCGGCAACATGTTTCGCGATGCGGATCGTCATTTCGCGGCTTGACCCGTCCCGGACGGGGAGGCAGTGTCAGCTCAAGGCGGGCAAGGACCCGCCGGCGACGCCGAATGCGGCGCGCCACAAGAACGCGGGAACGCCATTCCAGGAGGACGCCTTGGTCAAGACCCTCGCGCGCATCACGGCCGCCGGCCTCGTGGCCCTGGCGGCCTCGACTGCGCTCGCCGCGCCGATGAGCCTGAAGATCGCCTTCGTCGATCCGCTCTCCGGCGGCGGGGCCAGCACCGGCGAGGCCGGGCTGAAGACTTTCCAGTTCATGGCCGAGCAGCTCAACGCCAAGAACCCCGACCTGAAGCTCGAGGTGACCGGCTACGACAACAAGCTCAACCCGCAGGAGAGCCTGGTCCAGCTCCAGAAGGCGATCGATTCCGGCGCCCGGGTGGTGGTGCAGGGCAACGGCTCCTCGGTCGGCGCCGCGCTGATCGACTTCGTCGGCAAGTACAACGACCGCAATCCTGGCAAGGAGATCATCTATCTCAACTACGCCGCGGTCGATCCGGCGCTGACCAATGCCAAGTGCAATTACTGGCACTTCCGGTTCGACGCCAATTCCGATATCAAGATGGCGGCCCTGACCAACTACATCAAGGGCAAGCCCGAGGTGAAGAAGGTCTACCTGATTAATCAGGATTACTCGCACGGCCAGGCGGTGCGCGCCGCGGCCCGGGCGATGCTGAAGGAGAAGCGGCCCGACATCCAGATCGTCGGCGACGAGGTGGCGCCGCTGCAGAAGGTCAACGACTTCTCGCCCTACATCGCCAAGATCAAGGCCTCGGGCGCCGACGCGGTGATCACCGGCAACTGGGCGCAGGACATGGCGCTGCTGCTGAAAGCGGCGGGCGATGCCGGGCTTCAGGCCAATTTCTACACCTATTACGGCGGCGGCAGCGGCGGTCCGACGGCGATCAAGCAGGCCAACCTGCCCGACCGGGTGTTCCAGATCTCCGAGGGCTACGCCAACATCGATTCCAAGGCCGGCCACGACTTCGAGACTGCCTTCCGCGCCAAGACCGGCCAGGAGCTGACCTATCCGCGGGTGGTCAACCTGATGAACATCCTGGCCAAGGCGACGCTCGCCGCCAAGTCGACCGACCCGAAGGCCATCGCCAAGGCGATGGATGCGATCCACAACGACACGCTCTACGGCAAGGACAGCTTCATCCGGCCGGACGATCACCAGATCTTCCAGCCGATCTACATCTCGCGATTCGGTCCGGTCGACACTACGAAGGTCCTCGACAGCGAGAATACCGGCTGGGGCTGGACCGGATCGGGCGAGGTCAGCGCCCAGGACACCCTGCTGCCGACCACCTGCAAGATGGACCGGCCGAGCTGAGGAAGGGAGGGCGGCACCCCGGGGTGACGGGGTGCCGCTTCGCGTCGCGCGACTGTCCTGACCCGAAAGGCCCCTTCCCGGATCTCCTTCCGCTGGGGCTCCCGTCGCGCAGGCCCTGTCCGGGCCCGGACAGGGCGGGGTCGAGGCAGATCCGAAGCCGGTGGGTGCGCCCGCCGGCCCGCCATCCCGGGAACCGCATCCCGGCCCCGGCGCCCCGCACCGGCAGGAGACCCCGCGTGCTCGAACTCGTCATCATCTCGACGCTGAACGGCGTGCTCTACGGGATGCTGCTCTTCCTGATGGCGAGCGGCCTCACCCTCATCTTCAGCATGATGGGCGTGCTCAACTTCGCGCATGCCAGCTTCTACATGCTGGGCGCGTTCTTCGGCTACCAGATCAGCCGCTTCGCCGGCTTCTGGGTCGGCCTCGTCGTCGCGCCGGTGGTGGTCGGCGGGATCGGCGCGCTCGTCGAGCGCTACGGCCTGCGCAACGTCCACCGCCACGGCCACGTGCCGGAGCTGCTCTTCACCTTCGGCCTCGCCTACGTGATCGAGGAGGTGGTGCAGATGGTCTGGGGCAAGCTGCCGGTCGATTACCGCGTGCCGGCCATCCTCGACTTTCCGGCCTTCACGGTGTTCGGCACCAACTACCCGGCCTACAAGCTGTTCATGCTGGTGATCTCGGTGGTGATCTTCATCGCCCTGCTGGCCGTCCTGACGCGGACGCGGGTCGGGCTGATCATCCAGGCGGCCCTGACCCATCCCAACATGGTGGCGATGCTCGGCCACGACGTCCCCAAGGTGTTCATGCTGGTCTTCGGCGTCGGCACCGGCCTCGCCGCGGTCGCCGGCGTCATCGCCGGGCCGGCGCTCGTGACACAGGCCAACATGGCGGGGCTGCTCGGGCCGATCCTGTTCGTGGTGGTGGTGGTCGGGGGACTGGGCTCGCTCACCGGCGCCTTCGCGGCCTCGCTCCTGATCGGGCTGGTGCAGACCTTCGCGATCTCGCTCGACGTCTCGGTCGCCAGCGTCCTCCAGGCCGTCGGCATCGATGCCGCGCCGTCCGGCGGCGTGCTGGGCGACCTGTGGAACGTGACGATCGCCCAGGTCGGACCGATCATCCCCTACCTCCTGCTGGTCCTCGTGCTGATCGCGCGGCCGACCGGCCTGCTCGGGAACCGCGAAGCATGAGCGACCTCGCCGACATCGCGCCGTCCGGGTCCTTCGCGCAGGCAGGCAGCCGACCGTCGATCCGCCCGCGGGGGCTAAGCCTCGTCGCCCGGGTCGCGCCCTGGATCCTCGCCGCCGCGATCCTGGTCGTGGCGCCGCTCGTCTTCACCAGCGGCACGGCGCTGACCATGATGAGCCTGATGGGCATCATGGTGGTGTTCTCCCTGTCCTACAACATGCTGCTCGGCCAGACCGGGCTCCTGTCCTTCGGTCACGCGGTCTATTACGGCTTGGGCGCCTTCTTCACCGTCCACGCGATGAACCTGGTGGCGTCCTTGCGGCTGCCCGTGCCGCTGCCGCTGATGCCGGTGGTGGGGGGGCTCGCGGGCCTCGCCTTCGGGATCCTGTTCGGGGCGATCTCGACGAGGCGCGCCGGCACCGTCTTCGCCATGATCTCGCTCGGCATCGCCGAGCTGGTCTCGTCCGGCTCGCACGTCCTGAACAGCTTCTTCGGCGGCGAGGAGGGCATCACCGCCAACCGCACCAAGATGCTGCGCGTGTTCGATCTCAGCTTCGGGCCGCAGATCCAGGTCTACTATCTGATCGCCGCCTGGTGCCTGATCTGCGCGGTGGCGATGTACGCGATCACCCGGACGCCGCTCGGGCGCCTGTGCAACGCCGTGCGGGAGAACCCGGAGCGGGTCGAGTTCCTGGGCTACGAGCCGCAGGCGATCCGCATCACCGCCTTCTGCCTGTCGGCGCTGTTCGCCGGCGTCGCGGGCGCGCTGGCGGCGATCAACTTCGAGATCGCCAACTCGGCCTATCTCGGGGTGCACCAGTCCGGCGTGGTGCTGCTCGCGACCTTCATCGGCGGCATCGGCACCTTCATCGGCCCGGTCGTCGGCGCCGTGGTGGTGACGCTGCTCCAGGTCTCGCTCAGCGACCTCACGGAAGTCTGGCAGCTCTATTTCGGGCTCCTGTTCATCGCCATCGTGATGTTCGCCCCCGGCGGCATCGCCGGTCTCGCTCTGATGCACGGCCCGCTCATCCGCGCCGGCACCGTCCACCGCTTGGCTCCGGCCTATCTCCTGGCCCTCGGGCCGTTCGTCATCATGCTGGCGGGCATCATCGCGCTGATCGAGATGGCGTTCCGGATGCTGGTCAAGGCGAGCGACGGCACCGAGATGAGCCTCGCCGGGTTCGGCTTCGACGCCGCCCACGTCCTGCCCTGGATCGTCGCCGGTGCCATGGCGATCGGCGGCGCGCTCGCCTTGCGCGCCGTGCTGCCCCGGGTCGCGGCCGCCTGGCACGAGGCCTCCGCCGCCGCCAAGGAGAAGCTGGCATGAGTTCCGTCGGCAACAATCCCGTCAGCAAGAATTCCGTCGGCATTGGCCCCGTGAGCACGAGCCCCGCGATCGAGCTGTCCGGCGTCCACAAGAGCTTCGGCCCGGCCAAGATCATCAACGGCGTCGACCTCGCCGTCCCGGTGGGCGAGCGCCACGCCATCATCGGGCCGAACGGCGCCGGCAAGTCGACCCTGTTCCACCTGATCAGCGGCCGCTTCGCGCCGACGAGCGGCACGATCCGGCTCGAGGGCCAGGACATCACCGGCTGGCGCCCGGCGGCGATCAACCGGGCCGGCCTCGCCCGCAGCTTCCAGGTGACCAACATCTTCCCCAAGCTCAGCGTGTGGGAGAACGTGCGCTGCGCTGTGCTGCGGGCGATGGGCCACGGCCCGTCCTTCTGGCGCGGCGTCGAGAGCCTGCCGGGCGTGGCCGAGCGCACGGAGGAGATTCTCTCCCGCATCCGCCTCGGCCACCGCGCCTCGGTGGCGGCGGGGCTGCTGGCCTATGCCGAGCAGCGGGCCCTCGAGATCGGCATCGCCATCGCCAGCGACGCGCGGGTGATCCTCCTCGACGAGCCGATGGCCGGGATGAGCCACAGCGAGAGCGAGCACGCGACCCAGCTGATCCGCGAGGTCACCACGGGCCGCACGCTGCTGATGGTCGAGCACGACATGGCGGTGGTGTTCGGGCTCGCCGACCGCATCTCCGTGCTGGTCTACGGCCGGATCATCGCCACCGACACGCCCGCCCGCATCCGGGAGAACCGCGCCGTGCAGGAAGCCTATCTGGGCGTCGCCGCCGGGGAGGAGGCCGCGTGAGCGCCGCCCTCGCGATGCCGGCGGCCTCGGCCGCCACCGGGCCCGCCCTCCTCGAGGTCGAGGATCTGCACGCCTATTACGGCAAGAGCCATATCCTCCAGGGGGTGAGCTTCCGGGTCGGGGCCGGCGAGATCGTGTCGATCCTCGGCCGCAACGGCGTCGGGCGCTCCACCACCCTCAAGGCGATCATGGGCGACGTGCCGCCCCGCGGGCAGATCCGCTTCAAGGGCCAGCCGATCGCCGGCCTCAAGCCCTACGCGGTCGCCCGCCGGGGCCTGGGCTACGTGCCGGAGGAGCGGGCGATCTTCCCCAAGCTCACGGTGCGGCAGAACCTGGCGCTCGGCGAGAAGAGCGGGAAGCGCGGCGGGCGCTGGTCCTACGCCGACATCTTCCGGCTGTTTCCGCGGCTGGAGGAGCGGATCGACACGCCCGGCGGCGTGCTGTCGGGCGGCGAGCAGCAGATGCTCACCATCTGCCGCACCCTGATGGGCGATCCCGACCTGATCATGATCGACGAGCCGACGGAGGGCCTGTCGCCCCAGATGGTCGCCCGCGTCGCCGAGATGATCGGCGAGATCGCCGCCCGCGGCGTGTCCGTGCTGCTGGTCGAGCAGAAGCTGACCATCGCCCTCAAGCTGTCGCAGCGCCTCTACGTGATGGGCCACGGCCACGTCGTGTTCGAGGGCACGCCGGCCGCGCTCAGCGCCAACGAGGCGGTTCGGCGGGAATGGCTGGAGGTCTGAGGATCGACCGTCCCGGCGATTGCCCCTGATTCGTCCCACCCGCGACCTCGTCCTGAGGTCGCGGGTGGGAGAGTCATCAACCGGGTCTCGAACCGGATGGCTCGATGCAACCCAACTCGATTCCCGATCCGATCGCGGCGCTCGCAGCGATCGGCTTGCTCAGCGCACGCCGAGCAGCTCGACGTCGAACATCAGCGTGGCGTTCGGCGGGATCACGCCGCCGGCGCCGCGGGCGCCGTAGCCGAGGTCGGGCGGGATGACGAGGGTGCGCTTGCCGCCGACCTTCATGGTCGACAGGCCCTCGTCCCAACCCTTGATGACCTGGCCGGTGCCGACCGCGAAGTTCAGCGGCTGCCCACGGTCGAGCGAGCTGTCGAACTTCGCGCCCTTCTTGCCGTCCTGGTAGAGCCAGCCGGTATAGTGGACGCTGACGGTCTGGCCGGTCTTCGGCTGCGGACCGGTGCCGGCGACCGTATCCTTGTACTGGAGGCCGGACGGGGCGGTGACGAACGAGTCGGCGGAGGCTGAGGCGGTCATGGCGATCGTAAGGGCTCCGACAAGGTAGAAGGGCGAACGGCGCATCGACGGGATCGTTCCTGTGCGTGACGTCGGAGCCCCAGTTAGGGCATTGCCGGGCCGGCGGATAGGCCGTCAGGCCGGCGGGAGCGATCCGGGATCGATCGCGCCGCCCTCGGCCCAGCCGAGGAGCAGGGCCCGCACCGCGGCCGGATCGGCGAGGCGGTGACGGGCGACCGTCTCGCCGGGCCCGACCCGCACGGTGATCCCGCCATCCTCGTTCACCGGGACGAAGGCCTTCTCGTCGGTGAGGTCGTCGCCGATGAAGACCGCCCGGCGGCCGGAATAGGGCGTCTCGCGCAGGAAGCCCCGGATGGCATGGCCCTTGGTGGCACTGGCGGGGAGGATCTCGGCCACCGCCTTGCCCTGCTGCAGCCGGTAGACCTCGCCGAGCGTGCCGGCGACCGCGGCGACGATCTCCTGCGCGCGGGCCGCGGCGTCCTCGGCGGCGAGGCGCCAATGCACCGCGACCGAGCAGCCCTTGTCCTCGATCAGCACGCCGTCGAGATCGGCCGTCTCCCGCTGAAGGGTGGCGACGCCGGCGCGCAGGGTGGGATGCGCGGCCGGATCGCCGCCGACGACCCGGCCGCCGAGGCGCTGCTCGACTCCGTGCAGGCCGGCGACGTCGAAGCGCTCCGGGGTCAGGAAGCCGTCGATGGTGGCGATCGGCCGGCCGGTCACCAGCGCCAGCGCACCGCCGAGGCGGGTGCGCAGCCGCGCGAGCCCCGCCGGCAGCGAGGGCGGAACCGCGACGCCGTCGGGACGCGGCGCGATCTCGACCAGGGTGCCGTCGAAATCGAGGAAGAGGGCGTAGGCGGTGTCGGTCAAGGAATCGCGTCTCCCGTCGCTGCCGGAGCATCGTCCGGGACGAACCGGTCGCCGGTTCGTCCCGGACGATGCCGCAAAGCCAGAGGCTTCGAGCATCTCCCGATGGCCGCGCGATCGGGTGGTGCTCGGGGGGCCGTCGGGGTGAAAGCGGCGCGACCGGCTTCCTCCCCGGGGCTTACATAGCAGCCGGGCCCGCGAGGCAAAGCCGGGGCGAGCGGACGGGACGGCATCGCGTCGCTCGGGAAACCGCACCGCCCGGATTGTGCGTCGTCGTGATTCCAGGGACATATTCCTAATCATGGGGCAATGATCGCGCCGGCGCGTCGCAGGGACGGGTAGATTTCACTCGAATGTCACGCTGCGGAAGGCCTTTCCCAAGCGGAATGACGATCCCCGCGACACAGGCCGCTCCCGTCCGCCGCGGCGCGGAGGCGGCGATCCTGCACGGGAATAACCGTCATCTGCTGGTCCTCGGCACCTAGGTAACCTTTGATTCAAGCGCACGTGATTTCTGAGTGGAGAGTGCGGTGCCATGATCGGCGGGACCGGGTGGGGTGGACGCGCAGTGCGCAGAATGCAGACCATCGCAGATCTGTTCCGGATCGAAACCGCGAACCCGAACCTGATGCGGGCCCAGATGCGGGCCCTGCACAACCAGGTGCCGCTGCTCTACGTCATCCTGGCGATCAACTCGACGGCGGTGGCGGTGACCTATCTGGGCGTCGCGCCGGACCGGATCACCCTCTACCCGCTCGGCGGATTGCTGGCCTTGTGCGGCCTGCGCCTCGGGTTGTGGCTGGCCCGGCGCGGGCATCCGATCGACGAGACCCGGATCGCCGCCAAGCTGCGGTTGACGGTCGGGCTCGCCGGCGCGCTGGCGGTCGGCTTCATGGCCTGGGCCAGCGCGCTCTCCGGGTACGGCGACGCCGACGCGCGGGCGCACCTGCTGTTCTATGTCGGCACCACCACGATCGCCTGCGTGTTCTGCCTCGCGCATCTGCGCGCGGCGGCGCTGCTGGTGACGGCGATCGTCACCGTTCTCTTCTGCCTGCAAGTCAGCCGCCACGACAACCAGGTGATGCGGGCGATCGGCCTCAACCTGGTGATCGTCAGCGCCGCCCTGACCTTCGTGATCGTCGCCTATTACCGGGACTTCACCCGCCTGATCGGCCAGCAGGTCGAGCTCGAGCGCCTGAGCCGGGAGAACCTGCGGCTCGCCAATCTCGACACGCTGACCGAGCTGCCCAACCGCCGCAGCTTCTTCGCCACCCTGGACCAGGCGGCGGACGAGGCGGCGGGCGGGGCTGAGCCGTTCGGTGTCGGCCTGGTCGATCTCGACGGGTTCAAGCCGGTCAACGACGCTCACGGGCACGGCGCCGGAGACGCGGTGCTGCAGGAGGCCGCCCGGCGCCTGCAGGACGTGGTGGGCGAGGCGGGGGTGGTGGCGCGCATCGGCGGCGACGAGTTCGGCCTCGTCCTGCGGGGCACCGGCGGGCTGATGACCATGGGCGAGGCGATCTGCGGGGCCCTGGCGGCGCCGTTCCGGCTGCCGCATGGCGGCACCGCCCAGATCGGCGCCTCGATCGGCTTCGCCACCTGTCCGGAAGCGGGCCACAAGGCGGCCCAGCTGGTCGAGCGGGCGGATTACGCCCTGTACTACGCCAAGGCGCATAGCCGCGGCGGCGCCGTGCTGTTCACCGAGGAGCACGAGCGGTTGCTGCGCACCCAGAGCGTGATCGAGCAGGCCCTGCGCCATGCCGACCTGGCGCGGGAGATGAGCCTGGTCTTCCAGCCGATCGTCGACGTGAGGCGCGGCGGAACGGTGGCGTTCGAGGCGCTGGCGCGCTGGACCAGCCCGGAGCTCGGCCCGATCTCGCCGGCGGTCTTCGTGCCCATCGCCGAGCGCTCGGGCCTCATCACCCGCATCACCGCGGTGCTGCTCGGCCAGGCGCTCGCCGCCGCCAGGGCCTGGCCGGACCGGGTCGCCCTGTCCTTCAACCTGTCGATGGCGGATATCGCCTCGCCGCAGGCCGCCGCCGGCATCGTCGCGGCCATCCGGGCGAGCGGCCTCGCCCTCGGGCGGGTGATCCTGGAGGTGACCGAGACCGCGCTGATCCAGGACGTGGCGCAGGCCCAGACCGTGCTCGAGACCCTCAAGGCGAGCGGCATCGCCATCGCGCTCGACGATTTCGGCACCGGCTACTCGTCCCTGAGCTACGTCCACCGCCTGCCGCTGGACAAGCTCAAGATCGACCGCAGCTTCGTCAGCGAGGTCACCACCGATCCGGCCAGCCGCGACATCATCACGTCGATCGCCGCGCTCGCCCGTAACCTGCGCCTCGATTGCGTGGTGGAAGGGATCGAGACCGGCGAGCAGGCCCGCCTGCTCGAAGGGCTCGGCTTCGTGCTGATGCAGGGCTACCATTTCCATCGCCCGATGGGCTTCTGCGATACCCTGCGCTACCTCGATGCCGAGGCAGTGCGGGCGATCCGGCCGGTCCAGGCGGTCGCTTGACCGGTCGCGGTGACCCCAGGACGGAGGCGAGGGCCGGCCATGCTCACCTACGCGATCGGCGACGTTCACGGCCGCGCCGACCTGCTCGCCCGCCTGCTCGACCGGATCGAGGAGCACCGCGCCGGACGGCTGCGCCGCCTGATCGTCCTCGGCGACGCCATTGACCGCGGACCCGACAGCGCCGGCGCGGTCGCGATCCTGCGGGACCTCCAGGACCGTGAACCCGGGACGGTGACCTGCCTGATGGGCAACCACGAGGCGATGCTGCTCGATGCGGTCGCCGGTGCGGATCGCGACCTGTGGAGGATCAACGGCGGGGGCGCGACGCTCGCTTCCTACGGCGTGACGCATCCGGGCGACCTGCCGACGGAGGTCGTCGCCTGGATCGCCGCCCTGCCGACCCTGCACGGCGACGCGCAGCGCTGGTACGTCCATGGCGGCCTCGACCCGGCGCGAGATGCGGAGGCGAGCGACCGCGAGACCCGTCTGTGGATGCGCGAGCCGTTCCTGTCGTCGGGCCACGATTTCGGCCGCCACGTCGTGCACGGCCACACCCCGACGCGGACCGGCCGGCCGGAGCTGCGGGCCCATCGCACCAATCTCGACACGGGTGCGGTGTATGGGGGCCCGCTCACCGCCGGCGTGTTCACCGACGATCGGGGGCCGCCCGTGGAGGTGCTGGCGGTGCGGTAGGGCTGAGGAGCGTGTCCGCTGCTCCCGAGGACGCTGGAACCCTCGCTGTCACCCCCGGGGCCGCGTGGCAGAACCCGGATCCATGACCGCTCGGGTTTTGCCCTGACGTTCCAGCAGGAGACGTGCGTCCCGCTTCGTCCGGCATCGTCAGCAGCGATGGATCCGGGGTTCTCGTCTTCGACGAGCCCCGGGTCGACGAGGAGGGTGTGATACCGCAGCGCCTTCGAACGGACTCGTTCGAAGGCGTTGGCTCAGCCCGAATGGGCGCCGGCGCTGATGCGCCGGACGCTTTCGCATCGACGTGTCGATGCGAAAGCGCGATGGTGTGAGGCCCGTTGGAGATACCGACGGGCTCCCGCATTCCTGGCTCAGCCCTTCTTCTTCGCCGCTTGAGCGCGCGCGGCCTCCAGCACCTTCTCCGGCGTGAAGCCGAACTTGGTCTGCAGGTCCTTGATCGGCGCCGAGGAGCCGAAGGTGTGCATCCCCAGGATCGTGCCGGTGCTGCCGGCATAGCGGTCCCAGCCGATCACCGAGCCCTGCTCGACCGCGACGCGGGCCGTCACCTCGGGCGGCAGCACGCTGTTGCGGTAGGCCTCGTCCTGCTGCTCGAACAGGTCCCAGGACGGCATCGACACCACCCGGGCCTTCACGCCCTCGGCCGTGAGGGCCTCGTAGGCGCCGAGGCAGAGCTGCACCTCGGAGCCGGTGCCGATCAGGATCACGTCCGGCTTCGGCTCGTCGGCCCCGGCCAGCACGTAGGCGCCCTTGGCGGTGCCGGAGGCCGGGGCGTACTTGTCCCGGTCGACCGTCGGCAGGGGCTGGCGGCTCAGCGCCAGCACCGCCGGCTGGTGCTTGAGCCGCATGATGACGCGATAGGCTTCCGCCACCTCGTTGGCGTCGGCCGGCCGGAAGGTGACGAGGCCGGGGATCGCCCGCAGGGCCAGCAGGTGCTCCACCGGCTGGTGGGTCGGCCCGTCCTCGCCCACGCCGATCGAGTCGTGGGTGAAGACGTGGAAGACCGGCAGCTCCATCAGGGCGGCGAGCCGGATCGGCGGGCGCATGTAGTCGGAGAAGACCAGGAAGGTGGCGCCGTAGGCGCGCAGGCCGACGAGGCCGAGGCCGTTGACGATCGAGCCCATCGCGTGCTCGCGCACGCCGAAATGGATGTTGCGCCCGCCGGGGGTGAACGGCCCGAGGGTGCCGGCCTCCGGGCTCTCGAGCTTGGTCTTGTTCGACGGCGCGAGATCGGCCGAGCCGCCGAGCAGCCACGGCACCCGGTTGGCGATGGCGTTGAGCACCTTGCCGGAGGATTCGCGGGTGGCGAGGCCCTTGGCGTCGGCCGGGAAGACCGGGATGTCGGCGTCCCACCCCTCCGGCAGCTCGCCGTCGAGGTACGTCGCGAGATCCTTGGCGAGGGCGGCGTCGCCCGCCTTCACCTCCTCGACCAGCGCCAGCCACTCCTCGCGCAGGGCCTTGCCGCGGGCGCCGATGCCCTGACGGAAATTGTCGTAGACGCCGTCCGGCACCAGGAACTGGGAATCCTCCGGCCAGCCATAGGCGCGCTTGGCGCCCTTGACCTCGTCGGGGCCGAGGGCGTCCGAATGGGCCTTCGGGGTGCCCTGCTTCGTCGGCGCGCCGTAGCCGATCACCGAGTTGACGATGATCAGCGTCGGGCGGTCACCCGATTGCAGGAAGGTCTCGAGGGCGTGGGAGACCGCCACCGTGTCGTTGGCGTCGGCGACGCGCAGGACCTGCCAGCCATAAGCCAGGAAACGGGCGGCGACCTCCTCGCTGAAGGCGAGGTCGGTATGGCCCTCGATGGTGATGGTGTTGTTGTCGTAGATCCAGCACAGGTTCGACAGGCGCAGGTGCCCGGCGATCGAGGCGGCCTCGGCCGAGACGCCCTCCATCAGGTCGCCGTCGCTGCACAGGGCATAGACGTTGTAGTCGAAGAGCGGACGGTCGCCATAGGCCAGGCGCTCGCCGAGGAAGCGGCCGCCCATCGCCATGCCGACCGAGTTCGCCACGCCCTGGCCGAGCGGCCCGGTGGTCACCTCGACGCCGGTGGTGAAGTGGTACTCGGGGTGGCCCGGGGTGCGGCTGTCGAGCTGGCGGAACGTCTTGATGTCCTCCAGGCTCACCGCCGGGGCGTTGCCGCCATCCTTCTCCGCCACCTCGGCGAGGTGGAGCAGGCTGTAGAGCAGCATCGAGGCGTGGCCGACCGACAGCACGAAGCGGTCGCGGTTGGGCCAGTGCGGGTTCGCGGGGTCGTAGCGGAGGTAGTGGTTCCACAGGGTGAAGGCGACCGGGGCGAGCCCGAGGGGGGCGCCGGCATGGCCCGAATTCGCCTTCTGCACCGCATCGATCGTCAGCGTGCGGATCGTGTCGATGCTGCGCTGGTCGATCTCGCTGGTGCCGGCCTTCGGCTTGGTGTCGGCTGCGCTCATCTCAGGGCCTCGTCGAGTGAAAGGGTCCGGGCCCCGCGCCTCACGACGCGGGGCCCTGAGCCGCCTGCGGGGGCATCACGGGCTGCACGCCCGGATGGCCCGACGGGTCGGAGTCTCCGCCGCGCTCCTTAGCGGGTCCGATCGTCCGACTGAAGTTCAGAAGCGTGTTGACGAGCGCGACATGGCTGAACGCCTGCGGAAAATTCCCGACCTGGCGCTTGCGCACCGGGTCGTACTCCTCCGCGAGGAGCCCGACATCGTTGCACAGGCCCAGCAGCCGCTCGATCAGGGCGCGGGCCTCGTCGCGCCGGCCGAGCCCGATCAGGTTGTCGGCGTACCAGAAGCTGCACGGCAGGAAGGCGCCCTCGCCGGCCGGCAGGCCGTCGGTGGTCTGGCCATGGGTGTCGTAGCGCAGGATGAAGCCCTCGTGCATCAGGTCGCGGCCGATCGCCTCGACGGTGCCGACGACCCGCGGGTCGTCCTGGGGCAGGAAGCCCATATGGGCGATGAGCAGCAGGCTCGCGTCGAGGTCCTTCGCGCCGTAATACTGCACGAAGCTGTTCAGCTCGGGGTCGAAGCCCTTCTCGCAGACCTCGCGGTGGATCAGGTCGCGGACGCCGCGCCAGCGCTGGACCGCCTCGCCGTCGCCGGCTTTCGGCTCGTCGGCCGCCTGGCCCCGGCGGGAGACTTGGTCCTCGTAGAACCGGATCGCCCGGTCGAAGGCGACCCAGGCCATCACCTTCGAGTGGACGAAGTGCTTGCGCCCGCCGCGCACCTCCCAGATGCCCTCGTCGGGCTCGCGCCAGACCCGCTCCAGGTGGTCGAGCAGGGCGCGCCCGACCCGCACGCCGGATTCGTCGGCCAGCATGCCGCGCTGATGGGCCTGGAACAGGGCGTCGAACAGCTCGCCGTAGACGTCGAGCTGGAATTGCTGGGCTGCGGCGTTGCCGACCCGCACGGGTCGCGAGCCCTCGTAGCCGGGCAGCCAGTCGAGCTCGATCTCGGGCAGCAGCCGCTCGCCGGCGATGCCGTAGAGGATGTGGGCCTGCTCGGGGCTGCCCGCCACCGCCCGGGTGAGCCAGTCGCGCCAGGCCCGGGCCTCGTCGATGTAGCCGGCATCCATCAGCGCCAGCAGCGTGAAGGTCGAATCGCGCAGCCAGCAGAACCGGTAATCCCAGTTGCGCACGCCGCCGATCTCCTCGGGCAGCGAGGTCGTGGGCGCCGCCACGATGCCGCCGGTCGGCCGGTAGATCAGCGCCTTCAGGGTCAGGAGCGAGCGGGTCAGCACCGCGTCCCAGGGCGTGCCGCCGTGGCAGCGCTGGCACCAGGAGCGCCACCAGGTGGTGGCGCTGGCCAGCATCTTGCGCGGCTCGATCGGGGCCGGATCCTCCTCGTGCGAGAGGCCGTAGCTCAGCACGAAGGCGACGCTCTGCCCGGCCTCGACGGTGAACTCGGACACCGTCGTCTGACCGACGCCCTTGAGCGGCGCACGGGTGCGCAGGACGAGCTTGTTCGGGCCGGCGATGGCCCGCAGGTCGTCGTTCTCGCTGCGCGACACCCAGGGGATGGCGGAGCCGTAATCGAAGCGCACCACCAGGTCCATGCGCATCGCCACCCGGCCGCGCAGGCCCTCGACGAGGCGCACCAGGTGGGTGCCGTCCTCGACCGGCATGTAGTCGATCACCCGCACCGCGCCCTCGGCGGTCTCGTGGGTGGTCTCCAGCACCAGCGTGTTGTCGCGGTAGCGCCGCGTGCTCGTCGCGTCGCCGGAGGGCGCGATGCGCCAGTGGCCGTGATCCGCGCGGGTGCCGAGCAGGGCCGCGAAACACGCCGAGGCGTCGAAGCGCGGCCAGCACAGCCAGTCCACGCTGCCGTCGCGCCCGATCAGCGCGGCGCTGCGCCCGTCGCCGACGAGCGCGTAATCCTCGATGAGCAACGCCATGATGCGTCCCGAACAGAGCCGTGACGCCGTTAGCTAGAGCGGCCTTCCTCCCGGGCCAACCCGAGCCTCGCCAGCCCGCGGGCTCAGCGCCGGCGGTCGATGAGGTCGATCATCGCCGCACCCGCATTGGTCATGCCGTCGCCGAGCGCCGCCATGGTCTGCGTCACCATCCGGCCGGTCGGCGCGAAGGGCAGCCAGGGGGCGGAATGCTCCGGCTCCGCCCCGGTGCTCGCCGTGCGGGTCGCCGGCGCCGGTTTCTCGACGGCCGGGTTCCGGACCTTGAGGTCGTCGGGCCGGGCCGGCGGGCGCAGGTCAGCGAGCGCCGGCACTGCCCGGGGACGCGGCGCGGCCGTGCGGCGCGGAGCCTTGCCCTCCTGCCTGACCTCGTGCCTGCCGCCCTGGCCGGTCTCCTGGCTCGGCAGCACCGGCATGGCCGCCTCGGCCGGCAGGCCGGCGATCAGCGGGAATTGCTGCTCGAACTCGAGCGGGTAGGGCGCACGCACCCGCCCGTCGCCCTCCGGGACGATGCGGAAGAGGTCGCTGCCTGGCGGCAGCGGCTGCATGGCGGCGACGTGGCCTTCCGGCGCCCGCGGCGGCGCCTCGCGCCAGTACAGCGAGCCCGCCGCGAGGCAGACCGCGACGCAGGCGGTGGGCAGGAGCGGCAGGTAGCCGCGCGAGGCACCGGGCAGGCTTCCGAGCGCGCTCGTCTCCGCCGGCTTGCGCATCCGCCCGTTCTGCCGCATCCGAACCTCCCGCTCGACCATGGCCGGAATGAAGCGCAGGTTTCGGGCCGAAGCGGGGCCGTTTCTTTGCGGTTTCGTGTCGATGGGCCGATCCGGGGCCGATCCGTACCCTCCGGGGGGTGCCGCGCGGGCCTGTCCCGGGGTAAGGAGTATCCCCGCCGCCTCGTCTCCGACCTGGGCCGAAAGCCGTCCCGGGCCCGATATTTGCGTGATCCGACGCCGACATGCCCGACCGCGCAACCCCCTCGGCCCCGCCCGCCCCGTCCTCCGGGGACAGCCTCGTCATCGCCGTCGTCGACCCGAGCCGCGCCCGGGCCGCGATCCTGGAGGAGGGCCTGCGCGCCGTCGAGGGCGCCCGGGTGGTGGTGATCCCCGACACCGCCGACCTCCTCGACCGGCTCTCCGCCCTCTCCCCCGACGTGGTGGTGATCCACCTCGAGAGCCCGAGCCGCGACCTCCTGGAGCAGATGTTCGGGGTCTCGCGCCTGGTGGAGCGCCCGGTGGCGATGTTCGTCGACCGCTCGGACGCGCCGATGATGCAGGCGGCGGTGGATGCCGGCATCTCGGCCTACATCGTCGACGGCCTGCGCGCCGAGCGGATCAAGCCGATCATCGAGATCGCGATTCTGCGCTTCAACGCCTTCGCGCGGCTCCAGCGCGAGCTCTCCGAGGCGCGGAGCGAGCTCGCCGACCGCAAGCTGATCGAGCGCGCCAAGGGTATCCTGATGAGCGCCAAGGGCCTGACCGAGGACGAGGCCTACAAGCAGCTCCGGCGCAAGGCCATGAACGAGAAGCGCAAGATCGTCGACATCGCCCGCGCCATCGTCACCGCCGCGGACCTGCTCGGATGAGGCTCCAGCTCGGCTATGTCCCGCTCACCGACGCCGCGGTGCTGATCGCCGCGGTGGAGCGCGGCTTCACGGCGGCGGAGGGGCTGGAGGTCGATCTCGTCGCCGAGCCGTCCTGGGCGACCCTGCGCGACCGCCTGGCGCTCGGCCTCCTCGACGGCGCCCACATGCTGGCGCCGCTGGCGCTCGCCTGCCACCTCGGCTTGAGCGGACCGCAGGCCCGCCTGATCGCGCCGGCGGCGCTCGCCCGCAACGGCAACGCCGTGACCCTGTCGCTGCCGCTCTGGCAGGCACTCGATGCCGCTTCCGACGCCTTGGCCGACATTGCCCGGGCCCTCGCCCGGGTGGCCGAGTCCCGCGCGGCCGAAGGCCGGCCGCTCACGCTCGCCACCGTGCATCCGTTCTCCAGCCACACCTACCAATGGCGGCGCCTCCTGGCGCTGGGCGGCAGCGCGCTTTCGGCGGTGCGCCTCGTCGTGGTGCCGCCGCCCCGCACCGTCGAGGCGCTGGAGCGCGGCCTGATCGACGGGTTCTGCGTCGGCGCGCCCTGGAGCACCGTCGCGGTCGAGGCCGGGGTCGGCCGCATCGCGGCTCTGGGCGCCACGATCGCACCGGACTGCCCGGAGAAGGTGCTGGCGCTCCCCGCCGACATGGAGGACCGGGCGGCGCCCCTGCTGCGCGCGGTGAAGCGCGCGGCGCGCTGGTGCGGCGAGCCGCAGAATCGCGAGGAACTGGCCGCGCTCCTCGGGAGCCCGCGCCATCTCGGGCTCGATCCGGCGCTGATCCTGCGCGGGCTCGCCGGGTCGCTGCGGCTCGCGCCGGGCGGGCCGGTCGTGGAGGTCGCGGATTACCTGGTGCTAGGCGAGGCAGAACTCACCCCCGATCCGGCGGCGCTCAGGTGGATATTTGAGGAGATGCTGGCAGCAGGTCAGGTTGGGCTGAAAGCCACACCGGTAGATGCAGCTGGATTATACCGGGGTGATTTATTGGCGGGCGATTCGTAGATACATTAAAGTAGATAGGTGCTAGCATAATTTTTAATATTAATGATATATATTTAATTGATAAATTTACTAGGCAATCTCGATTGATCATATTTCTCATATATATAAACCGTATGCAATAATAAAGAAGATGTTTGAGGGAGGGTTTTAGGTTAGCATAGAGAGCAGGTCGCTGATCCTGCAGTTTCCGGCGAAACGGGCGAAGAGGGCGAGGCTGACGTCCACCATGCGCTTGGCTTTCGAGACCACGATTGAGCGGCGTCGAAAGCGGGCGAGCCAATGCCGCTGCCGGGCGTTGTCCCGCTCGATGCTGTGGGTCTCGTCCTTGCCCGTATAGTGCTGCCCGATCGGCAACAGCGCGGTGTAGGCAGCGTAGGCGTCCGTGCAGTAGAGCCGGGTGCGCCAGCGCTGCAGCCGTTGGATCAGGCGCTCGCAGGTGGCCTTGTCACGACCGCCGCATTCCCAGTCCACCAACTGCCCTGAAGCACGATCCCAAGCTTTCCAGATCCAGAGCGGCTCGGACTTTTTTTCACATAGTGCCACATCTCATCAAGCTCGATCACCACCGCCCGGCCTTCCGGCTCGGGCTTGTGCGCGTAGGCGGCGGCGAACTGCTCCAGCCAAGCCTGGATCGTCGGTGTCGAGACACCGAGCAGCTTGGCGGTGCGGTTCATCGACAAGCCGCTGACATACAGCAGGACCGCGGTGGCCTTCATGGCCAGCGGCTTGCCGCGGGCGGGCGTGTCGGTGAAGTTCAGGCCACAGGCCTTGCACCGATACCGCTGCTTGGAGCGCATCAGCCCATTTTTGACGTGCTCCTCACTGCCACAACGCTTGCACTGCAGACCCATGACCCACCTCCCGCCGAATGCGCTCGGCGAGGAAGATAGGTCATCTATGCAGCCCTAAAACCCTCGTTTGAGGAGTTTCATGCTCAGATAGGGGCAGTTGTTGATGTTTTTATGTTCCGCTTGCGACAGCCGCACGATTGTACTATAATCCTAGTTCAACGTGGAGGATATAGTTGTGAGGATGCAATGCTAAGATCAATAGAATGTTCGGGGTTTAAATCGTTCGACAATTTTAATATAAACTTTAAGCCTGGATTAAATGTTATTGTAGGCCCAAATGGCAGT
This sequence comes from Methylobacterium currus, assembly GCF_003058325.1. Lineage (NCBI taxonomy): Bacteria > Pseudomonadati > Pseudomonadota > Alphaproteobacteria > Hyphomicrobiales > Methylobacteriaceae > Methylobacterium > Methylobacterium currus. The sequence continues at coordinate 5,565,102 of NZ_CP028843.1, forward strand.
GGAAAAACTAATATTATATTATTTCTACAATTTCTTAGTTCTTTAAGAAGGTCACCCATTATTGAAGCAATCGGGCAAATAGGTGGCGCCGGCTCTGCATTCCGACGAGCAAAATTCACTACGGAAGACGAAATTGATTTCCGCATCGTCGGAAGCGGGATTTATAATACATTTGACGAAAGAAAAATATTTTCCGGAAATTATGATTATTCGGCAACGGTTAGCTTTTCTAAAAATGAGGGAACCATCATTTTTAAAAAGCAAAGACTAAAAACATTCATTGATAAAAACAATGATCCTGGGCTTTTTTCCCTTGGTGATCTGCCTCCTACTTTTGATGTCGAAACCAAAGTTGCTGAGGATGGGCAAGTAATTACAACAATTCATGCATTGAATCCTAATATGCTGAGATATTCGGCACGTAATGACGAGGAAGTTGGGAGGGCGCAGATAAAAGATGCCTCTGAGCATCTTTCCAAGACATATAGTATGTTGGGATATCTCGATAGAATTGTTGATAGTATAGATTTTCCAGGGCAGGATTTGCGCGGCGCTAGATCGTACAATATACTTCCATATAAAGTTAGAGAGCCCGAGGATATAGCAAATTCACCATTCATTGAGCCAGATGGCAGTGGTCTTGCGGCGACTCTATATGCTTTGCAAACTGAAGATATTTCTATTGCGAGAAGATATGCGCCTATCTATTATTCCAGGCCATCTTATGCGGATGCAGAATTGATGCGCAAGCAAATCATTGATTCTGGAAGATTGGTGAATGATGCTATAGTGGATATTAGAGTTCAGCCGGATCCATTTGAGAGCAAGCTAAGAATTACGGTTGATCTTGATTACGGAGAAAATTTAGTTCGCCTCCCGTTCAGCATGGTGTCTGACGGAACAGCTAAATGGTATGCTCTCGTTACAGCTGTTGTTACAAATCGGAGGCTGTTTGCAATCGAAGAGCCGGAAAATTTTTTGCACCCTCATATGCAATCTGAAATCATCAAGTTGCTGCGAAATCAATATTCTGCTAGCGTTTACAGTGACGAATACGAAGTCGATAAATTTGCTATTATAACTACTCATAGCGAGACAATTCTGAATAACTGTAAGCCAGATGAACTGATAATTGTGAATTTAGAGAATGGCCGAACAGTAACTCATAGAACGGAAAATAGCGATGATCTATCTAAGGAAATAAAAAGAACTGGATTCGGCTTGGGATACTACTATCTGGCGGGAGCTGTCGAGTGATGCCCATTGCATTTATTGTTGACGGAATATCCGAAAAACGCATCGTGCAGAAACTATGCTCAGGAGCCCAAGTTCGCACTACAGGCCTAAATGGTAGAGACGTTACGTTGGCGGCGATAGCTACAAAAGTTGAAAGTTTGATTAGACTTTTAAAAGATAGGTATTATCCTATATTTGTTGTGTTAGACAGGGAGAGTAGAGAGGACGGATCGGAATATATCGAATTGGAAATTAAGAAAATACTCGAAGAAAAAGGAATCTGCATTAATAATATCGTGGTATCATGTCCTGATAGGATGATAGAAAACTGGATTGTAGCGGGTACAACTCATTATGCTGGCGAAGTGTGCGACATCGCGCTGGATCGCGAAAGTCCAGACGGATTTGGCGGGAAAGGAGTTCTGAAAGAATTTTTACAAAAAAGAAAAGTGATATATGGTGAAACAACGGTCGGGGTAGAAATGTTCTGTGCCATGGATTTCGAAGCTGCAGCAAAGCGCAGTGAGAGTTGTAGAAGATTTTTAGTTGCGATTTCTCCGTATTGTCCGAAATTCGCTGGAAAAAGTTTTAGATGGATTTAGTTGCGTCTCTTTAGAGTCGAACCGCAGCGTGTGCTCATCCCATCGTAATGCTAGCGCAAAAGATATGAGGGGCCAGTGCACGCTGCGGTTTCAGATATATAAAATATTGTTTGATAATAATTATTATATATTAGTAAATATTTTGTGAATAGCGATGCGAAGTTAGTGATCTGAAGTGTAATTGCCCCGCAATTATCGAACACAGATTTTTGCTGCACTCAAGGCGACCGCCTATTTTCTAGCCATTCGCCAATCAATTGTGCATCGCATCAATTGTCGAGGAGGCGATTTGCCCTCGCAGGCCAAGCGGCGAATGATACCGATTTCAAGCACTTGAACCGCCCCCAAGCCAGTTGGCACGGAACCTGCTCCTCCTCTCACGTCCGTCAGCGTCGACGGGCACCGACCGTCAGCAAAGCCGCTGACCCGAGTTCCCCTGTGGGCCCCGTAACGCGCGGCCGGCGGAAGACCTTGGGTGGCGGTTTTTTGCGTTTCGGCACCGGAATCCGCGCCAGGGCGGCGCAGCGGCTTGAGGGCACGTCAATCGATGAGCAGCGTTGAGCACACCACGCGTCGCGGCCTCCTCAAGGGGGCGGCCGGCGCCCTGTCGCTGGCGGCGGCGAGCCGCGTCGCCTTGCCGGGCGGCGCCTTCGCGCAGGGGGCGGGCCCCGAGGTGAAGGGCGCCAAGCTCGGCTTCATCGCGCTCACCGACGCCGCTCCCCTCTTCGTGGCTAAAGAAAAGGGCATTTTCGCCAAGCACGGGATGCCCGACGTCGAGGTCCTGAAGCAGGCCTCCTGGGGCACCACCCGCGACAACCTGGTGCTGGGCTCGGAGGGCAACGGCATCGACGGCGCCCACATCCTGACCCCGATGCCCTACCTGATCAGCGCCGGCCGGGTGACGCAGAACAACGTGCCCGTCCCGATGTACATCCTGGCCCGTCTCAACCTCGCCGGGCAATGCATCTCGGTCGCCAAGGAGCATATGGGCGACAAGGTCGCCCTCGACGCCAAGCCGTTCCGGGCGGCGCTCGAGCGCAAGAAGGCGTCGGGTAAGTCGGTGAAGGCGGCGATGACCTTCCCAGGCGGCACCCACGACCTCTGGATCCGCTACTGGCTCGCCGCCGGCGGCATCGATCCCGACAGGGACATCGAGACCATCGTCGTGCCGCCGCCCCAGATGGTGGCGAACATGAAGGTCGGCACGATGGATTGCTTCTGCGTCTGCGAGCCGTGGAACGAGCAGCTGATCACGCAGGGCATCGGCTACACCGCCCTGACCACGGGCGAGTTGTGGAAGGACCATCCGGAGAAGGCGCTCGGCATGCGCGCCGCCTGGGTCGACAAGTACCCGAACGCCGCCAAGGCGCTCCTCGCCGCGGTGATGGAAGCGCAACAATGGTGCGACAAGCCGGAGAACCGCGACGAGCTCGCCGGCATCGTCGCCAAGCGCCAGTGGATCAACGTCCCGGCGAGCGACGTCGTGAAGCGGATGAAGGGCGAGTTCGATTACGGCGACGGCCGCAAGGTCGCGAACAGCCCGCACATCATGAAGTACTGGGCCGACAACGCCTCGTACCCGTTCAAGTCGCACGACCTGTGGTTCCTCACCGAGGACATCCGTTGGGGCAAGTTCGACGCCCAGACCGACACCAAGGCGCTGATCGAGAAGGTCAACCGCGAGGACATCTGGCGCGAGGTGGCCAAGGGCATGGGCGTCACGGCGCCTGCCTCGACCTCCCGCGGCAAGGAGACCTTCTTCGACGGCAAGGTCTTCGATCCGGCGGATCCGGCCGCCTACCTCGGCAGCCTCGGCATCAAGAAGGTGGCGTGATGGCCCTCGGAACCACCCTCGGGCGCGTCGTCGCCGCCAAGCGGGAGGGGGCGAAGGCTCCCCTCGTCACCCGCGCCGCCCTGAAAGGTCTGGCGCTCCGGATCGTGCCGCCGCTCGTCGTGCTGGCGGTCCTCCTGCTGCTCTGGGAAGTCCTGTGCGGGCGCCCCGGCGCCGGCCTGCCGCCGCCCTCCCGGGTCGTGAGCGAGGCCTGGGAGATCATCGCCCACCCGTTCTACGACAATGGCGGCACCGACAAGGGGCTGTTCTGGCACATCAGCGCCAGCCTCCAGCGCGTGGCGCTCGGCTTCACCCTGGCGGTCATTGCCGGCGTGATGCTGGGCACGCTGGTCGGCCAGTCCGAATGGGCGATGCGCGGGCTCGACCCGATCTTCCAGGTTCTGCGCACCATCCCGCCGCTCGCCTGGCTGCCGCTCTCGCTCGCGGCGTTCCGCGACGGCCAGCCCTCGGCGATCTTCGTGATCTTCATCACCTCGATCTGGCCGATCATCATCAACACCGCGGTCGGCATCCGCAACATCCCGCAGGATTACCGCAACGTCGCGGCGGTGCTGCGCCTCAACGCCTTCGAGTTCTTCGCCAAGGTGATGCTGCCGTCCGCCGCGCCGTACATCTTCACCGGTCTTCGCATCGGCGTCGGCCTGTCGTGGCTCGCCATCGTGGCGGCGGAGATGCTGATCGGCGGCGTCGGCATCGGCTTCTTCATCTGGGACGCCTGGAACTCCTCGCACATCAGCGAGATCATCGTGGCCCTGGTCTATGTCGGGGTGATCGGCTTCGTGCTCGACCGCCTCGTCGCCGGCCTCGGCCACCTCGTCACCCGCGGCACCGCCACGGCCTGAGGGAGCCCGTCATGACCCATCTCAGCCTCGAGCAGATCGGCATCAGCTTCACCCGGTCTGGGCGCACCACCGAGGTGCTGCGCGACGTCACCCTGAAGATCGAGAAGGGCGAGTTCGTCTCGCTGATCGGCCATTCCGGCTGCGGCAAGTCGACGGTGCTCAACATCGTGGCGGGCCTGCTCAGGGCCTCCACCGGCTGCGTCCTCCTCGACGGCAAGGAGGTGAACAGCCCCGGCCCGGAGCGCGCCGTGGTGTTCCAGAACCACTCGCTCCTGCCCTGGCTGACCGTGCGCGAGAACGTGGCGCTCGCGGTCGACAAGGTGCTGAGGTCGAAGAAGAGCCGGTCGGAGCGGCGCGACTGGATCGAGCACAACCTCGCGCTGGTCAACATGACCCACGCCGCCGAGAAGCGCCCGCACGAGATCTCCGGCGGCATGAAGCAGCGCGTCGGCATCGCCCGGGCGCTCGCCATGGAGCCGAAGGTCCTGCTGATGGACGAGCCGTTCGGCGCCCTCGACGCGCTGACCCGGGCGCATCTCCAGGACCAGCTGATGGAGATCCACCTGCGGCTCAAGAACACCGTCATCATGATCACCCACGACGTCGACGAGGCGGTGCTGCTCTCCGACCGGATCGTGATGATGACGAACGGTCCCTCGGCCACGATCGGCGAGGTCCTGTCCGTGCCGCTCGCCCGGCCGCGCAGGCGCCTCGAGCTGGTCGAGGACCCGACCTACACCCATGCCCGGGCCGAGGTGCTGGAATTCCTCTACGCCCGCCACGCCAAACCCGCGATCGCGGCCTGATCCCATGACCGAGCGTCTCGTCGTCATCGGCAACGGCATGGCCTCGCTCCGCTTCCTGGAGCGGCTGACCGAGGCGGCCCCCGGCCGCTTCGACGTCACCTGCGTCGGCGCCGAGCCGGTGGCGGCCTATAACCGGGTGCTCCTGTCCTCGCTGCTCGGCGGCGAGGTCGACGAGGCGGCCTGCACCTTCCGCGGCCTCGACTGGTACGCGGAGCACGGCATCACCCTGGTCACCGGCGCGCCCGCCACCGCGATCGATACCGCGGAGCGCATCGTGCGGGTCGGCGAGGGGCTGGTGCTTCCTTTCGACAAGCTCGTGCTGGCCGTCGGCTCGGTGCCGATCCGGTTGCCGAAACCCGGGATGGACCTGCCCGGCGTCATCACCTTCCGCGACCTCGCCGACGTGGCGGCGATCCGCCGGGCGGCGGTGGCGGGGGCGCGGGCGATCGTGATCGGCGGCGGCCTCCTCGGGCTCGAGGCGGCGGTCGGGCTGGCGCGGCTCGGCGTCGACACCACGCTCCTCCACGTCATGGACCGGCTGATGGAGCGCCAGCTCGACCACGCCGCCGCGGGTCTCGTCCGCGAGGCGATGGAGGCCCGCGGCGTCCGGGTGATGCTGAACGCCGACACCGCGGCCATCGAGGGCGACGGACGGGTCGAGCGCCTCCGCCTCGCCGACGGCACGGTGCTGCCGGCCGACCTCGTGGTGATGTCGGTCGGCGTGCGGCCGTCCACCGCGCTCGCCGCCGGCGCCGGGCTCGACATCGGCCGCGGCATCCGCGTCGACGACACGATGGCGACCTCGGTGCCGGGGATCTACGCGCTTGGCGAGTGCGCCGAGCATCGCGGCCAGACCTACGGCCTCGTCGAGCCGGCCTACGAGCAGGCCGAGGTGCTGGCCCGCCACCTCTGCGGGGCCGAGGCCGCTTACGCCGGCACCTCGCTCGCGACGAGCCTGAAGGTCTCCGGGCTGCCGGTCTTCTCCGCCGGCGCCGTCGACGTGCCGGACGGCGCCGAGGCCGTGACCTGGAGCGACCCCGCCGCGGGCCTCTACCGCAAGCTCGTGATCGACGGCGACCGCCTGATCGGCGCGGTCTTCGTCGGCGACGTCGCCGAGCAGGGCTGGTGCAAGACCCTGATCCGCACCGGCGACATCCTCGGCCCCGACGACCGGGACAACCTCATGTTCGGTCGTCCCACTCCCCAACCCCTCGCAGCGTGAAGGAGCCCGCGATGGCCGACGACTTCGACGCCGAGCAGAAGCGCTACCTCGAAGGCTTCTCCCACGGCATTGCCGCACTCCGCATGACCGGCGGCCTCGCCGGCGGGGGCACCGCGGCTGCCCCTGCCGCCGAGCCGACGGGGCCGGACGCGATCCACATCAAGGCTCAGGACCGCACCGTGAAGAACGGCGGCAAGCTCGCCGAGCAGGAGAAGTGGAAGCGGGCCGAGAACCCGTTCGACGGCCACAACCGGCTGATCGCCGAGGCCGAGACCGGCAAGGCGCCGAAGCCGGAGGACAATTTCCGCTGGCGCTATCACGGGCTGTTCTGGGTCGCCCCGGCCCAGAACTCCTATATGTGCCGCCTGCGGATTCCGAACGGCATCCTGCATCACTGGCAATTCGCCGGCATCGCCGACCTCGCCGACGCCCATGGCGGCGGCTACAGCCACGTCACCACCCGGGCGAACCTCCAGGTCCGCGAGATCGCGCCCGAGCACGGCCAGCCCTTCCTCGACGGGCTGGTCGATCTCGGTCTGACGGCCCGGGGCGCCGGCGCCGACAACATCCGCAACGTCACCGGCTCGCCGACCGCCGGCATCGACGCCCAGGAGCTTCTCGACACGCGCCCGCTCGCCAAGTCCTGGCACAACCACATCCTCAACGACCGCTCGCTCTTCGGCCTGCCGCGCAAGTTCAACGTCGCCTTCGACGGCGGCGGCGTGCTGCCGGTGCTGGAGGAGACCAACGACATCGGCTTCCAGGCGGTCGAGGTTCTGGAAGGCGCCGCCATCGAGCCCGGGATCTGGATGCGCCTCGTTCTCGGCGGCATCACCGGCCACCGCGACATCGCCCGCGACACCGGCGTGGTCTTGAGGCCGAAGGAGTGCAACGCCGTCGCCGACGCGATCCTGCGGGTCTTCATCGAGAACGGCGACCGCACCAACCGCAACAAGGCGCGGATGAAGTACGTCCTCGATGCCTGGGGCTACGACAAGTACCTCGCCGCGGTGGAGGAGAAGCTCGGGCGCAAGCTGGAGCGGGTCGACCCGGCCCACGTGAAGCCCCGCGGCGGCTTCGACCGCTACGCCCATGTCGGCGTGCATGCCCAGGTCCAGCCCGGCCTCAACTGGATCGGCGTGGTGCTCCCCGTGGGCAAGATGACCACCGACCAGATGCGGTCGCTCGCCGAGATCGCGCGCGCGTGCGGCGACGGCCAGATCCGCCTCACCGTCTGGCAGAACTTCCTGTTCTCCGGCGTGCCCGACGACAAGGTGGCGGAGGTCGAATCCCGCGTGGCGGCCCTCGGGCTCTCCACCAAGGCGTCGAGCATCCGCGCCGGCCTCGTCGCCTGCACCGGCAACCGCGGCTGCAAGTTCGCGGCCGCCGACACCAAGGGCCACGCGCTGCTCATCGCCGACCACGTCGAGGCGGCGGTGCCGGGGCTCGACGTGCCGGTCAACGTCCACCTCACCGGCTGCCACCATTCCTGCGCCCAGCACTATATCGGCGATATCGGGCTCATCGGCGCCAAGGTGGTGGTGAGCGAGGAGGGCGACACCGTCGAGGGCTACGACATCGTGGTCGGCGGCGGCTTCGGCGAGGCGGCCAAGATCGGCACCGAGATCTGGAAGGCCGTGAAGGCCGAGGAGTGCCCCGGCCGGGTCGAGACCCTGCTCACCGACTATCTCCGCCACCGCACCGGCCCGGAGGAGACTTTCCAGGCCTACACCGCCCGCCGCGGCCCCGAGGCGCTGAAGGCGCTCGTCGGCGAGCGGCTGCTGGAGGCGGCCGAGTAGAATGCAGCGTTCCCCCTCTCCCGAGTGGGAGAGCGGACGGGGGTGAGGGTGGCGACGGCTCAGGATGAGTCTCCGGCCGTCCCGCCGCCGGCACCCCGGTCGATGCCCAATCCGGAAGCGTCCCACCCTCACCCCCGTCCCCTCTCCCACCCGGGAGAGGGGGCCAGCGATCGATCCGGTAACCCCCCGATGACCCAGCACGTCGCTCCCCCGCTCGTCCTGATCCCCGAATCCGCCCCCTTCAATCCCGACCAGCGCGCCTGGCTGTCGGGCTACTTCGCGGCCCTGCTCGGGCCGGCCGTCGAGGGCGCGACTGCCCTCGGGGCCGGCGAGGCGCCCGGCGGTCCGGCGCTGGCCGACAACGGCGACGCGCCCTGGCACGACCCGTCGATGGTCCTCGACGACCGCATGACCTTGGCCAAGGATCGCTCCGAGCCGCAGAAGCTGATGGCCGCCATGGCCCAGCAGGATTGCGGCCAGTGCGGCTACAACTGCGCCGACTATGCCAACGCCATCTTCCTCAAGAAGGAGGAGCGCCTGAACCTCTGCCAGCCCGGCGGCAAGGAGACGCTCCGGATGCTGAAGAAGCTGGAGGCGGAGTTCGGCACCGCGGCGCCCGCCGGCGCTGCTGCTCCCGCTTCCGATGACGCTCCCAAGGTGGAGGCTCCCCTCGGCCCCTACGGCCTCTGCCGCGAGAACCCGGCCGAGGCGGTCTTCCTCTCCCGCCGCCGCCTCAACGCGCCGGGCGGCGAGAAGGAGACCTGGCACATCGAGATCGATCTGACCGGCACCGGCATCGACTACGTGGTCGGCGATTCGCTGGGCCTCTTCCCCGCCAACGCCCCGGCTCTGGCCGATGCGGTCATCGCCGAGCTCGGTGCCCGGCCGGAGCGGCTGATCACCACCAGGCTCGGCGAGAAGACCCTGCGCGATCATCTCCTGACCAATTACTCGCTCGGCGGCGCCCCCGACGGGCTCTTTCAGCTCCTCTCGCTCCTCACCTCCGGCGCGCAGCGCAAGAAGGCCCAGGCGCTCAGCGCCGGCGAGGACCCGGATGGCGACGCGGCCTATCTCGACGTGCTCGGCGCACTCCACAAGTTCCCGGGTGCGCGCCCCGACGCCGAGGTCTTCCTCGAAGCCCTCGATGAGTTGCAGCCGCGGCTCTACTCGATCTCGTCCTCGCCCAAGGCCGATCCGGGCCGGGTCTCGCTCACCGTCGACGCGGTGCGCTACAGCCACCGCTCGCGCCTGCGCCTCGGCGTCGCCTCGACCCATCTCGGCGAGCGCCTGGCCGAGACCGCCAAGGTGAAGGTCTACCTCCAGAAGGCCCACGGCTTCGGCCTGCCGGCAGATCAGGAGACCCCGGTCATCATGGTCGGCCCGGGCACCGGCATCGCCCCGTTCCGCGCCTTCCTGCGCGAGCGCGCCGCCGTCAAGGCGCCGGGCAAGAACTGGCTGTTCTTCGGCCACCAGCGCCAGGCCTCGGACTTCTTCTACCGCGACGAGCTCAACGGCCTGAAGGACCAGGGCGTGCTCACTCGCCTGTCGCTCGCCTGGTCGCGGGACGGGGGCGAGAAGACCTACGTCCAGGACCGGATGCGGGAGAACGGCCGCGAGCTGTGGCGCTGGCTGGAGGAGGGCGCCCACTTCTACGTCTGCGGCGACGCCAAGCGCATGGCCAAGGACGTCGAGCGCGCGATCATCGACGTGGCGGCGACCCATGGCGGCAAGAGCCCGGACGAGGCGGTGGCGTATCTGGCGGCGCTCAAGAAGGCGAACCGCTATCAGGCGGACGTGTATTGAGAGCGGTAGTCCCGGGAGTTCTCCCTCCCATCCGCGACCTCATCCCGAGATGCGAGCGTCGGCGAGCCTCGCGGGAGGCCTCCAGAATGCTTGGCGATCCCTGGAGGCCTCCTTCGAGGCTCCGCGATCGTTGATCGCTCCGCGCCTCAGGATGAGGTTGTGAGTAAAATTGTATAAAAACCGACCGAACATGCTCATATAGCGTGTACATTCAGTAATTTCATAGGTTGCGACCATGGTTTCCAATGTCATCGAGGACAATGACGATCGTCTCGCCGTGGCCGAGTTCCACCAGCGTCGCGCTGCCGGGGACGAAGAATGGATCCCGGCCCCGATCGTCGACCGTCTCCTCTCGGGCGAGAGCCGGGTCCGAGTCTGGCGCGAGCACCGCGGTCTGAACGCTGCGGCCCCCGCCGAGCAGGCCGGCCTCTCCCAGGCCTTCCTGTCGCAGATCGAGACCGGGAAGCGTGACGGCGCGATCGATACCTGTCGGAAGATCGCCGCCGTGCGCAACGTCAGCCTGGACGATCTCCTCGGATGATCGATGTGCCGCCGAGGTCGCTCGGCGGCTCGAACATTGCTTGTCTGCCCCAGGCCCCAAAACCGCCACACCCGGCGAAAGGCTCCCGCGATGAACCTGCACGTGCCGGCCCTCACGCCCGAGGCCGCCCCCGTCCGGACCACCTGCCCGTATTGCGGCGTCGGCTGCGGCGTGCTCGCCCGGCCGGACGGGCTCGGGGGTGCCAGCATCGCGGGCGATCCGCAGCACCCGGCGAATTTCGGCCGGCTATGCTCGAAGGGCTCGGCGCTCGGGGAAACCCTGTCCCTCGACGATCGGGTGCTGCATCCGGAGATCGCCGGGCGGCGCGCGACCTGGGACGAGGCGCTGGATGCCGTCGCCGAGGGCTTCCGGCGCACGATCGCGGCATACGGGCCGGACTCGGTGGCGTTCTACCTCTCGGGCCAGCTCCTGACCGAGGACTATTACGTCGCCAACAAGCTCGCGAAGGGCTTCATCGGCACGCCCCACGTCGACACCAATTCGCGCCTATGCATGTCGTCCTCGGTGGCGGCGCACCGCCGCGCCTTCGGCGCCGACACCGTGCCGGGCTGCTACGAGGACCTGGACGAGGCCGACCTCCTGGTGCTGGTCGGCTCCAACACCGCCTGGTGCCACCCGATCCTGTTCCGCCGCATGCTCGACGCGCGGGAGAAGCGCGGCACCAGGATCGTGGCGATCGATCCCCGCCGCACCCAGACCGGCGAGGAGGCCGACCTCTTCCTCGGAATCAAGCCCGGCACCGACACGGCCCTGTTCTCCGGGCTGCTGGTCCACCTCGCCGATGCAGGCGCCCTCGATCCGCGCTACATCGCCGAGCACACCGCCGGCTTCGAGCCGGCGCTCGAGCGCGCCCGCCAGATCGCCCCGACGACCGCGGCCACGGCCTCCGCGACCGGCCTGACCGAGGCCGAGGTCGCGACCTTCTTCGAGATGTTCCGCACCACGACGCGGGTCGTCACCGCCACCTCGCAGGGGGTGAACCAGTCGGCGCAGGGTACCGACAAGGCCAACGCGATCATCAATTGCCATCTCGCCACCGGCCGCATCGGCAAGGCAGGAATGGGGCCGTTCTCGCTCACCGGCCAGCCCAACGCCATGGGCGGGCGCGAGGTCGGCGGGCTCGCCAACATGCTGGCGGCGCACATGCACTTCACCCCCGAGGAGGTGGACCTGGTGCGCCGGTTCTGGAACGCGCCGAACATCATCACCGGCGAGGGCCTGAAGGCGGTGCAGCTCTTCGAGGCGATCGAGCGCGGCAAGATCAAGGCCCTCTGGGTGATGGGCACCAACCCCGCCGTCTCGATGCCCCGGGCCGACCGGGTGCGGGCGGCGCTCCAGACACTCGACACCTACGTGGTCTCCGAGGTGGTGGCGAACACCGACACGGTGCGGGCGCGCAACGCGATCCTGCTGCCGGCGCTCGCCTGGGGCGAGAAGGACGGCACGGTGACCAATTCCGAGCGCCGGATCTCGCGCCAGCGCGCCTTCCTGAAAGCGCCGGGCGAGGCGCGGGCCGATTGGTGGATCATGGCGCAGGTCGGCAAGCGCCTCGGCCACGCCAAGGCGTTCGCCTGGGGCAACGCGGCGGCGGTGTTCCGCGAGCACGCCGCCCTGTCGGAGTTCGAGAACCGCGGCAGCCGCGACTTCGACCTCGGCGGCCTCGCCGACATCACGGATGCCGCCTACGACGCGGCGGTGCCGGTGCAATGGCCGCTGACCCGCAAAGGCAAGGCGCCCCAGGCGCGCTTCTTTGCCAATGGCGGCTTCTTTACCCGCGACCGCAAGGCCCGCTTCGTGGCGGTGCAGAAACCGGCACTGGCGCAAGCCACCAGCGACGCGCTGCCCTTGCGCCTCAATACCGGCCGGGTGCGCGACCACTGGCACACGCTGACCCGCACGGGGAAGAGTCCGCGTCTCTCCGCGCACCGGGCGGTGCCCTTCTGCGAGATCCACCCCGACGACGCAGCGGCGGCCGGGCTCGCCGACGGCGACCTCGCCCGGGTCCGCACCGCCCACGGCGCGGCGGTGCTGGAGGTGATGGTGACGCCCGGCGCCCAACCCGGCGTTCTCTTCGCCCCGATGCACTGGAGCGAGGCCAACACCTCGGACGGGCGGGTCGGGGCCCTCGCCCAGGGGGCGGTGGACCCGGTCTCGGGGCAGCCCGAGCTGAAGGCGACCCCGGCCTCGATCGCCCCCGAGCCCTACCGCTCCCGCGGCTACCTCATCACCCGCGAGGCGGTGGCCGCGCCCTTCGGCTGGTGGTGGGCCCGGGCGAGCCTGGAGGGCGCGACCGGCCTGATCTTCGCCGCCCAGGACGGCGTGCCCGAGGCCGCCGCGCTGATGCGCGAGCTGTTTCCCGGTGCCATGGTCAGCGAGTACGCCGACCCGGCCCGCGGCCGCTACCGCGCCGCCGCCTTCCGCGACGGGCAACTCCTCGGCGTGCTGGCGCTCGCGCCCGCCGCCGAGCGCCCGACCTGGGATGCCGCGAAGGCGTTCTTCCGCACCCAGGAACTCCTGGAGCCATCCGCGCGCAGGGCGCTCATCTCGGGGCGGGCCGAGAGCGCCGGCGCCGGGCCGCTCATCTGCGCCTGCCACAATGTCGGCCTCGACGCGATCCGGGCGGCGATCAAGGGCGGGGCGCACGGGGTCGAGGCGGTGGGCGCCGTGTGCCGGGCCGGCACCAATTGCGGCTCGTGCATCCCTGAGATCCGCAAGCTGCTGGCGGCCGAACTCAAGGCCGGGGAACTTGCACCGGCTTCCGCATAGGCGCATCTGATGGCCCAGGATTTCCCTCGACTCGTGTCAGACTCTCACCGTCCCATGCGTACCCCCCGCTCTCCCCGCGAGACCCGCTCCCCGGGCCTCGAGCCCCTGGCCGTGCTCCCGGTCTTCGTCACGCTCACGGGCAAGCGCGCGGTGCTGGCCGGCGCCAATGGCGGCGCGGCCTGGAAGGTGAAGCTGCTCGCCGCCGCCGGCGCCCATGTCGACGTGTTCGCGCCCGAACCCACCGAGGAGATGCGCGGCGCCCCCGCCGAGGCCGTCGCCGGCAGGGTGGTGCTGCACGAGCGCGACTGGTCGCCGGCCGATCTCGTGGGGGCGGCCTTCGCCATCGCGGCCTTCGAGGACGAGGGCGAGTGCGAGTGCTTCGTCGGCGCGGCGCGCGCGGCGGGCGCCATCGTCAACGCCATCGACCGGCCGCATCTCTGCGACGTCTCGTTCGGCGCCATCGTGAACCGCTCGCCCCTGGTGGTCGGCATCTCGACCGAGGGCGCCGCCCCGGTCTTCGGCCAGACCGTGCGGGCCCGCATCGAGGCGATGCTGCCGGCGGGCTTCAAGGCCTGGGTCGCGGCGGCCCGCGACTGGCGCGCCGAGGTCAGCGCCCGCTACCACGCCTTCGGCGAGCGCCGCGCCTTCTGGGAGCGCTTCACCGACAAGGCTTTCGCCGAGCCCGAGAGGACGCCGGCGAGGTCCGACCTCGACGCGCTGCTGGCCGAGAGCGACGCCGCGCCCTCCGGCGGCAGCGTGGTCCTGGTCGGCGCCGGCCCGGGCGACGCCGAGCTCCTGACCCTCAAGGCCCTGCGGGCCCTGCGCAGCGCCGATGTGATCCTGTACGACGACCTCGTCGCGCCGGAGATCCTCGACTACGCCCGGCGCGAGGCCCGCACGATGCTGGTCGGCAAGACCGGCCACGGCCCGTCCTGCCGCCAGGACGACATCAACGCCCTGATGGTCTCGCTGGCGGGGAGCGGCAAGCGGGTGGTCCGGCTCAAGTCCGGCGACCCTCTGGTCTTCGGCCGCGCCGGCGAGGAGATCGACGCCTGCCGGCAAGCCGGCATCCCCGTCACGGTGGTGCCCGGCGTCACGGCAGCGCAGGGAGCGGCAGCCTCGCTCGGCATCTCGCTCACCCACCGCGATGCGGCACGCCGCCTGCAATACGTCACCGGGCACGACCGCCGCGGCGCCCTGCCGGACGACCTGAACTGGAAGGCGCTGGCCGATCCCACCGTCACCACGGTGGTCTACATGCCAAAGCGAACCCTGCGGACCCTGCTGGCCCGGGCCGTGTCCGAGGGCCTGCCGCCCGCGACCCCGGCGCTCGTGGTGTTCAACGCCACGCGGCCCGATCAGGCGGTGGTGCGGGCTGAGGCCCGCGACCTCGCCGACAGCGTCGAGGCGGCCGGGTTCGACGGGCCGGCGATCGTGATGGTGGGGGATGCGCTGGGGCGGGGCGTGCCGGCGGAACTCGGTTCCGTCATCCCGCACGAGGTTCTGGAAGCGGCGGAGCGGGCGAGCGTCTGAGCCGCCCGATCCCGATTTTCTGACTGCGCCTGTCCCCTCCCGAGACTGCCGCAGGATCAGGAAACTCGTAGTCTCGGTGGCACCATCGAGCGTCGCGCGACGCCGCCCCGACCCCTCTGAAGGGGAGGGGGCGGCACTCGCTCCGGCCGTGAATGCCCTCCGCGTGCCTCAGCGCTGCTGTGGCTGCTGGGCCTGCTGCTGGATCAGCGGGGTGATGCGCCGCACCGTCACCCGGCGGTTCTCCCGCGAGGCGCCTTGCGTGTTCACCTTCAGGTACTGCTCGCCGTAGCCCTGGGTGGTCAGGTTCTCGGGCGGCACCTTGAAGTCGCGGGTCAGTACCTCGGCCACCGACTGGGCACGCCGGTCGGAGAGCGAGAGGTTGTCGACGTCATTGCCGACCGCGTCGGTATAGCCCTCGATCAGGAAGACCTCCTGCGGGTTGCCCTGGACCGCCTGGTTGATCGCCGCCGCGATGGTGGCGAGGCGGCGGGCCTGATCGGGAGTGACCTGCCACGACCCGGTGTCGAACGTGATGGTGTCGATGTCGACGCTGCGCATCCGGGCGCGCAGGGTCGGGCTGTAGCGCACCTGGTCGAGGGTATAGCGCCGCTCGACCGGCGTGACCGGCGGGGCCGTCAGCGCCTCGTAGATCGCGCCCTCGTCGGCCGTCTCCGCCTCGACCACGTAGCGGTCGCGGGGGATGCGGATCTCGGGCGGCGGCAGCACGACCACGTCCTGCTCGATCGACCGCGGCGGGCCCGCATAGGAATTGTCGATCAGCACCACCTCGCGCCCGTCCGGGCCCCGGCGGTAGCGCCGCAGCAGCCGGCCGTCGTCGTCCACCACCGTGAAGACCTGGTAGCCGCCGGGGCGGTCGATGATCGTCACCGTGTCGCGGCCGCGGCGCTCGATGCGGGCGTCGCGGTCGAGCAGGCGGAAGCGCTCGGTCTCGTCGTGGCGCAGGAAGTAGCGGTCGTCGTCGCGCACGATCACGCGGCCGGGCTCGCGGATGATCACGCGGCCGTTCTCGTTATACTCACGCCGGGCGCGGCGGACGTCATCGTAGCTGCGCACGTCGATGTCGCCGCGGCGGAAGCCGCCCGGGACGTAATCGGGCGCGTCGCGGCGATAGCCGCCGGGCAGGTCGCCGCGGTCGTCGAAGCCGCGGCGGTCGCCGTCACGGCGATCAAGATCGCGGCCGTCCCGCCGGTCGAAGTCGCGGCGATCCTGATCGCGCGGATCGCGCCGGTCGAATCCGCGATCGTCGCGGCCGTCGGGCGGCGCGCCGGCTCCGCCGGGCACGAAGGGACGGCCCGGCACGCCGGGCTGCTGATTCGGAGGGAGCGGCGCACCGTTCGGGCCGGCGCCGGGCGCATCCGGCCGGCCCGGTCCGCGGCCGGCAGCGCCGGGCGGCGTCTCGCCGGGGGCCGGGCGGTTCGGCTCGGTCTGACCGGGGATTCCGGCCGGCGGAGTCGGCCGGCCCGGGGCCTGTCCGGGTGCGGGGGGCTGTCCGGGTGCGGGGGCTTGACCGGGTGCGGGGGCTTGACCGGGAGCGGGGGCTTGACCGGGAGCGGGGGCTTGGCCGGCAGGAGCCGGCGGCTGGCCGGGACCGCGCGGGGCCTGGCTGCCCGGCGCATCGGGTCCGCGTCGCTCGCCGCGGGGCTCGGGCCGTTCGTCGCGGCGATCCTGCGGGTCGCGGCGATCCTGCGGACGGTCCTGGCCGGGCTGACGATCCGCGGGCTGCCGGTCCGGTCGCGCATCCGGCGCCGGGCGCTCCCGCTGGTCGGGACGCGCGGCGGGGCCGCGATCCTGCGGTGAGGCCGGCGGACGGCCAGGCTCCTCGCCGCGCGGGCCGCGCGGTTCCTGCCGCTCCGGACGGTCGGGACGGTCCGGTCGCTCCTGGCGATCCGGACGGCCCTGCGGCCCGCGCTCCTGAGGCTCGGGCCGCTCCCGCTGCTGGGGTTCGGGCCGCTCGCGTTGCGGCGTCGGGCGCTCGCGCGGCTCCTGCCTCTCGGGACGGTCGCGCGGCGGCTCGGGCCGCTCCTGCCGCGGTTCGGGGCGTTCCTGCCGCGGCTCCGGCCGCTCGCGGGGCTCGGGCCGGGGCGCCGGCCGCTCCTGCCGGGGTTCGGGCCGCTCCTGCCGCGGCTCGGGGCGCTCGCGCGGCTCCGGTCGCTCGGCTGGGCCCCGCTCCGGGCGCGGGCCGCCCGGGCCCCCACCCGGGCCGCCGGGTCCGCCCGGTCCGCCATGTCCGCGCTCGCTGGGCCCCCCGGGTCCGCCCGGACCACCGGGCCCTCCGGGCCCGCCCCGCTCTCCCGGCCCGCCCTGGGCCATCCGGATCGCGTCGTCGCCTCGCGCCGGCAATTGGCTGGCAAGGACTTGGCTCGCGAGAAGGGGCTGGAGCAGCAGCGCCGGCAGGATCGTGCCGGTCAGCAGCAGCGCGCGGGCAGGGCGCATCAAGGGAAAACCTTTCGTCCGTCGTCGGTCCCTTCGAACACGGTGACGGCGAGATGGTTCCCTCTGGTCAAGTGGCCCGCAGCGCTCGCATCGGGCCGGGCGGCGTCAGGGCGTGGCGACCGGAACGGCCCCCGGTGTCTGGACGGTCGCGGCGGCCTGCGGGCCGTCCGCCTTCGCGGTGAGCGGCACCGGGATCAGGTTGGGGGCGATGATCCGCACCGCCGGCCGCTCCTCGGGGCCGGCCGGCCGGGCCGCCTCGGCGGCCTCGGCGCTGCCGTCCTCGACCCGCGTCGCGGCGGTGGCGGCCAGGGTTGCCGCGGCCCGGTCGGCGCGGCCGACCAGGGTCAGGCGCACCTTCGGCCGCGACATCGCCTCGGCCTGGGCCGGGGTGACGAAGATGTCGCCCTTGTGGCGCACCAGCATGCTCTCGGCCTTGACCAGGGCCTGCGCCCAGGTCTGCGTGCCTTTGCAGGAGCAGTTCGGCACGAAGGCCTTCTGGAACTTGAAGGCGTTCGGCAGGGCCGAGTAGGCGCGGCGGGTCTGGATCGCGGCCGCCTGGGTCAGGCCGCTATCGGTCGGCGGCATCGAGTAGGCGGCGGCCTCGGCCCCCGGGCAGAGCGCCTGGCACATCTCGTCGGCGCCCTCCCGCCCGTCGGGCAGGTTCGGCATCGGGAAATAGGCCCCGTCGCACATCCGCACGCAGATCACCTGCGAGCCGCCGCGCCCGAACCCGTCTGCGGGTTTCGACTGGAGGGCGGCGGCGCTCGGCAGGCCGGTGCAGGCGTCCTTCACGGCGGCGATCAGCTGCTCCCGGCGGGCATTCGAGACCTCGCGGGCGCCGGCACCGTAGCCGGCATTGAGGGCGCGGATGCGCTGCTCGACCTGGGCGCATTGCGGCGGCCGCATGTCGAAGAACAGGAAGCGCCCGCCCTCGCAGCCGATCGACTGGCGATAGGCCACGAGCTGCTGGATCTCCTCGATCTGGCCGCGATTCGATTCACGCTGGAGGCCGGCGAGCTCGGCGCGGAAGCGCTGGCAGGCGGCCGCGTTGGGCTCGGCCAGGGCAGCCTGGCACAAGGACAGGATCGCAAGGACACCGGCGATGAGCCGGACCGTGAGGCGAAGCAGCGGCATGGCGTTCGGGGACCGGCCGTGATGCGAGGACGATCCGCCCCGGGGGAGGGCGGCGGACGAGAACGGGCCGCCCCGCGGGCGGGGACGCCAAGCGTGGCGGGGCGGGACGGCATCGTTCTAGCCGCCCTCGTCGCCGCGCGACAGCCTCCCTAGATACGTTAAGCTTCTTTGGGAAAGGTTGATGCGATGGTGTGGCGGCGGGGTCTCACGGCTCTCTGCGGGGTGGCCTGTCTCGGGCTGGCCGTGGGTCTCGGGCTCTTCACGAGCGTGGCGCTCGCGCAGGAGCCGGACCGGATCTTCGACAAGTCAACGGTCTGGCGGCCGTTGACGCCCAACGACAAGCTGGTGGTCTACGGCATCGACGATCCGGACGTGGACGGTGTCGCCTGCCACTACACCCAGCCGGAGAAGGGCGGCATCAAGGGGACGCTCGGCCTCGCCGAGGAGGTCTCCGACATCTCGCTCTCCTGCCGCCAGGTCGGGCCGGTCAAGTTCAAGAACAGCAAGGCCAAGATGAAGCAGGGAGAGGTGGTCTTCAGTGAGCGCCGCTCGCTGATCTTCAAGAGCATGCAGATCGTTCGCGGCTGCGACGCCAAGCGCAACACCCTGATCTATATGGTCTACTCGGACAAGGTCGTGCAGGGCTCGCCGAAGAACTCGACCTCGACGGTGCCGTTGATGCCGTGGGGGACCGAACCGCCGCCGAAATGCGGCGATTTCTTCAGCTGAGCTTTTTGCTCCTCCGATATCGGCTGATTCGCGTCCCGGCCCGCGCTTGCGCGGGCCTTTTTTGTCTTCGCCGAGCCGTCCGCCCTGGAGGCGGGGACGCTGCCGCGCCTGTACCCCGCCAGCCCACCTCCCGCCGAAATCCGGCCGGTTCGGAGCGGCATTAACGATCCGGTAACCACGCTGCGCGCTTCATGGCTTTCGGTAACAACTCGTCAACCGCCGTGACCAGCATCAGCCTCACACGCCCCTCCCTCCCGCTGCGCGGCCGCTCCTTCCGGGCGCTCGTGCTCGCGCCGGAGACGCCGCTCGGCGACTGGTTCTCGCACCTGGATGCCCTGGTGCAGCGCTCGCCGACGCTCTTCTCCGAGCGTGCCGTGATCCTGGACGTCTCGGGCCTGGCCAAGGATTCCCTCCGGGGGGATGCGGCCGGACCTGAGGCGGCCGAGCCCGCCGAGGACGCCACGCATGACGCGGCGGCGACGCCGGACATCGCCGGCCTCGTCGACGAGCTCAAGCAGCGCGGCATCCGCATCATGGGCGTCGAGAAGGCCGAGCCGGCCTGGCTCGGCCCGGCGCTCCCGCCGCTCCTCAGCGGCGGCCGCCCGGCAGCGATGGCGGAGCCGGAGGCCAAGGCCCTCGAGGCCAAGGCCCCTGACGCCAAGCCGCCGGAACCCGTCAAGCCGCCGGAGCCGCGCAAGCCGAACTCCCTCGTGCTCGAGAGCCCGCTTCGCTCCGGCCAGTCGGTCTATCACCCGGAGGGTGACGTGACCGTGATGGGCTCGGTGGCCTCCGGCGCCGAGATCCTGGCCGGCGGCTCGATCCACGTCTACGGGGCCCTGCGCGGCCGCGCCATCGCGGGTGCGGGCGGCAATCCCCGGGCCCGGATCTGCTGCCGCAAGTTCGAGCCTGAGCTGATCGGCATCGACGGTCTCTTCCGCACCGCCGACACCACAGACCCGAAGCTGCGCAAGAAGGCGGTCCAGGTCTGGCTCGACGGGGAAACCCTCCGCATCGCCGCCCTCGACTGACCACCGCGACAGGACGGCCGGACAGGCTTTCGCGGGCGCCTCGCGCGCCCCGCCCCGCCCGGCGAGACACTCGAACAACCCCGTGAGCGCGCGACCCGGACGTCGATCCGGTCGCCGCATCATCCCGATTGCTCGGGGGGAGCACTTTCCATGGCCAAGATCATAGTGGTGACGTCCGGCAAGGGAGGGGTGGGCAAGACCACCACGACGGCGGCGCTCGGTGCCGCCCTCGCCCAGGCCGGGCAGAATGTCTGCGTGGTCGATTTCGATGTCGGCCTGCGCAACCTCGACCTCATCATGGGCGCCGAGCGCAGGGTCGTCTACGACCTCATCAACGTCGTCCAGGGCGACGCCAAGCTCACCCAGGCGCTCATCCGCGACAAGCGCCTCGACACCCTGTCGCTGCTGCCCGCCTCGCAGACCCGCGACAAGGACGCGCTGACCGACGAGGGCGTCGCCCGCGTGATCGGGGAGCTTCGCGAGAAGTTCGACTGGGTGATCTGCGACAGCCCGGCCGGCATCGAGCGCGGCGCGACGCTGGCGATGCGCCACGCCGACATCGCCGTGGTGGTGACGAATCCCGAGGTCTCCTCGGTGCGCGACTCCGACCGCATCATCGGGCTCCTCGATTCCAAGACCGAGCGCGCGAAGAACGGCGAGCGGCTGGAGAAGCACCTGATCCTGACCCGCTACGACCCTGGCCGGGCCGAGCGCGGCGAGATGCTGAAGATCGACGACGTGCTGGAGATCCTGTCGATCCCGCTCCTGGCGGTGGTGCCGGAGAGCGAGGAGGTGCTGAAGGCCTCGAACCTCGGCAGCCCGGTGACGCTCAACGCGCCCCAGAGCGCCCCGGCCCGCGCCTATGCCGATGCGGTGCGCCGCCTGAAGGGCGAGACGGTCGAGATGATCGTACCGTCCGAGAAGCGGTCGATCCTGGGCAAGCTTTTCCCCCGGAGGGCGGCATGAACCTGCTGAGCTTCCTGTCGCGGCGCGGGACGGCGCCGGTAGCGCGCGAGCGGCTTCAGATCCTGCTGGCGCACGAGCGCACCGCGTTCGGCCGCTCGGACCTGGTGGCGGTGCTGCGCGAGGAAATCCTGGCGGTGATCGCCAAGCACGTCGCCATCGACCAGGAGAAGGTGAAGATCACCATGGAGCGGGGCGACGCCGTCTCGACCCTGGAGATCGACGTCGAGCTGCCGAAGGCCGTCCACCGGGCGGCCTGATCGCCCCAAGCCCTTGCGCTCCCGGCCCGGCCGGGCGATTCAATCGCTGACGGGCCGGACGGAGCGAGCTGTTGGCGGACGCCTTCCCACTGCACGACAGGCTGGCCCTGGTCACCGGGGCCGGCGGCGGCATCGGCGCGGCCCTCGCCCTGGGCCTCGCCCGGAAGGGCGCCCGCCTCGTCCTCGTCGACCGCGATCCCGACGGTCTCGCCCGCAGCGAGGCCGCCGTGCGGGCGCTCGGGCGCGACGTCAGCACGCACGCTGTCGACGTCACGGATGTCGAGCGCATCGCCGCCCTGCCGGAGGCGGTCGCCGCCCGCCACGGGCCGCTCGATCTCCTCGTCAATAATGCGGGCGTGGCGCTCGCCGGCCGCTTCGCCGATGTCGAGCTCAGCGATTTCGACTGGCTGATGGACGTCAATTTCCGCGCCGTGGTGCGGATGACCCACGCCTTCCTGCCGATGCTGGAGAGCCGGCCGGCGGCGCAGATCGTCAACCTGTCGAGCCTCTACGGACTCATCGCCCCGCCCGGCCAGGCAGCCTATGCGGCGAGCAAGTTCGCGGTGCGCGGCTTCTCCGAGGCCCTGCGGCACGAATATGCCGGCACCAGCCTCGGGGTCAGCGTGGTGCATCCCGGCGGCGTCGCCACGTCGATCGCCCGCAACGCCCGCGTCGGCCCGCGCCTCGACCCGGCCGAGGTCGCCAGCGGCAAGGCTGCCGTGGAGCGCCACCTGCGCCTGTCGCCCGAGGCGGCGGCCGAGCGCATCCTGCGCGGCATCGCCCGGCGGGAGCCCCGCATCATCGTCGGCCGCGACGCCGCCCAGGTGGCGCTGATCCAGCGCCTGATGCCCGTGCGCTACTGGTCGCTGATCGCCCGCGCCATGGAGTAGAGCATGCCGAGCCTGCGCGCCCACGTCTTCGACTGGATCATCCGCTGGCAGGTGAAGCCGAAGCTCGCCCGCGCCGCCGGCGACGTCGCGGCGGTCCGGCGGATCTTCGACCAGGCGAGCTTCCCCGAGCCCCCCGGCATCACCTTCCGCCCGGCCGAGATCGGCGGCATCCCGGGCGAATGGGCCGAGCGTCCGGGGCTGGCGCCGGATGCGCCGCGCCTGTTCTACCTGCATGGCGGCGGCTTCGTCGGCTGCTCGCCCCGCACCCACCGGCCGCTCACCGGCGCCTTCGCGATGCGGGGCTTCCGGGTGTTCTGCCCCGATTACCGCCTCGCCCCCGAGCATCCCTTCCCCGCGGCGCTCGACGACGCGACGGCCGCCTGGTCCGCCTTCGCGGCGGCGGGACCGGCCGGTGTTGCCGGGGATTCGGCCGGCGGCAACCTCTCGCTCGCGTTGATGCTGCGGGCGCGCCGGGACGGCCTGCCGCTGCCCAGCGCCGCGGTTTTGTTCTCGCCCTCGACCGACATGCTGGGGGAGGGGGCCTCGATGCACGCGAATGCCCGCCGTGACGCGATGTTCGACCCGACGAAGCTGCAGAACCTGGTCGAGGCCTATCTCGCCGGGCACGATCCCGCCGACCCGCTCGCCTCGCCGCTGCGCGGCGACCTCGCCGGGCTGCCGCCGCTGCTGTTTCATGTCGGGGCCCGGGAGGTCCTGCGGGACGATTCGGTGCGCTTCGCCGAGAAGGCCCGTGCGGCGGGCGTCTCCGCCGCCGTGACGATCTGGCCGGTGGTGCCGCATGCCTGGCAGCTCGCCCAGTCGTTCCTGCCGGAAGCGCGCCGCTCCCTCTCCGAGGCCGCGGCGTTCCTGAAGAGCCATGCCAGAACGCCGGAGGTGGTCCGGTGACGGAGACGCCGGCCGCGCCCTGGCCGGACAAGCCCCTTGCCGTGCTGGTGATCGGGGCCGGCTTCTCCGGCCTCGCCATGGCGATCCGTTGCCGGCAATCCGGCATCGACGACCTGCTCGTCGTCGAGAAGGCCGGGGCGGTCGGCGGCACCTGGCACGAGAACACCTATCCGGGCGCCGCCTGCGACATCCCGGCCCATCTCTATGCCCTGTCCTTCGCCCCGAAGCCCGACTGGACCCGCACCTATGCGGGCCAGAAGGAGATCGCCGCCTATCTGCGCGAGCTGGTCGAGCGGTTCGGCCTGGCCCCGCACATCGCCCTCTCCACCGCCGTCACCGGCGCGGTCTGGGACGGGGCGCGGTCGCTGTGGCGGGTCGAGACCGATCGCGGCCCGCTCGAGGCCCGGGTGCTGGTCTCCGGCATGGGGGCCCTGCATCACCCGGCGATCCCGGCCGTCGCGGGCCTGCACACCTTCCTGGGGCCGCTCTTCCACACCTCGGCCTGGGACCACGGCGTGTCGCTGCGGGCCAAGCGCGTCGGGGTGATCGGGACCGGGGCGAGCGCGATCCAGGTCGTGCCGGCCATCGCCCCGGAGGTGGAGCGGCTGGTGCTGTTCCAGCGCACGCCGCCCTGGGTGGTCCCGCGCAACGACCGGCCGATCGGCCCGCGGCTGCGGGCGCTGTTCCACCGCCTGCCCCTGGCCCGCCGCGCCTTGCGCGGCGTCCAGTTCTGGCTGCGGGAGGCGCAGGCGGCTTTCGGCTTCACCCGGGTCTCGGGCCTCACCCGCCTCGCCGAGGCGATGAGCCGCCGCCACCTGCGCAGCCAGGTCCCCGACCCCGCCCTGCGGGCGAAGCTGGCCCCGCCCTACCGGCTCGGCTGCAAGCGGGTGCTGATCTCCGACGATTACTACCCGGCCCTGACCCGTCCGAACGTGACGGTCGAGACCGGCCCGATCCGCGCCGTCACGCCGGACGGCGTGACCATGGCCGACGGCCGTCACCACCCCCTCGACGTCCTGGTGCTGGCCACCGGCTTCGACGTCACCGCCTCCCTCGCCCGGGTGCCGGTGGTCGGCCGCGACGGGCTGATCCTGGCCCGGGCCTGGAGCGAGCGGGTGGCGGCACATCGCGGCGTGGCGCTGGCGGGATTTCCCAACTTCTTCATGCTGCTCGGCCCCAATACGGGCCTGGGCCACAATTCCGTGGTGCTGATGATCGAGGCGCAGGTCGAGTACGTGCTCGCCTGCCTGGCCGAGATGCGGGAGCGCAACCTTGCCGCCATCGAGCCGACGCCCGAGGCGCAGGCGCGCTACCTCGCCGAGCTGGAGCAGCGGCTGTCCGGCAGCATCTGGCAGCAGGGGGGCTGCGCCAGCTGGTACCAGGACGCGACCGGGCGCAACATCGCGCTCTGGCCCGGCACGGTCGTCGCCTACCGGCGCGCGTTGCGCCGACCGGACTGGTCCGAATTCATCCTCACCCCGGCATAGGCCGTCCGCCCCGAGGGCGAGAGCCGTTGCAAGAGGCGAGAGGCGCGATGCAAGGGGCGCGATGCAAGAGGCTCGATGCAAGAGGCTCGATGCAAGAGGCTTGGGACGCATCGCTGCGCTGCGGCGATAGCGCTTTGCGCCCGTCACAGACGCGTGCTATCGGCCGGTGCCAACTCAATAACAGGCGTTTGCCAGGCGAATCGCCCGGCGCGACCCCGATTTGGCGGCTTCCTTAAAGGAGCCGCACGCACCAGGAGTTGGTTCATGGCCCGCATCAGCACGGATTCGATCATCGAGGGCCTGACCTTCGACGACGTCCTGCTCCGCCCCGCCGCATCCTCGGTGATGCCGGCGGAGGTGAATCTCGGCACCCGCCTTACCCGCACGATCAAGCTCAACATGCCGATCATCGCCTCGGCGATGGACACGGTGACCGAGGCCCGGATGGCCATCGCGATGGCGCAGAACGGCGGCCTCGGGGTGATCCACCGCAATCTCGAGCCGCCGGAGCAGGCCGAGCAGGTGCGGCTCGTCAAGAAGTACGAGTCCGGCATGGTGCTCAACCCGATCACCATCCATCCGGACGAGACCCTGGCCGACGCCTACGGGCTGATGCGCCACCACGGCATCTCAGGGATTCCGGTGGTCGAGCGCGGCCCCAACGGCTCGCGCGGCAAGCTCGTCGGCATCCTGACCAACCGCGACACCCGCTTCGCCACCGACCAGAGCCAGCCGATCTCCGAGCTGATGACCCGCGACCGGCTGATCACCGTGCGTGAGGGCGTGACCCAGGACGAGGCCAAGCGCCTGCTGCACCAGTTCCGCATCGAGAAGCTGCTCGTCGTCGACGACCACTACCGCTGCATCGGCCTGATCACCGTCAAGGACATCGAGAAGCAGGTCGCCTACCCGAACGCCATCAAGGACGAGCAGGGCCGCCTGCGGGTCGCTGCCGCCACCACGACCGGCGACGGCGGTTTCGAGCGGGCCGAGCGGCTGATCGATGCCGGCTGCGACGTGATCGTGGTCGACACCGCCCACGGCCATTCCGCCAAGGTGCTGGAGAGCGTGCGCCGGGTGAAGACCCTGTCGAACGCCGTGCAGGTCATCGCCGGCAACGTCGCGACGCGCGAGGGCGCCCAGGCGCTGATCGATGCCGGCGCCGACGCCATCAAGGTCGGCATCGGCCCGGGCTCGATCTGCACCACCCGCATCGTCGCCGGCGTCGGCGTGCCCCAGCTCACCGCCATCATGGAGGCGGTCGAGGCCGGCAACGAGGCCGACGTGCCGGTCATCGCCGATGGCGGCATCAAGTATTCGGGCGACCTCGCCAAGGCGATCGCCGCCGGCGCCTCGGTGGCGATGCTGGGCTCGCTCTTGGCCGGCACCGACGAGGCCCCGGGCGAGGTCTTCCTGTACCAGGGCCGCTCGTACAAGAGCTATCGCGGCATGGGCTCGGTCGGCGCCATGGCGCGCGGCTCGGCCGACCGCTACTTCCAGGCCGAGGTCAGCGACACCCACAAGCTCGTGCCGGAGGGCATCGAGGGCCAGGTCCCCTACAAGGGCCCGGTGGCGGCCGTGCTGCACCAGCTCGCCGGGGGCCTGCGCGCCGCCATGGGCTATGTCGGCGCCCCGTCGATCCCGGAGATGCAGGAGAAGGCGCAGTTCATCCGCATCACCAATGCGGGCCTGCGCGAGAGCCACGTCCACGACGTAACGATCACCCGCGAGAGCCCGAATTATCCGGGGCGGGTGTGACGGCCTGAATGATCGGCGGAACCCTGGCAATCACGGTTCCGCCGCATAAGGTCATCCCGGTGCTCACCGAAGGCGAGAGCCCGGGATCCAGATGCGCAGGTGGCGCAGAACGACGCGGAAAGCGTTCCACCCTCTTCCGAACGTCTTCAGGGTCTCGATGCCGGGCTCCGCTTTTGCGGCTCCGCAATGACGCGGAGGTTGGAAAGTCTGTCAGTCGACTCTCGAAGAGAGCCAGCCTTCAGCCCCCCTGCGCTCCTCCCGGCACCGGGCCCAGCCGCTTGGCCAGCCGCTCGATCCGCTCCGCGGTGCGCTGCACGGTCTCGGCGAGGCGCACCTCGGAAGCCTCGCGCTCGGCGCTGCCGGCATCGGTGGATTCTCGCAACGCCGCCGTCTCGCGCTCCATCGCCTCCATCCGGCGCTTGGTCTCGGCGAGCTCGTCCGCCAGGGTCAGCGCCGCCATGACGTGCAGGCGCATGTCGCCGATCTCGCCGAAGGCCTTGCGCATGTCGCCGATGCGGGCGTCGAAGCTCGCGGCCAGCCCCTCGAGGTGGCGCTCCTCGCCCTCGCCGCAGGCCATGCGGTAGGTCTTGCCGGCGATGGTGACGGTCACTTGAGGCATGGGGTCACCTTAGGCACGAATGCCTTCATCGAACGCATGAAACGCGAGTTCAGGGCCGTCAGCCCTCGCCCCGCTCGCCGGCGCGGCCCAAGACGCCCTCGACGGTGCCGATGGCGCGGCCGAGGCGGTGGTCGACGTCCTCGGTCACCGATTGCATCTCGGCGAGGCGCGCCGTCGCGCCGTCCAGCTCCGACGCCAGCCGGGCCCGGTCGTCGCGCATGATCTCAAGCTCGGTCTCGAGATCACTGTGGCTACGCTCCGCGTCGAGCCGGCGCGCCACCGCGGATTCGAGCAGGGCCACCGAGGCTTCGAGGCGGCGCAGCGCTTCCTCCACCGCTGCGGTCATGCTCACCTCCGAAAAACGCCGCCACGAATGCCGGCGGGGACCGTGGATCCCCGGCCGGGATACTCGGCCGAAACCCTAAAGGCCCGGGGCCCGCGTCGCAATCGCCGTGCCGCCATGTGCGGCGCCTCGACGGTGCCGCCCTGGGGACGGTGGGGACAATCAGGCCGCCGCCGCGACTTCCAGCCGGTTCCGGCCCGCGGCCTTGGCCCGGTAGAGGGCGCGGTCGGCGGCCGAGAGAAGGGCCGGCAGGTCGGTGCAGTCGGACTGCGCCGCCGCGAGACCGATGCTGACGGTCGCCGGGATGCCGGGACCGTCGTGGTCGAGGGCCGCCTCCGCGAAGCGGTGCGCGACGGCCTCGCCGACCTGCTGCGCCGCGGCGAGGTCGAACCCCGGCAGCAGGGCGGCGAATTCCTCGCCGCCCAGTCGGGCGATGAGCGCGTCCGGCCCGGCCGCGCGGCGCGCCGTGTCGGCGAAGAGCCGCAGGACCGCGTCGCCGGCGGCGTGGCCGTGACGGTCGTTGATCGCCTTGAAGTGGTCGAGGTCGAAGGCGAGGAGCGAGACCGGCTGGTCCGGCCGGCGCGCGGCCAGGATCCGCGTCCCCTCGTCGAAGAAGCCGTGCCGGTTCAGGAGGCCGGTGAGGTAGTCCGTCCGGGCCGCGATCAGGAGCCGGCCCTGGGCTTCCTCGCGCACCAGGGCCAGCAGCCCCATCGGCATCGCCACGGAAAAGAGCACGCCTTCGTACATCGTCAGCTTGGCGACGGCCGTCAGCACCTCCT
Source organism: Methylobacterium currus (assembly GCF_003058325.1). NCBI lineage: Bacteria > Pseudomonadati > Pseudomonadota > Alphaproteobacteria > Hyphomicrobiales > Methylobacteriaceae > Methylobacterium > Methylobacterium currus. The sequence goes on from NZ_CP028843.1 coordinate 5,593,475, forward strand.
CGCCCCAGGCGGCGGTCGCGAGCGGGGCCAGGACGGCGCGAGCGAGATAGAACAGGCCGTGGCCGATCGCGACCGCGATCACCATCGCGCGGGAGCGCAGGCCCCGCAGCGTCCGGTTGCGCAGCAGCGCCCGCCCGGTCAGGCCGCAGGCCAGCGCGACCGGCACGCTGCCGACATGATGCCACAGCACGCCCATGGCGCCCGTCCCGCCGACGATCCAGAGCGCCGCCACCGCCGCGAGCCCGGCACCGGTCAGGAGGAGGCTGCCCTGTCCGTCCAGGCGGGTCACGCCGTGCAGGAGCAGCCCATAGCCCAGTACGAACAGGAGGCTGGCCAGCGCCAGGCCGCTCGCCGCGGGAAAGTGGCCGCGATTCATCGCGACGAGGCAGGCCGCGGCGGTCACCCCATAGGAGGCGGCCCAGAAGCCGAGCGTCCGCGCATGCCGCGGATGGGCCTGCCGCTCCCACAGCGTCATCGCTGCGGCGACCAGCAACGTCCCGACGGTCAGGTAATAGAGTGTGGGGAGATCGATCTGCATCGCTGCCGTCACCTGCCAGCATCGACCTACGCGCGGACCTGCGTAATTTTGGTTACAGATCCGGCAGTCTCTCACCCGTTGCACGGCATGGTTAAGCCACGGCCAACCGGATATCGACGAAGCGATGTTCCCATCCGGGCCGTGCGCCGCAGGGCGGAGCGCTCGGATCCGCTCCCGATCGCCGGTTTTCCCCAAGGCGCCGCCCGGGTTTGACACCTCCCAGTGCCATGATAGGAAGCCGGCGCCCCCGCCGGGCGGCTGTCGCCGGCGGATTGACAGAATACGAGCTGCCGTGACGCTTCCCGTGCTCCCCGCCAGTGCCGTCCCCGCCGGGACGGCCGGCGTGTCCGGGACCACGCGGCGCGCAGCGGGCCCCGCCGGCCGTCGCCGGTCCGTCCTCCCCAGCGTCGACACACGCCGCGCAGGCCCGATCTCCGTCTGCCCGATCTCTGCCGGGTCGCGCCGCGCGGCCCCGTCCGCTGCGGGGCGTTCCGGCCCCCACCCCCTCCGCCACGCCCATCCCCAGGGAGAGAACCCATGACGGTCAAGGTTGCCATCAACGGCTTCGGACGCATCGGCCGCAACGTCCTGCGCGCCATCAAGGAGGCCGGCCGCACCGACATCGAGGTCGTGGCCATCAACGATCTCGGCCCCGTCGAGACCAACGCCCACCTGCTGCGCTTCGACTCGGTCCACGGCAAGTTCCCGGGCACCGTCTCGGTCGAGGGCGACCACATCGTGGTCGACGGCCAGCGCATCCGCGTCACCGCGATCAAGAACCCGGCCGAGCTGCCTCACCGCGAGCTCGGCGTCGACATCGCGATGGAGTGCACCGGCATCTTCACCTCGAAGGACAAGGCGAAGCTGCACCTCGAGGCCGGCGCCAAGCGCGTGATCGTGTCGGCCCCGGCCGACGGCGCCGACCTCACGGTCGTCTACGGCGTGAACCACGACAAGCTGACGGCCGACCACCTCGTGGTCTCCAACGCCTCGTGCACCACCAACTGCCTCGCCCCGGTCGCGAAGGTGCTCAACGATGCCGTCGGCATCGAGCGCGGCTTCATGACCACGATCCACTCCTACACCAACGACCAGCCCTCGCTGGACCAGATGCACAAGGACCTCTACCGGGCCCGCGCCGCGGCCCTGTCGATGATCCCGACCACGACCGGCGCCGCCAAGGCCGTCGGCCTGGTGCTGCCGGAGCTGAACGGCAAGCTCGACGGCACCTCGATCCGTGTGCCGACCCCGAACGTCTCGGTCGTCGACTTCAAGTTCGTGGCCAAGCGCAACACCTCGGTCGCCGAGATCAACGAGGCGATCAAGGCCGCGGCCAACGGCCCGCTCAAGGGCGTGCTCGGCTACACCGAGGCCCCGAACGTCTCGATCGACTTCAACCACGACCCCCACTCCTCGACCTTCCACATCGACCAGACCAAGGTCATGGACGGCAACTTCGTCCGGGTGCTGTCCTGGTACGACAACGAGTGGGGCTTCTCGAACCGCATGGCCGACACCGCCATCGCGATGGCGAAGCTGATCTGATCAGGCCGATGCGACGGGCCGGCTCCCCCGAGCCGGCCCGTCCCGGGCGGCCTCGCGACGGGGCCGCCTCCCTTTTGAGGACCCGCCCGAGGATCTGCCGATGACCGACGCCGCGCCCTCCACCCGTCCCGCGAACGCCGCCGACAAGGCCCTGCTCCAGGGCCAGGTGCCGACCTCGGCGCCGCAGGGCACGACCCCTGCCGCCCCGGTGCAAGTGGCCCCTGCGCAAATGTCCCCCGCGCAAGCGTCCCCCGCTCACGTCGCGCCTGGACATGTCCCTCCCGGGCCAATCCCCCCGAACGCCGTAGCTCCGCCGTCCGGCACGCCCGCCCGGATCGCCGTCGCGCTGCCGAGCCAGGTCGCCGACCAGCTCGCCCGCATCGAGGACAAGGCCTCGCGGATCGAGGACAAGTACGCCCGCTCCGAGGCGCTGCTCACCCGTGTCGAGGACCGGGTCGATGCGGCCGGCGCCCGCATGAACGAGGCCGCGCGCCAGGCCGACCTCGCGGCCCTGCGCAACGAGGTCCGGGCGCTCACCGAGCGCACCCGCCGCCTGCCCGGCCTCGGCGCCCTCGTTCTGACCGCGATCATCACCGCCGTCCTGACGGTGGCGCTGACCCTGGTCGCCCAGCGCCTCAACCTGCAGGGCCTGATCCCGCTGCGCTGAGGTCCCGCGCACCCCACGCGCCCGTCCCCCACTCCCGATAAGGTGCCCCCGCCGATGACCCGTTTCCGTACCCTCGACGATGCCGGCGACCTGAAGGGCAAGCGCGTCCTCGTGCGCGTCGATTTCAACGTGCCGATGGACCAGGGCCGCGTCACCGACGCCACCCGCATCCGGCGCGTGCTGCCGACCCTCCGCGAGCTCGTCGAGGCCGGCGCCAAGGTGGTCCTGCTCGCCCATTTCGGCCGCCCGAAGGGCAAGCCGGTCCCGGCCGAGTCCCTGCGCCCGATCGCCGAGGCCACCGCCCGCGAGCTCGGCCGCCCGGTCGCCTTCGCGGAGGATTGCGTCGGCGAGACGGCCGCCGCGGCCGTGGCTGCGCTCAAGGACGGCGACGTCCTGATGCTGGAAAACACCCGCTTCCACGCCGGCGAGGAGAAGAACGACCCCGCCTTCGTCAAGGCGCTCGCCGCCAACGGCGACGTCTACGTCAACGAGGCCTTCTCCGCCGCCCACCGGGCCCACGCCTCGACGGAAGGGCTCGCCCACGTGCTGCCGGCCTATGCGGGCCGCCTGATGCAGGCCGAGCTCGACGCGCTCACCAAGGGCCTCGAGGCCCCGGCCCGGCCGGTGGTGGCGATCGTCGGCGGCTCCAAGGTCTCGACCAAGATCGACCTCCTGAAGAACCTCGTCGCCAAGGTCGACGCCCTGGTGATCGGCGGCGGCATGGCCAACACCTTCCTGCACGCCGCCGGCCTCGGCGTCGGCAAGTCGCTCTGCGAGCGCGACCTCGCCGGCACCGCCCAGGCGATCATCGAGGCGGCGCGGGAGAACAACTGTGCCATCATCCTGCCGGTCGACGGCGTGGTGGCCGAGGAGTTCAAGGCCGGCGCTCCCCACCACACCTACGGGGTCGACGCGATCCCGGAGAACGGCATGATCCTCGACATCGGCAGCCTGTCGGTGGACCGGATCTCGGCCGCGATCGACGACGCCAAGACCCTGGTGTGGAACGGCCCGGTCGGCGCCTTCGAGATCGCTCCCTTCGACCAGGGCACGGTGGCGGCGGCCCGCCATGCGGCGGCACGGACCAAGGCCGGCAAGCTCGTCTCGGTGGCGGGCGGCGGCGACACGGTGGCGGCGCTCAACCATGCCGGCGTGTCGGAGGACTTCACCTATATCTCGACCGCCGGCGGTGCCTTCCTCGAATGGCTCGAGGGCAAGCCGCTGCCGGGCGTCGACGCGCTGCGCCGACAAGCGTGAGGGTGCGGTTCAGGTCGGCGGGATTAGGACGCCCGCCGGCCCGTCCGCTATAATGCGGCAACACTGACGATCTCGGAGGATACGGACATGGCGCGCATCACGCTCAGGCAGCTTCTCGACCACGCCGCCGAGCACGGCTACGGGGTGCCGGCCTTCAACATCAACAACATGGAGCAGGGCCTCGCCATCATGGCGGCGGCCGACGCCACCGACTCGCCGGTGATCCTGCAGGCGAGCCGCGGCGCCCGCGCCTATGCCAACGACGTGGTTCTGGCCAAGCTGATCGACGGCCTCGTCGAGATCTATCCGCACATCCCGGTCTGCATGCACCTGGATCACGGGAACAACGAGGCGACCTGCGCCACGGCGATCCAGTACGGCTTCACCTCGGTGATGATGGACGGATCGCTCAAGAGCGACGGCAAGACCCCGGCGGACTACAACTACAACGTCGAGATCACCCGCAAGGTGACCGAGATGGCGCACTGGGCCGGCTGCTCGGTCGAGGGCGAGCTCGGGGTGCTCGGCTCGCTCGAGAGCGGCCAGGGCGAGGCGGAGGACGGCCACGGCGCCGAAGGCACCCTGTCGCACGACCAGCTCCTGACCGACCCGGCCGAGGCGGAAAAATTCGTGGCGGCCACCAAGGTCGACGCGCTCGCGGTCGCGATGGGCACCTCGCACGGCGCCTACAAGTTCACCCGCAAGCCCGACGGCGCGGTGCTGGCGATGAACGTGATCGAGGAGATTCACCGCCGCCTGCCCAACACCCACCTGGTGATGCACGGTTCCTCGTCGGTCCCGCAGGACCTGCAGGACATCATCAACCAGTATGGCGGCGAGATGAAGCCGACCTGGGGCGTGCCGGTCGAGGAGATCCAGCGCGGCATCAAGCACGGCGTGCGCAAGATCAACATCGACACCGACAACCGGATGGCGATGACCGGCCAGATCCGCAAGGTGCTGATGGAGAACAAGGCCGAATTCGACCCGCGCAAGTACCTGAAGCCGGCGATGGATGCGATGACCAAGCTGTGCAAGCAGCGCTTCGAGGAGTTCGGCACGGCGGGCCATGCCGGCAAGATCCGGCCGGTCGCGCTGTCCGAGATGGCCAAGCGCTACGCCGCCGGCAAGCTCGACCCGTCCTTCGCCCCCTCGAAGGCCGCCGCGGAGTAACCTCCCCGCACCAGCGATGCGGCCGCTCGCGCGCCGCATCGCTGCCCCACTCGCGATGCACCAGGGCGGGCGGCCGACGGGCCGTCCGCCTCGTGCGTTTCTCGCTCTTGGCCTCGTGCACTCTTGGCCTTGTCATCCTTGGCCTTGTCACCCCTGGCCTTGTCACCCCTGGCCTGTTCGCCCCGAAGGCTCGAAGACCCCGATGGCCGATCCCCAGACCCGCCTGATCCTCCTCACCGCCGCCGAGGCCGGCCCGGAGCTCGGCCCCCGCCTCGCGCGCGCGGTCGCGGCCGGCGACGTCGCCGCGGTGATCCTACGCCTGCCGCCGGGCGAGGAGCGCGCCCTGGTCAATGCCGTCAAGGCGGTCGCCCCGACGGTGCAGGAGGCCGGCGCCGCCCTGGTGCTCGCCGGCGGCGGGGGCATCGACCTCGCTACCGTGGCCTCCCGCAGCGGTGCCGACGGCGTCCATGTCCAGGCGGGCGACGCCGAGGCGGACCAGGCGGAGGCTTCGTCCGACGAGGGCGAGGACACAGACGAGGAGGAGGCCGTGGGACCGCTGCACGCCCTGCGCGAGCGCCTGCGCGACGGCCGCATCCTGGGTGTCGGCGGCATCCGCAGCAAGCACGCCGCGATGCAGGCCGGCGAGTCCGGCGCCGACTACCTGCTGTTCGGCGACGATCCCGATCTTCCCCTCGACACACTCGTGGCGCGGCTGACCTGGTGGGTCGAGATCTTCGAGACGCCCTGCATCGCGCTCGCCCGCGACCTCGAGGCCGTGCCCGACCTCGTGGCGACCGGGGCCGAGTTCATCGGCCTCGATCCCGCGCTCTGGGCCGGGGAGGGGGGCGAGGCCGCGGTCGCCGCGGCGCAGGCGCAGATCCGGAACCGCCCCGCGGGCGGGGAGGGGTGAGGATGCGGCGTCCTCGCATCGTGGCCTCGCCTCGCCTCGCGACGCTGGCGCTGCTCGGGATCGTGAGCGTCGCGGCCGGGGCCCGATCGGTCCCGGCCGAAGCCGCGACCCCGGGAGCTGCCTCGCCGAGCGCTCCCTCACCAGGAGCCGCCTCGCCCGGCTTCGGCGCGACCAACACCTTCGGGGCGTCCAAGTCGACGACCCTGCCGGGCGCGGCCACCCTCCCGCCCGCGCCGTCGAACGACCCGAATGCCGACCTCGCCTACGGCGCCTATCAGCGCGGCTTCTACGTCACGGCGTTCCGGGAGGCGACGAAGCGGCTGGAGAAGAACAAGACCGACTTTCCCGCCATGACCCTGCTGGCGGAGCTGTACAGCCAGGGCCTCGGCGTGCGCCAGGATCCGGCGCGGGCCGCCGAGTGGTACCGCCTGGCCGCCAATCTCGGCGATCCCCACGCCGCCGCCACCCTCGGCATGATGCAGATCGAGGGCCGCGGCGTGCCGAAGGACTTAGGGGCCGGCCGCGCCCTCCTGGAGAAGGCCGCCGCGCGCTCCGACGCCACCGCGAGCTACAACCTGGCCCTGATCCTGCTCGGCACCGGCGCGCCGGCCGACCTGACCCGGGCGATCGAGCTCCTGCGCCAAGCGGCCCACCAGGAACTGGCCCCGGCCCAGCACGCGCTCGGCGTGCTCTATCTCCAGGGCCGCGGAGTGGCGAAGGACACGACCAAGGCGGCCGGCTGGTTCCGCCGCGCCGCCGATAACGGCGACCTCGCCGGGGAGGTCGAGTTCTCGATCCTGCTGTTCAACGGCGAGGGCGTGCCGAAGGACGAGGTCCGCGCCGCCCGCTACTTCCGGCACGCCGCCTTCCGGGGCAACGCCGTCGCGCAGAACCGCGTCGCCCGCCTCTATGCCAGCGGCCGCGGCGTCGCGAAGAACCTCGTCGAGGCCGCCGCCTGGGACATGGCCGCCCGGGCGCAAGGCCTGTCCGATACCTGGCTGACCCAGGCGGTGTCCGGCCTCACCCCGGAGGAGAAGGCGCGGGCGGAGCGGCTGGCGGCGGACCGGGCGGGGCCGTGAGCGGGCACTCTGGATCGCCCTAGACACCTGGCAGGATCGGACCGTCGCCGATCGGTGCAAGGCTGCGTCATCCGAAAAGTGGTTTCCTCGTCTCGGGTCGATGCTCTAGAGCCAATCACCAGCGAGGCGCCCCGCCCGGATGCGGGTGCGCGCCTTTCCTCGTGTTCATCTCATGCGGGCCCGAGCGCCCGCCCTCGAAGGATCGTCCCATGACCCCGACCCGCATTCCGGGAGCCGCTGCCCGATGATCGTCTCCCCCCTGATGACCGTGATGGTCGACGCCGTGCGCAAGGCGGCGCGCGGGCTCAAGCGCGATTTCGGCGAGATCGAGAACCTGCAGGTCTCGCGGAAGGGACCGGGCGACTTCGTCACCGCGGCCGACCGCAAGGCCGAGGCGACCCTGCGCGAGGCCTTGATGAAGGCACGGCCAGGCTACGGCCTCATCATGGAGGAGAGCGGAATCATCGAGGGCCAGGACAAGACCCATACCTGGCACGTCGACCCCCTCGACGGCACCACCAACTTCCTGCACGGCGTGCCGCATTTCTGCATCTCGGTCGGCCTCGAGCGCGAGGGCACGATCGTCGCGGCGGTGATCTACGAGCCGATCAAGGACGAGCTCTACATCGCCGAGCGCGGCAAGGGCGCCTTCCTCAACAACAAGCGCCTGCGGGTCGCCGGCCGGCAGGACCTCGCCGACAGCCTGGCGCTCTACGGCTCGCCCTATCTCGGCCGCGGCAGCCATCCGCGCCTGCTCAAGGAACTGGCCGCCGTGATGGCGGTGACCGGCGGCGTGCGCCAGACCGGCTCGGCCGCCCTCGACCTCGCGGCGGTGGCCTGCGGCCGAGCGGATGTCTACTGGGAGCGCGACATCAAGACCTGGGACATGGCCGCGGGCCTGCTCCTGGTGCGCGAGGCCGGGGGCTTCGCCACCAGCGCCGATGGCGGCGCCGATCCGATGAGCGCCGGCTCGGTCGCCTGCGGCAACGAGGTGCTGCAGCGCGAGCTGGTCGCCATCCTTCGCAAGATCGGCGGCTGACGCCGGAAGGGCAAAGAACCCTCAGGCCGCCCGCACGCTGGCGAGGAAGCCCGCCAGCTCCTCCTGGAGCCGCCGCGACTGGGACGACAGGGCGCGCGAGGCGTCCAGAACCTCCGCGGCGGCGCGTGCCGCCTGCTCGGCCGAGCGGCTGACCGCACCGGCGCTGCCGCTGACGGCGCCGGTGCCGTCGGCGGCGCGCTGGGCGCCGGCGGCGATCTCCCGCACGGTGACGTCCTGGTCGCCGACGGCGCGGGCGACCGCGTCCGACACGGTGCAGATCTCGGTCACCGCCCGGGTGATGCGGGTCATCGCGGCGCTCGAGGTCTCGGTCGAGGCCTGGATCGCACCGACGCGCGCGGTGATCTCGCCGGCCGCTCCGGCCGCCTGCCCGGCGAGCGCCTTCACCTCCGCGGCCACCACGGCGAAACCCCGGCCCGCCGCGCCGGCCCGCGCCGCCTCGATCGTCGCGTTGAGCGCGAGAAGGTTCGTCTGCGACGCGACGTCGCCGATCAGCTCGACCACGGTGCCGACGGTCCGGGCCGCCTCCGATAGCGCCCGCACATCCGCCGCGGTGGCGTCGGCATCGGCCGCGGCCCGGCGTGCGGCTTCCACCGAGTCTGCGACCTGGTGGCTGATGGCCCGGATCGAGGCGGTCAGCGCCTCCGCCGCGCCAGCGACCGAGGCGACGCTCGCCGAGGCGTCGCCGGAGGCCGTCGCGGCGACCGCCGCCTGGCGAGACATGTCGGCGGAGGCGTCCGACATCGACTCGGCCGTGTCCTGGAGCCGCCCGGCCGCCGCCGCCACCGCCCCCGCGATGGCACCGATGCTGGCCTCGAACCCGTCGGCGACCCGGGCGAGCGCCGCGCGATGGGCCTGCGCGCTGCGCGAAGCTTCCGCAGCCCTGACCGCCCGGGCCGCCTCGGCCTCGGCGAGCCGGGCGCCGAACTCGACCAGGAGACGGGCCATGGCGCCGATCTCGTCGCCCCGTCCCACGCCCGGAACCGCCGTGGCGAGGTCGCCCTCGGACATCCGCCGCATCGCGGCGGCGATCGCGGTGACCGGACGGGCGATGGAGCGGCCGACCAGCAGCGCGAGGAGAATGGCGAGCACGCCGGCGCCGGCGGTGGCCGCGAGCTGGAGGCGCTGCGTCGTCGCGGCCTCAGCCTCGGCGGCTTGGCGGCTGGCGTGGCGCGAGGCGGCGGCGGCGTCCCGGATCGCCGCGACGGCCGCGGCGATCCGCTGCTCCGACGCGGCCATCTCCCCGGCCGCGGTCGTGTCCAGTTCGGCCGACATCGCCGCGAAGGTCCGGTAGGCGCCCTGCAAGGCTTCGACGCTGCGCAGCACCTTGCCGATCTGCGATGCCTCCTGGCTCCCGTCGAGGCCCCGCGCGATCAGTGCGAGCCGCTGCGCGAAGCTGGCGAAGCCCGCATCGCTCGCCGCGAGATCGTCCGGGCGACCGCCCGCGACGAGGCGCTGGAGCGCCATGCGGGCGGTGCCGAGCTGCTCGCTGGCCTTCACGGCGATCTGCGTCGGCCCGCTCTCCCCGAGGGCGTTGATCCGGGCGATGACGAACTGGGCGTCGGTCCGCAGCTTCTCGCTCAGCGGCGTGACGGTCGTCTCGGCGAGGTCGCGCTGCTGCCCCCGCAACTCGGCGCCTGCCGCCCAGGCGCTGCGATAGGCGGCGAACAGGCTGGCGATCTCCTCCATGCGGCCGGCGAGATCCTGGCCCGCCGTGACCGACACTCCGGTATCGATGGCAGCCCGCACCGCATCCGCGGCCTCGTCGGCGGCCGCCCGGTCCGCGTCGGTTCCGCTCGCCAGGGCGCGGCCGGCCAGCCGGCGCAGCTCGGCCAGCCCGCGGTCGATGGCGTGAGTGGCGTCGACCTCGCGGGTGCGGATCTCGTGGAGGTCGAGCGACGCCTCGAGGCCGGCAATCGCCGCGAGCGACAGGCCGGCGACCATCAGGAGCAGGACCAGGATCAGCCCGAAGCCGGCCACGACCCTGCCGCGGATCGAGAGAGTCTGCAGCGATTTGCGCATGCGATCGGTTCTTCCAGATCGTGGACAATCCCGCGCAGCCCGCCCGGCTGCGGCACGTGATCTGCGGTGGGAGCTTCCACGTCGTGAATCAGATCACGCAAGTATGAAGGAAGATGCAAGGCCGCATCCCTCTGCGGCAGGTCCCCGTGCCGGCAGCATCCCGTCCGCAGGGCGGCAGGGCCGCGCCCCCTGGCCAGGCCGGGCCCGATCTGGTCTAAGGCCGCCAACACGTATGACCCGAAGGCCCCGCATGGACCCGCGCACCCTGTCCGCCCTCAAGGACGCGATCCGCTCGATCCCGGACTACCCGAAGCCCGGCATCGTCTTTCGCGACATCACCACCCTGCTCGGCGACGCCCGCACCTTCCGGCGCGCGGTGGACGAGCTGGTGCATCCCTTCGCGGGCGGCCGGATCGACCAGGTCGCCGGCATCGAGGCGCGGGGCTTCATCCTCGGCGGCGCGATCGCCCACCAGCTCTCTTCGGGCTTCGTGCCGATCCGCAAGAAGGGCAAGCTGCCCCACACCACGGTCTCGATCGCCTATGCGCTCGAATACGGCACCGACGAGATGGAGATCCATTCCGACGCGGTGAAGCCCGGCGACCGGGTGATCCTGGTCGACGACCTGATCGCCACCGGGGGCACCGCCACGGCGGCAGTCGAGCTGTTGCGCCGGATCGGCGCCGAGGTGGTGGCGGCCTGCTTCGTCATCGACCTGCCGGAGCTCGGCGGCGCCGACCGCCTGCGCGCCCTCGACCTGCCGGTGCGCACCCTGGTCGAGTTCGAGGGGCATTGAACGACAAAGGCGGGCCTTGCGGCCCGCCTCTCATCGATCCGTTCCGGGTGACCCCGCTCAGGCAGCTTGGGCGAGGCTCTCGAACAGCCCGCGCCCGTCGGTGCCGCCGACCAGGCCTTCGACGAAGTTCTCCGGGTGCGGCATGAGCCCGAGCACGTTGCGGGTCTCGGAATAGATGCCGGCGATGGAGTTGAGCGAGCCGTTGCGGTTGGCCTCGACCGTGAGCTGGCCGGCCTCGTCGCAATAGCGGAACGCCACCCGGCCCTCGCCCTCGATCCGCGCGAGGGTCTCGGGATCGGCGAAGTAGTTGCCTTCGCCGTGCGCGACGCACACGTCGATCACCTGGTGCCGGTCATAGGCCCGCGTGAAGGCGGTGTCGGTGCGCTCGACCCGCAGGGTCTGCCGGTGGCAGATGAAGCGGCGATTGACGTTGCGCATTAGCACGCCCGGCAGCAGGCCGGATTCGCACAGGATCTGGAAGCCGTTGCAGATGCCGAGCACCAGGCCGCCGCGGGAGGCGTGGGCCCGCACCGCGTCCATGGCATGGGCCCGGCCCGCGATGGCGCCGCAGCGCAGGTAATCGCCGTAGGAGAAGCCGCCGGGCAGGACCGCGAGGTCGGTGCCGGCGGGAAGCGCGGTCTCGGTGTGCCAGACCGTGGCCACCTCGGCTCCGGCGAGGCGCAGGGCCCGGGCGACGTCGGCGTCGCGGTTCGAGCCCGGGAAGACGACGATCGCGGCCTTCATCGGGCGATCTCGACGCGGTAGTTCTCGACCACGGTGTTGGCGAGCAGCCGGTCGCAGGCCGCCTTCACGGTGGCCTCGGCGGCGGCCTCGTCGGCGGCCTCGACCTCGACCTCGAAGAACTTGCCCTGGCGCACGCCGGCGATGCCGGTGATCCCGAGCGAACGCAGCGCCCCTTCGATCGCCTTCCCCTGAGGGTCGAGGACGCCGGTCTTCAGGGTGACGGTGACGCGCGCTTTCATCGGCCAGACCTTCGGCATCGGAGGGCTTCTCGACGATCCCGATAGTGCCTTACGGCCCCCGAGGCAACGCCGGGAGGAACACCGCCGGCCGCATTGATCTTTGCTGGAGGGATTCTAATAGTGGTTCGTGCAGGTGGGTGTCGCGGCACGGATGGGTTCGCTCCGCCGCGAGGGTGATGGGGATCAGGGGTGTGTCATGTCGAGCGCCGGCGAAGCGTTCATCCAACAGGCATTCAACCTGATCGACGGTTTCGACGACATGTCGGATCCGCTCGACGTCCAGCAGCGCGTGCTCGATCTCGTCAAGGATTGCGGCTTCACGTTTTTCACGATCACGCGCTTGCCGCAGCCGAGCGAGCGACTGGCACCGAACGTCCTGCTCAGCAGCTGGCCGAAGGGTTGGCTGTCGCATTACGACCGGGTCGGCCATTACCGTTATGATCCGGTGGTGCGACACTGTTATCGGACCATCGAGCCGTTCGCCTGGACGGAGGTGCATTACGAGCCGGAGATCCTGCCGCGCGCCCGCCGGGTGATGGACGAGGCGGCCGATCACGGCATGGCGGTCGGCTTCTGCGTCCCGATCCACGATGCGATGGGTTTCCAGGCAGTGGTGTCCCTCGCGGGGCAGCAGGTCGAGATGCCCCCGCGGGTCCGCCGCGGCGTCCACATGCTCGGGCTCTACGCCTGGGGCGCGGCGGAACGCACCACGGCCCGGCGGCGCAAGCCGACCGGCCGGCTGCTCAGCACCCGCGAGCGCGACGTGCTGTCCTGGGCGGCGCTCGGCCACACCTCCGACGAGATCGCCGCCATCCTCGGCATCTCCTGCCAGACGGTCAACACGCACCTCAAGAACGCCCGCCTGAAGATCGGCACCCGCAACACCACCCACACGGTGGTCGAGGCCCTGCGGCGGCGCGAGATCACGCTCTGATACCCTCGCGCCTTGGCATCGACACGTCGATGCCAAGGCGTCCGGCGCATCAGCGCCGACGCCCGTTCGGGCTTAGCCAGCGCCTTCGAACGGGTCCGTTCGAAGGCGCGGCGGTATAGGAAAGTATTGCATCGGCAATACAACGCTTTGCCCGCTCAGGCTGAGCCTGGATTGTAAATAATCATTGCAAGAGCTGGCATTCGCTTGGCGTTATTCGCCTGTCGCGGTCTGGCGCAACCGAACGGTTTCGCCGCTGGACCGCCGGATCGGAGGAGCCCGAGGGCCGATCCGACGCTGAACGGGCCGAACCCCTCACATCACGGCCTGACGCCGCGGATCCCGGTCCGTCGCCGAAAATGCCGCAAGACCAAAGAACGAAACCGGCGAATCGGCCCGCCCTCACGATATTTCGGGATACCGGGGGCTCCTTCCCTCTGCGCGAATGCCGCAGGAGCGAGGGAGGGATGCGCGCATGATCCGGCTGCATGTCATCGATCGGACAAATCGCGATGCCTATGCCGATGCCATCGATCAGCACCACATTCTGCGCAAGAAGATCTACATGGATGAGCAGAAGTGGCGTGCGCTCCGGGATGTCGACGGGCGCGAGATCGACCAGTTCGACACCGACAGCACCGTCTATCTCCTGGCTATCGGGGCGGATGGCGAGGTCGCGGGGGGCACGCGCCTGCTGCCGTCGCTCGGGCCGACGCTCCTGAGCGAGGTGTTTCCGCACCTGGCCAGGGAGCGCGGCTTCGAGCGGGCGCCGGAGATCTGGGAATGGACCCGCTTCTTCGTGGCGCCCCGCTTCCGGGAGGACAAGCGGCTGTCGCGGGTGGCCGGCATCGTCGCGGCCGGCATGGTGGAGTATTGTCTCGACCAGCGCATTCCGCGCATGAACGTGGTCGCCGAAGCCTACTGGATCCCGAAGGTCTCGGCCCTCGGCTGGCGCCCGCGGCCCCTGGGCCTGCCCCTCGCCCACGAGGGATTGTCGATCTGCGCCTTCACGATCGCGATGACCGAGGAGGCCTTGCAGGCGACCCGCGCCGTCTACGGGATCGAGGCGCCGTCGCTGGTGCGGCCGAAGCGGCCCGCCCCCGGCTACGACCACCCCGCATCCGACCACGTCCTGTCGGCTTGAGACCACGGATGCCGACCGACGGTTACGAGGGCATCGAAGTGCCGCCGCGCACCGAGGACCGAACGATCGCCGACCGGCTGGCCGCGCACCTGATCCGGGCGCACGAGCTGGCGGTGGCATCCGGCGATCCGGTCGCGACGGACCTGATCCGCCTCGCGCTCTGGCATGTCGGGCGCACCTATGCGCCGACGGCCGAGAGGCTCGTGGAGGACAGGGAACCGTCGTGACGCTCCGTGTCCCTTCCCGCCGGGTTCCACCCGAAGCGCAAGCCGGACGTCGCCGTCCGGGAGCGCCGCCTTCCGCCATTCCGGCCGCCCGGCCGGTCCCCGACGCCTTCATCCTCTCACCGGGCACACCCGCCATGCCGATCGCGAGCAACTCCCCTGTCCGACTGACCCACCTCTCGCAGGCGACCCGTGCCGAGATCGAGGTCCTGCGCCTCGCCGCCGGGATCCTCGACCTGCAGCGGACCGCGAGCCCGAGCATCCGCGAGCTTGCCTCCGTGCAGGCGCTGATGCACGCCGCCGAAGCGGTCTTCGACGAGCTCGGCTTCGGCGACGAGCCGGATCGGGCACTGTCCTCCTGAGGGAGGCGCACCTCAATACGCGACCCGCTTCTCGACGTAGCGGAACTGGATCGCCGTCAGCCCGATCACGATCGCCATCAGCACCACGGATTGCGCCGCCGAGCCGCCGAGATCGGCGCCGATGCGGCCGTCCTGGTAGACCTTGTAGACCAGGGTCTGGGTCGCCCGGCCCGGGCCGCCATGGGTGAGGACGTCGATGACGCCGAACGTCTCGCAGAAGGCGTAGACGACGTTGACGACCATCAGGAAGAACGTGGTCGGCGAGAGCAGCGGGAAGACGACGGTCCAGAACCGCCGCGCCGGGCCGGCGCCGTCGATCGCCGCCGCCTCGATCACGCTGCGGGGGATCGCCTGGAGGCCGGCGAGGAAGAACAGGAAGTTGTAGGAGACCTGCTTCCAGGCCGCCGCCATCACCACCAGGATCATGGCGTGGTTCCCGTCCAGCAGCGGGTTCCACGGGATGCCGATCTGGTTGAGGCCGCGGGCGATCAGCCCGAGACCGGGCTGGAACAGGAAGCCGAACAGCACGCCCGCCACCGCCGGCGCGACCGCGTAGGGCCAGATCAGCAGCGTGCGGTAGATCCCGGCGCCGCGGATCTCCCGGTCCGCCATCGCGGCGAGGAGGAGCGCGAAGCCGAGGGAGAGCCCCGCCACCGCCGCCGCGAAGACCAGCGTCGTGACGAGGGCCTGGTAATAGGCCGGGTCGGTGAACAGGGCCCGGTAGTTCTCGAACCAGACGAACTCGGTCGAGAGCCCGAACGCGTCCTGCATCTGGAACGACTGCCAGACCGCCTGGACCGCCGGCCAGTAGAAGAACAGGCCGACGATCAGGAGCTGCGGCGCGATCAGCGCCGCCGGCAGCAGCCGGCCTCCGAAGGTGATGCGCTCGGGACTCATCGATTCAGGATCCGCTCACTCTTCGGCGTTCGCTGATGCGATCAGCGTCCGGCCTGCTTCTCGAACTGGCGCAGCATCGCGTTGCCGCGGGTCGCCGCCTCGTCGAGGGCCTGCTTGGGCGTCTTCTTGCCGGCGAGCGTCGCCTCGATCTCCTCGGCCCAGAGGTCGCGCATCTGCGGCAGGTTGCCGAGGCGCAGACCCCGGGAATTCTCGGTCGGCGTCTTGTTGGTCAGCTCCTTGATCGGCACTTCGAGCGCCGGGTTCTTGTCGTAGAAGCCGTCGGCCTTCGACTTCTCGTAGGCCGCCTTGGTGATCGGCATGTAGCCGGTGGTCTGGTGCAGCTTGGCCTGCCGGTCGGTGTCGGACAGGAAGCTGAAGAACTTCGCCACGCCCTTGTACTCGTCGGGCTTCTTGCCGCCCATCACCCACAGCGAGGCGCCGCCGATGATGCTGTTCTGCGGCGCGCCCGGCACGTCGGGATAGTAGGGCATCGGCGCGGAGGCCCAGGCGAACTTCGCCGCGCCCTTCACGTTGCCGTAGGAGCCCGACGAGCCGAACATGATCGGGCACTCGCCGGCGGTGAAGCGGCCGAAGCCGCTGTCGTAGCGGCCGGAATAGTCGAACGACTTGTCCTTCTGCGCCTCGGCGAGGTTAGTCAGGTGCTTGACCTGGAGCGGGCCGTTGATCTCGAGCGTGGTGTCGAGGCCGTCCATGCCGTTGGCCTTGGTGGCGACGGGCAGGTTGTGCCAGGCCGAGAGCTGCTCGATGTTGAGCCAGGTGACCCAGGTGGTCGAGAAGCCGCAATTCGGGAAGCCGTTCTGCGTCAGCTTCTTGGCTGCCGCGAACAGGTCCGGCCAGGTCTTCGGCGGCTCGGTGAGGCCGATCGCCTTCAGGGCGTCGAGGTTGGTCCACATCACCATCGACGACGAGTTGAACGGGAACGAGAGCATCTCGCCCTTGGTCGTCGAGTAGTAGCCGGTGATCGCCGGCAGGTAGGCGTTCGGGTCGAAGGGCTCGCCGGCATCCTTCATCAGCTGGTAGACCGGCTTCACCGCGCCCTTGGCCGACATCATCGTGGCGGTGCCGACCTCGAACACCTGCATGATGTGCGGCGCGGTCCCGGCGCGGAAGGCGGCGATGCCGGCATTCAGCGTCTCGCCGTAATTGCCCTTGTAGGTCGGTACCACCTTGTAGTCGCTCTGCGAGGCGTTGAACTCCTCGGCGAGCCGGTTGACCGCGTCGTTGTTGGCGCCCGTCATCGCGTGCCACCATTGCAGCTCGGTCACGGCGAGCGCCGGGGTGGCGGCGGCCAGGCCGAGGCCGGCGAGCGCGATGCGGATGGTCAGGGTGGGGGCCATCGGGTGTCCTCTCCTCGTGTGCGGCCCCTCATGCGGGGCCCGCGTGACACACCGACGACAGGAGCGCCAGGAGCTACGCGGCCCGCACCGTCGCGGCGGCGGGCGCTTGTTAGTAGCTGGCTAAGCACAGCCGTGCCCGCCGGACAAGTGAGGTTGTGAGGACTAGGGCCGCGGCCGGTTGCGCAGGGCCTGGATGGTGGTGGTCGGGGTGATCGCCTCGGGGTCGATCGGGCAGTGCAGGATCGCCGGCAGGCCCGACGCGATCGCCCGCGCCAGGGCCGCCGGAAAGTCCTCATTGCGCTCGACCCGCTCGCCGTAGCCGCCGAAGGCCTTGGCGTAGGCGGCGAAATCGGGGTTGCGCAGCGCGGTGCCGGAGACGCGGCCCGGATATTCCCGCTCCTGGTGCATCCGGATCGTGCCGTACATGCCGTTATCGACCAGGATGATGATCACCGGAAGATCGTACTGGACTGCGGTGGCGAAGTCCTGGCCGTTCATCAGGAAGTCGCCGTCGCCCGACACCGCCACCACGGTGCGCTCCGGCAGGAGCCGCTTGGCTCCGATCGCCGCCGGCACGCCGTAACCCATCGAGCCGGAGGTCGGGGCGAGCTGGCCGTCATGGGCGCGGAACGGCCAGAAACGGTGGACCCAGGTGGCGAAGTTGCCCGCGCCGTTGCACAGGATCGCGTCCGCCGGCAGCGCCTCCCGCAGGTGGGCCATCACGCCGCCGAGCTGGAGCGTGCCGGGCGTGGTGATCCGGGTCGGATCGCTCCAGGTCAGATAGTCGGCGTGCAAGGCCGCGGTGCCGGCGGCCCAGGGCAGGGCGCGGGGCGGCTGCACCGTCTCGATCGCCGCCGCGAAGGCGGTGGGGCTGGCATTGATCGCGAGCGCCGGGCTGTAGACCCGCCCCAGCTCCTCCGGGTCCGGGTGGACGTGGACGAGCGTCTGGCGGGGCCCGGGAATGTCGAGCAGTGTGTAGCCCTGCGACGGGATCTCCGACAGCCGGCCGCCGACGAGGAGCAGCAGGTCGGCTTCCTTGATCCGTGCCAGGAGCTTGGGGTTGACGCCGAGGCCGAGGTCGCCGGCGTAGCATCGGTGATCGGCCGGGATCGTGCCCTGGCGCCGGAACGAGCAGGCGACGGGCAGCGAGAACAGGTCGGCGAAGCGGGCGAAGCGCCGCACGGCCTCCGCCGACCAGCGGCTGCCGCCGAGGATCGCGAAGGGTTTCTCGGCCTGGGCCAGCATATTCTGCAGCGCCACCATCTGGGCGAGCGCCGGATGGGTCTCGACCGGCCGGAAGGCGGGCGCGTCCGGGACGCTCGCGGTCTCGGTCAGCATGTCCTCGGGCAGGGCGATCACCACCGGGCCGGGCCGGCCGGCGGTGGCGACGTGGAAGGCCCGGGCGATCAGCTCGGGGAGGCGGTCGGCGCTGTCGACCTCCGTCACCCACTTGGCGATGGTGCCGAACACCGCCCGGTAATCGAGTTCCTGGAACGCCTCGCGCTCCCGCGCCGCCCGCTCGATCTGGCCGACGAACAGGATCATCGGGGTCGAGTCCTGCCGGGCGATGTGCAGGCCGGGCGCCGCGTTGGTGGCGCCCGGGCCGCGGGTGACGAAGCAGATGCCGGGCCTGCCCGTCAGCTTGCCGTGCGCCTCCGCCATCATGGCGGCGCCGCCCTCCTGCCGGCAGACGGTGAGGCGGATCGCGGCGTCGTGCAGCGCGTCGAGCACCGCGAGGTAGCTCTCCCCGGGCACGCAGAAGATGTCGCCGACGCCGTGGCGGGCGAGCTGGTCCACCAGGATCTGCCCGCCGGTGCGGGGGCGGGGGGCGTCGGTCATGGGTGCGTCCTCCAGCAATCTCTCAGGTGCCGCCGATCCGCGTCAGCCACCCCAGGCCGGATCGGCCAGCACGCTCTCGGTATGGTCCCCCACCTGCGGCGAGGCGGTGTCCGCCGCCATCGGCACGCCGTTGATGACGATCGGCGAGCGCACGCTCGGGATCGTGCCGCCCTTCGCCCGGGGCTCGGGCAGGTCGAGGCGCAGGCCGCGATGCAGCACCTGGGGATCGGAGAAGACCTCGGCGAGGTCGTTGATCGGGCCGACCGGCACGTTGACGGCGCCGAGCCGCGCCAGCAGATCCGCCTTGCTGTGGCGGCTCGTCTCGGCCGCGATGAGCGGGATCAGCACGTCGCGCCGCGTGACCCGGCCCGGATTGGTGGAATAGTCCGGATCGAGGTGCCAGGTCGTGCCGAGGACCGTGCAAAACTTCTGGAACTGCCCGTCATTGCCGCAGGCGACGATGATGTGGCCGTCCGCGGTCGGGAAGACCTGGTAGGGCACGATGCTGGTATGCTCGTTGCCCATCCGCGGCGGCAGCATCCCGGAGACGAGATAGACCAGCGCCTGGTTGCCGAGCACCGACACTTGCGTGTCGAGGAGCGCCATGTCGATGTGGCAGCCCTTGCCGGTGGCGTGCCGGCCCTGGAGCGCGGCGAGGATCGCCACCGTGCCGTAGACCCCGGTGAAGACGTCCGCGAAGGCGACCGCGGTCTTGACCGGCTCGCCCGCCGGCTCGCCGGTGAGCGACATGATCCCGCCGAGGCCCTGGATCATGAAGTCGTAGCCGGCCCGCGGCGCGTAGGGGCCGTCCTGGCCGAAGCCGGTGACCGAGCAGGTGATCAGCCGCGGGTTGAGGGCGCTCAAGCTCTCATGGTCGAGGCCGTACTTCTTCAGGCCGCCGACCTTGAAGTTCTCGATCACCACGTCGGCGTGGGCAGCGAGCTTCCGGACGATCGCCTGTCCCTCGGCGGTCTCGAAATCGGCCGCGACCGAGCGCTTGCCGCGGTTCGTCGAGTGGAAATACGAGGCCGAGAGTGTTTCGCCGTCCGCACCCTCGACGAAGGGCGGGCCCCAGGATCGCGTGTCGTCGCCGACGCCCGGCCGCTCGACCTTGACCACGTCGGCGCCGAGATCCGCCAGGAGCTGGCCGATCCAGGGCCCTGCCAGGATGCGGGCGAGTTCGAGCACCTTGATGCCGGCAAGCGGTTTGTGCACGGAAACGAGCCTCCCATCATTGCGCCTCCCGTTCCGGGATGGCGCGTCGGATCCCGCGTTCCGGGATCGTGGTTCGCCTGCATACGACGCGGCTTGGCCGGCGGGATAGCCCGCCCGGTTCCGGTCAGCCCTGCGCCAGCCGCCGCCCGGTGGCAGGGTCGAACAGGTGCAGGGCGGCCGGATCGATCGCGAGGCGCACCGTGTCGCCCTCCTGGGGCGCCGAGCCCGCCGGCACCTGCACGGCGACATCGGTCCCGGCGAGCGGCCCGTGCAGCAGGCGGGTGGCGCCGAGCTCCTCCACGAAGGCGATCCGGAAGGCGAGGCCGTCCTCGGCGATCCGCAGGTCCTCGGGCCGGATGCCGGCCTCGAGCGCGGTGCCGGGCGCGATCCCGGCGGCCGGGATCACGGTGCCGTCGATCCGCACGGCCCCCGCCACGGCCTCGGCGGGCAGGATGTTCATCGGCGGCGAGCCCATGAAGGTCGCGACGTAGCGGGTGGCGGGGCGGCGATAGATCTCGATCGGCGTGCCGACCTGCTCGATCTGGCCGCCATTCATCACCACCAGCCGGTCGGCCATGGTCATCGCCTCGACCTGGTCGTGGGTGACGTAGACCGTGGTGACGCCGAGCTGGCGCTGCAGGCGGCGGATCTCGACCCGCATCTGCACCCGCAGCTTGGCGTCGAGGTTCGACAGCGGCTCGTCGAACAGGAACACCTGGGGCTTGCGCACGATCGCCCGCCCCATGGCGACGCGCTGGCGCTGGCCGCCGGAGAGCTGGCGCGGATAGCGCGTCAGCATCGCCTCGAGGCCCAGGAGGCGCGCCGCCTCCGTCACCCGGGTCTCGATCTCGGGCTTCGGCGTACCGCGGTTGCGCAACCCGTAGGCGAGGTTGTCGTAGACGCGCATGTGCGGATAGAGCGCGTAGTTCTGAAACACCATCGCGATGTCGCGGTCGGCCGGCTCGACCTCGTTGACCGTACGGTCGCCGATGGTGATCGCCCCCGAGGTCACGGTCTCGAGGCCGGCGATCATCCGCAGCACGGTGGACTTGCCGCAGCCGGACGGGCCGACGAGGACGCAGAAGGCGCCGTCCGGCACGTCGAGCGAGACGCCGCGCACGGCCTCGACGCCGCCGGCATAGGTCTTGCGCAAGTTGTCGAGGGCGAGGCCGGCCATCAGAGCGATCCGATCGTGCGGAAAGAGGTCACTTCTCGGTCTCCACCAGGCCGCGCACGAACAGCTTCTGCATCGCGAACACCACCACGACCGGCGGCAGCATCGCCAGCACGGCAGTCGCCATGACGATCTGCCACTCGGTGAGCTGGTCGGTGATCGAGGTCATCTTGCGCAGGCCGATCACCACCGTCTGCATGTCGTCGCGGGTGGTGACGAGGAGCGGCCAGAGATACTGGTTCCAGCCATACAGGAACTGGATCACGAACAGGGCCGCCATCGTGGTGCGCGAGAGCGGCAGCAGGGTGTCGAGGAAGAACCGCACCGGCCCGGCCCCGTCGATGCGGGAGGCCTCGACGAGCTCGTTCGGCACCGTCAGGAAGAACTGGCGGAACAGCAGCGTCGCGGTCGCCGAGGCGATCAGCGGCAGGGCGAGGCCCGCATAGGTGTCGAGGAGCTGAAGGTCGGCCGCGACCTTGTAGGTCGGGTAGATCCGCACCTCGACCGGCAGCATCAGGGTGACGAAGATCGCCCAGAAGGCGGTCTGCCGAAACGGAAAGCGGAAGTAGATCAGCGCGTAGGCCGACAGGAGCGAGATGAAGATCTTTCCGAGCGCGATGGCGAGCGCCATGATCGTGCTGTTGAGGAGCATCAGCCCGACCGGCGCGCCGGCCATGCCGGATTCGGTCAGCGCACGCTTATAGGTCTCGAGGCCGTGGCCGCCGGGCCAGAGCGGCATCTGGCCGTTGGCGATGGTGGCCGCGTCGTGGGTCGAGCCGATCAGCGCCAGGTAGACCGGGAAGACGACGATGCCGACCCCGAGGCAGAGCACGAGGTGCGGGATCAGGTTGCCGAAGCGGCGGTTCTCGACCAACGGGGCCGCTCCCTGGCGGATGGCGTCTTGTTCTCGGTGCCGCACCGCCGTGACGGGCGTGCGACGCTCCTAGCACCGGTCAAGCTCTGACGGAAGCGGCGTCCGCCCGGAGGGTCTTACAGGCCCGCCTGCTCGGCCAGCGCCTTCAAGTCCGCCTGCGGCCGGGCGCCGAGATGGGAGATCACCTCCGCCGCCGCCACCGCGCCGAGGCGGGCGCAATCGGCGTGGTCGAGGCCGCGGGCGAGGCCGGCGAGGAAGCCCGCCGCGAACAGGTCGCCGGCGCCGGTGGTGTCGACCACCTCGCGCACGGGCGAGGCCGGCACCGCCTTCGTGTCCGCCCCCGACACGACCAGGGCGCCCTCCTCGGAGCGGGTGACGATGCCGAGCAGGCCCGTCTCCTGGCGCAGGGCCGCGACCGCCGTATCGGCGTCGGCGGTCTGGTACAGGCTCTTCAGCTCGTGGATGTTGGCGAACAGGATGTCGAGGCTGCCGTCGCGGATGAGGCCGAGGAACTCGTCGCGGTAGCGGTCGACGCAGAACGCGTCCGACAGGGTCAGCGCCACCTTGTTGCCGGTGCCGTGGGCGATCTCGGCGGCCTTGCGGAACGCTTCCTTGGCGGCCGGCGGGTCCCACAGATAGCCCTCGAGGTAGACGTGGCGGGCGCTCCTCACGACCTCCTCGTCCACGTCCGCGGCGGTCAATCCCTGGCAGGCGCCCAGATAGGTGTTCATGGTGCGCTCGCCGTCCGGCGTCACCAGCACGAAGCAACGGGCGGTGGCCGGGCCCTCAGCTGCCGGAGCGACGCCGAACTGGACGCCGGTGGCGTTGAGGTCGTGGGCGAAGAGGCGGCCGAGCTCGTCGTCGCGCACCTTGCCGATGAAGCCCGCCCGCGCCCCGAGCGACGCCGCGCCCACCGCCGTGTTGGCGCCCGAACCGCCCGAGATGATCGTCGCCGGACCCATCACCCCGAACAGGTGCTCGGCCCGCGCCTCGTCGATGAGCTGCATCGCGCCCTTGTGCACCCCCTCGCGGACCAGGAAGGCCTCGTCGGTGCGGGCCATCACGTCGACGATGGCGTTGCCGAAGACGAGGAGATCGAGGGAAGCGGTCATGCAGGGGCTCGCGCGCAAGATGTTGGGCGGCCTGTCGCATTCGCCGTCCGGAGGGTCAAGCGCGCGCTCACGATTCCTCGAACAGCGACGCGACGGCGAGGACGAGACCCGGCGGGTCGAGGACGAGGGTGCCGTCCTGCCTGACGCTGCTCTCGATCCGGTCGCCGGCCCGGCGATGGTGGACGACCGTCCGCCGGTCCGGGTCGACCATCAGGTAATGGCGGATGCTCGGCACCCGGAAGTAGCCGGTGAGCTTCTCGCTCGCGTCGGTGCGGCGGGTGCTGGGGGACGAGACCTCGACGACGATGACGGGGTTCGTCACCTCGACCGCGTCGGGATCAATCCGGGGACCGCACTAGACCAGCGCGTCCGGCTCGGAGGCGATATGCGCGTCGATCCGTACCGTCATGCCGTCGGGCAGCATCTCGCAAGGAGAGCCGAGTGCCCGCAGGCCGCGGTCGAGGGCGGCCTGGACGGCGAACTTCACCCGCGCATGCCGGCCCCGCTCCGGCGCCATCGCGACCACCTCGCCGTCGACGAGCTCGTGGCGGCCCGTCACCGTGGCGCTTCAGGCGAGGAACGCGTCGACATCCATGCGGGGATCGGGGCAGGCCGGCCATGGGCTTCAGCCTGCCACGCCCCCGTCACTGTAGCGACTGCATCTCGCAATTGGCATACGCGACGCTGCCATCGGCATAGGCCTTGAGCTTGCGCGCATACGCCTCGGCGCTCGTGCGGTAGGGGCCGAGCTGCGCGTTGTAGGCCTTGATCCCGTCATTGTAGGTGTAGGCCTCCCAGCCCGGGCAGCCGCCCTTGGCGTCGAGGCAGGCGGGCTTCTGCGGCAAGGCGGGCTTCGCCGGCTTCTCGCTCACCGGGGGCGGAGCGGGAGGGGCGGTGCAGGCGGCCTGCGCCGCTTGGTGGGCTCCTTGCGCCAGCAGCAGCAGGAGGGCGGCGAGGGCGGTGCGGGGCACGGCGGGTCTCCTCAAGGGGCGAATTCTCGGGGCGAACTCTCGGGACGGGCTTTCGCGCCCGCGAAGGCCTCTCACGCCATCGTGTGGTCGGCGGATCGGGTCAAACCGCCGCTCGCGGCTTATCTGTGGCGCATTCCGCACTGCACCCGGTTCCCGAATGCCCACCCAGATCCGTATCGCCTACCCTTGGCTCGATCGCGCCGGTCGGCTGTCCCGGTTCAAGCTCGCGGTGTTCCTCCTCGCCCTCGCGCCGGGCCTGTGGTTCACCGCGGCCTACGCCCTCGACCAGCTCGGCGGAAAGCCGCTGACCGCCTACCTGCACGCCATGGGCGACTGGTCGGTGCGGTTCCTGATCCTGTCGCTCGCGGTCACGCCGATGCGGCGCATCGCCAATGCGCCCAAGCTGATCCTGGTGCGGCGGATGCTCGGGCTCACCGCCCTCGCCTACGCGCTGTTCCATTTCACCCTGTACATCGTCGACCAGAAGTTCGACCTCGCCCGGGTGGCGAGCGAGATCGTCTTTCGCATCTATCTCACCATCGGCTTCGCCGGTCTCCTCGGGCTGACGGTCCTCGGCGTCACCTCGACCGACGGGATGATCCGCCGCCTCGGCAAGGCCTGGCCGCGGCTGCACCGGCTGGTCTATCTGCTCACCGCTTTGGCGCTGCTGCACTTCTTCCTGCAATCGAAGATCGATGTCTCGAAGCCGGTGTTCTGGAGCGGGCTGTTCCTCGCCCTGATGGGCTGGCGGCTGATGCATCACCTCAAGGTGCCGAGCACGCCGCTGCCGCTCTTGGGCCTCAGCCTCGCGGCCGGCCTCGCCACGGCGGGGCTGGAGGCCGCCTGGTACGCGCTTGCCACCGGGGTGCCGGCTGGTGCGGTGCTCGCCGCCAACCTCGACTTCGCCTACGACATCCGCCCGGCCTGGTGGGTGCTCGGCGTCGTGATCCTGATCGTGCCGCTCAATCTGTGGCAGAACCGGACGACGTCCGGCGGGCGTGGGCCCGTGGCGCGGCCGGCGCGCACCGTGAAAGCGTGATCCGGCCTCGCCGGCGGCCATCCGCCTCGGAGAGCCAGCGTCGCCTTTTTTCGGTTGCGGCAATCCTGGTTCTCTCAAGATAAATCGGTGCAGGGACGGTCGTTCGACGCCACACCGGAGGTGGAAACTCCGATCGAACGACCGTTAGCGCTACTTGGGCACAATGCCTGATTGCGCAGCACGATCAACGGCTCAGCGGAAGTGGGCTTTTGTGTTGAATTATTGATACAAAAGATTTTTTCAGAAAATAGGCCTAGGTAGGGCCATACAAAGCTAAATTTTTCTGTGCTTACTTTCGTGACGAGCCGCTTGCTGAAGATGGCACCTGCGTCGAGGGCGATCGTGACGGCGGCGCCTAAGATTGATGGAGTTGGACCGAGACTGATCTATGCTCGTCCTATACAGTATCTGGGGCGCAGAAAAACTATCGAAACAGCTTACGAAAGAAAAACGTGTTTTTTGTAGCATATCAACACGACATGCACATCAAACAATTGGGATTCAATTTGACGTGATTTGCAAGGAAGTGGTGCCCGGGGACGGAGTCGAACCGCCGACACTGCGATTTTCAGTCGCATGCTCTACCAACTGAGCTACCCGGGCGCACCGGCCGCGCAGGGCGGCGGATCAAGCACCAGAGATCGTCCCGTTCGAGGACGGCACCACTCACGTCAGGGACGAGGAAGTGGTGCCCGGGGACGGAGTCGAACCGCCGACACTGCGATTTTCAGTCGCATGCTCTACCAACTGAGCTACCCGGGCCCGCCGGCTGCGTGGGGCAGCGGCGTTGAGCGGGGGTATAGAGACGCTCGGATCGCCTGTCCAGCCGTCTCGTGCGGGCGCGCGGGCGATTGTTTGCCGGCGCTCACGCATCCGCCGCGCGGCGACGGCGGGGAGCGCGGCCGGGGCTCGCCGGGCCGCGCGGGCGGCGGGCGCGGGGCTTCGTCGCCGAGGCCTCGCGGGTCGGGGCTTCCCGGGTCGGGGCCGTTTTGCCGCCGGAGCGCGAGCCGTCGCCGCCCGCATGGGCGTCGAGGAAGGCGCGGCAGGCGTTGAAGTCGGTCTCGATCTCGGGCGGCAGCGCCTCCAGGCGCTTGGCCCGGGCGAGGGAGGCGGCGAAGCGCAGCATCGCCGGGGTCGGGGCTCGGGTCGCACCGTCACCGGCCGGGGCCGCCTTCGGTCCCGCATGGGTGTTGAGGAAGACCCGGCAGGCGCCGGCGTCGCGCGTGGCCTCGGGGGGAAGGGGGATCCCCTTGCGGGCGGCCAGGGAACGCGCGAACGACACCATCGCGGCGGTGGGCGCGCGGCCGCGGCGGGGCAGGGCCTCGCCCTCGACCGCCAAGCCCTCGACCGCCAAGCCTTCAACCGCCAAGCCTTCAACTGCCAAGCGCTCGGCGCCCGAGACCGCGCCGATCAGCGCCTCGACCCGCTCGCGGGTGCGCTGACGGAAGGCCTCGGCCCGGCGCACGGCCTCGGCTTTGGTCGATGCCCGGCCGATCTCGGCCAGCTCCGATTCGAACACAGCCCGCCCGACCGGGTCGCCATAGGCCGGAAATACCCGCCGCACCGCGGCCACGAAGGCGAGGCCGACCTCCGTCACGGTGATCGCCGGATCCTTGCCCTTGAGCAGCGTGACGTAGTGGCTCTTCATCAGCTTCGGCAGCACCGCGTCGCGGGTCGCGGCGGTGCCGAGGCCCTTGGGCTCGGTCGGGTTGGCCGGGTTCTCCAGCGCCCGCTTCAGGGCCGGGTCCTCGACCTGGTCGATCAGCCGGCCCATCACCACCGGCAGCTCGCCCCGGGTGATGCGCCGGGGCGGCTCGGTCCGGGCGGTCTCGATCGTGGGCTCGCCGCCTGTGCCAGCCTCGCCGTCGCGGACCGGCGGCAGGCGCCCGGTGGTCGGCTCGTCGTCGGCCTTGGCCTTGCCGGGCACGACCTCGTCCTCGTCGGCCTCGGTGCCGTAGAGGGCGCGCCAGCCCGGCACCCGCACCACGCTGCCGGTGATGACGAAGCGCCTCGGGCCGAGCGGCGTCGAGATGTCCGCCGTGACCGTGGTGCGGGCGTCGATCCCGTCGGCCATGTGGGCGGCGAGGAAGTTTTTTGCGACGAGGAGCCAGAGCTTCTGCGCATCGGGCGCGACATCGCCCGGCCCCGGCACCTTGCGCAGGGGCACGATGGCGTGGTGCTCGCCCGGATCCTTGACGTAATGGCCCTTCGGCCCGCGGCGGATCTGCGGCGTCGCCGGGACGTGGGCGGCGAGGTCCTTGTCGGCGGTGGCGATCGCCGCGATCACCGCGGCGGCATCCTTGGCTTGCGACTCGGGGAGGTGCACCGATTCGGTGCGGGGATAGCTCAGGAACCCCTTGTCGTAGAGCGCTTGGGCGTGACGCGCCGTGACTTGCGGGTCCCAGCCGAAGCGCTTGGCGCAGGCCCGGGAGAGCGTGTCCTTGGAGAACAGCTTCGGTGGTGCCCGTCGCACGTCCTTCTGCACCACCGCGAGCGGGCCGGACCAGCCTTCGGCGGCGTCGCGGATCGTCTCGGCGTCCTTGATCGCGAAGATCTTGTCCTTCGGTGCGTGCCAGAGCGTCAGGCGGGCGCCGCTTTCGGTCGTGACCGGAAGCGCGATCTTGTAGAAGTCGCGCGGGACGAAATTGCGGATGCGCTCCTCCAGGTCGGCGAGGATCGCCAGCGTCGGCGTTTGCACCCCGCCGAAGCGCCAGGGCTCGCGGAAGGCCGGCGGGCGCAGGCGCAAGGACACGGCCCGCGTGCCGTTGAGGCCGAGATGCCAGTCCTCGTATTGGCGGCACAGGGCCTCGAGATAGGCCGCATAGTCGCGCTCGCCGGAATCGTCCTCGCGCGCGAGGAGCCCGAAGGCCCGGCGGATCGAGATCTCGTCGAGGGCGCCGAGGCGCAGGCGGTCGACCCGGCCGCGCCAGCCCAGGTGCTCCAGCACCTCCCAGGCGATCATCGAGCCCTCGCGGCCCGGATCGGTGGCGATGATCACACGCTCGACCCCGGCCAGCGCCTGGCGGATCGCCGCGAGCTTCGGCGCGTGCGACTGGCCCGAGCGGCCGTGGCCGGGGGCCACCGGCAGGCGCTCCAGGGCGATGGGCAGCGCGTCGAAGCGCCAGGGCTTCCAGTCCGGCCGGATCTCCCCGGGCTCGGCCGCCTCCAGGAGGTGGCCCTCGGCGGCGACGCAGACCGTGCTCGGCGAGCGGAAGAACCGCTGCACCTGGCGCATCGCCGAGGGCTTCTCGAAGAAGAAGAGAGTTTTGCCGCGAGGGGACTTGCCGCGAGGGGACTTGCCGGAGGTGGCCTGCGCCATGGAAGCGGAACGCTCCTGGACGGGCGGGCGGCCCGAACGAAGCAGGAACATACCGGAGGTGGGCGGGCTTGGTCAACGGCCGGCTCCTGTGGCGTCGGCCTCGCGAGCCGCTCCGCCGTCCATGCCCGCCCCGCCTCCCCGAAACACCGCTTGCACCCTGTGCAT
The DNA here is from genome assembly GCF_003058325.1 of Methylobacterium currus. NCBI lineage: Bacteria > Pseudomonadati > Pseudomonadota > Alphaproteobacteria > Hyphomicrobiales > Methylobacteriaceae > Methylobacterium > Methylobacterium currus. The sequence continues at coordinate 5,622,126 of NZ_CP028843.1, forward strand.
TCCTCACATAAAGATATCTTTATGTTTGAAGTCGGAGGCGAGGAGCCCGCCGGAATGATCGCCACCGTCCCCTTCGCCGACGCCCTGGGCGTGCTGCGCGCCGCAGCCGAGGAGACGCGTCTGCGCATCCTGGTGCTGCTCGGCGAGGGCGAGCTGTCGGTCTCCGACCTCACCGACATCCTGGGCCAGTCGCAGCCGCGGATCTCGCGTCATCTCAAGCTCCTGGTCGAGGCCGGCCTGGTGGTGCGCCACCGCGAGGGTGCCTGGGCGTTCTTCCGCCTGCGCGAGGGCACGGCGGGTCTGGTGGCGCCCCTCATCGCCGCCCTCGACGCCGCCGAGCCGCCGCTCTCCGAAGACCGGGCCCGGCTCCAGGCGGTGCGGGCGCAGCGGGCGGAGGCCGCCCAGAACTTCTTCGCGCGGCTCGCGCCGCAATGGGACCGGGTGCGCTCGCTCCACGTGCCGGAGGCCACCGTCGAGGCGGCGGTGCTCGAGTCGCTGGGGACCGGGCCGATCGGCAGCCTCGTCGATCTCGGCACCGGCACCGGACGGATGCTCGGGCTGCTCGCGCCCCGCGCGGCCCGGGCGACCGGTCTCGACGCCAACCACGCCATGCTGTCGGTTGCCCGCGCCAACCTGGAGCGCCAGGGGCTGACCCGGATCGACCTGCGCCAGGGCGACATCCACGCGCCCCCCTTCGGCCGGGCCAGCTTCGACCTCGTGCTGATCCATCAGGTGCTGCATTACCTCGACGACCCGGCCCGCGCCCTGCGCGAGGCCGCGCGCCTCGTCGCCCCCGGCGGCCGCCTCCTTGTGGTTGATTTTGCCCCCCACAGCCTGGAATTCCTCCGCGAGGACGAAGCGCATCGCCGCCTCGGCTTCGCACCCGAGCAGGTCGCCGGATGGCTCTTCGAGGCCGGGCTGACCGACGTGCGGCTGCGCCACCTCGCCCCGACCGGGGGCGCGGAGCACCAGCTCACCGTCACGCTCTGGCTCGCCCATCACCCTGAAGCCGCTGCCGGCCTGCCCGACCGCGCCGTCGCCTGATCCGCTCTTTCCCGCCGAGGCCGCCGATGATCCCCACCGCCTTCCGCCCGAGCCGCGAGAGCCGCCGCCCGATCCGGGTCTCGTTCGAGTTCTTCCCGCCTAAGACCCCGGAGATGGAGGCGACCCTGTGGTCGTCGATCGAGCGGCTGGCGCCGCTCGGCCCCAGCTTCGTCTCGGTGACCTACGGCGCCGGCGGCTCGACCCGCGAGCGCACCCACAACACCGTGGCGCGCCTGGTGCGCGAGACCGAGCTGAAGCCCGCCGCCCACCTCACCTGCGTGGCGGCGACCAAGGGCGAGGTCGACGACGTGGTGCGCGCCTATCACGAGGCCGGCGTGCGCCACATCGTGGCCCTGCGCGGCGACCCGGCGGAGGGAGTCGGCACCGCCTACACGGCGCATCCGGGCGGCTACGAGCGCTCCTGCGACCTCGTCGCCGGGATCAAGCGCATCGGCGACTTCGAGGTCTCGGTCTCGGCCTATCCCGAGCGCCACCCCGAGGCCGGCTCCCTCGACCAGGATCTCGACGCGCTGAAGGCCAAGGTCGATTGCGGCGCCGACCGCGCCATCACCCAGTTCTTCTTCGACAACGACCTGTTCTTCCGCTACCTCGACCGGGTGCAGTCGCGGGGGATCGACATCCCGATCATCCCCGGCATCCTGCCGGTGCAGAACTTCAAGCAGGCCGCCAACTTCGCCCGCCGCACCGGCGCCTCGGTGCCGGATTGGCTCGCCGCCCGCTTCGAGGGGCTGGAGGACGACGTCTCCACCCGCAAGCTGGTGGCCGCGGCGGTGGCCGCCGAGCAGGTGCTCGACCTCGTCGACCGCGGCGTCACCGACTTCCACTTCTACACCATGAACCGCGCCGACCTCGTCTACGCGATCTGCCATCTGCTGGGCCTGCGCGCGGCGCCGGCGGCGGCGGAGAAGGCCGCGGCCTGAAGCCAAGGCTGCTCCTGCCTCTTCGCCCCGATATGCCCCGGGCCGCGTCACGCGGCCCGTCTTGATTCGATTGCCCGACCCGCTGGAACCCCATCCCGATGACCGACCTCCACCCCGCCGACGGTGCCGAAATCCTGACCGCCCTGCGCCGGCGCGCGGCGGAGAAGATCCTCGTTCTCGACGGGGCGATGGGCACGGTGATCCAGCGCCTCGGCCTGACCGAGGCCGACTTCCGCAGCGAGCGCTTCCGCGATCACGACCATGACCAGAAGGGCAACAACGACCTCCTGATCCTGACGCAGCCCGACGCGATCCGGCAGATCCACCTCGACTACTTCCTCGCCGGCGCCGACGTCGTCGAGACCAACACCTTCTCGGGCACGACGATCGCTCAGGCCGATTACGGCATGGAGCCGATCATCCACGAGCTGAACCGCGAGGGCGCGCGGCTCGCCCGCGAGGCGGCGTTGCTCGCCGAGAAGCAGGACGGGCGCCGCCGCTTCGTCGCCGGCGCCATCGGCCCGACGAACCGCACCCTGTCGATCTCGCCCGACGTCAACAACCCGGGCTACCGCGCCGTGACCTTCGACCAGGTCCGCGACGCTTACGCCGAGCAGGTGCGTGGCCTGATCGCCGGCGGCGCCGAGCTGATCCTGATCGAGACGGTCTTCGACACCCTGAACGCCAAGGCGGCGGTGGCGGCGGCCTGGCAGGTCTTCGAGGAGACCGGCACCCGCCTGCCGATCATGATCTCGGGCACCATCACGGATCTGTCGGGCCGCACGCTGTCGGGCCAGACCCCGACCGCCTTCTGGCACTCGCTGCGCCACGCCGATCCCCTGACCTTCGGCCTCAACTGCGCGCTCGGCGCCCGCGAGATGCGCGCCCACATCGACGAATTGTCGCGCACCTGCGACACGCTGGTCTGCGCCTACCCGAATGCCGGCCTGCCGAACGAGTTCGGCCTCTACGACGAGAGTCCCGAGGCGATGGGCAAGCTCGTCGGCGAGTTCGCCGAGAGCGGCCTCGTCAACATGGTGGGCGGCTGCTGCGGCACCACCCCGGACCATATCCGCGCCATAGCGGGCGCCGTTGCCGGCAAGGCGCCGCGCCGCGTGCCGAGCGTGAAGCCGCTGATGCGGCTCTCGGGCCTCGAGCCTTTCACGCTGACGCCCGAGATCCCGTTCGTGAATGTCGGCGAGCGCACCAACGTCACCGGCTCGGCGCGCTTCCGCAAGCTCGTCACCAACGGCGACTATGCCGCCGCCCTCGACGTCGCCCGCGACCAGGTCGCCGCCGGCGCCCAGGTGATCGACGTCAACATGGACGAGGGCCTGCTCGACTCAGCAGGTGCGATGGTCGAGTTCCTGAACCTCGTCGCCGCCGAGCCCGACATCGCCCGGGTGCCGGTGATGATCGACTCGTCGAAGTTCCCGGTCATCGAGGCCGGCCTCAAATGCGTGCAGGGCAAGGCGATCGTGAACTCGATCTCCCTCAAGGAGGGGGAGGAGAAGTTCATCGCCGAGGCCAGGATCTGCCGCGCCTACGGCGCCGCCGTGGTGGTGATGGCCTTCGACGAGCAGGGCCAGGCCGACACGCTGGAGCGCAAGGTCGCGATCTGCACCCGCGCCTACAAGGTGCTCACCGAGCAGGTCGGCTTCCCGCCCGAGGACATCATCTTCGATCCCAACGTCTTCGCGGTGGCGACGGGCATCGAGGAGCATGACGGCTACGGCGTCGCCTTCATCGAGGCGGCGCGGATCATCCGCGAGACCCTGCCCCACGCCCATATCTCGGGCGGCATCTCGAACCTGTCCTTCGCCTTCCGCGGCAACGAGCCGGTGCGCGAGGCGATGCACGCGGTGTTCCTGTACCACGCGATCAAGGTCGGCATGGACATGGGCATCGTGAATGCGAGCCAGCTCGCGGTCTATGACGAGCTGCCGGCGGAGCTGCGCGAGCTGTGCGAGGACGTGGTCCTCAACCGCCGCTCCGACGCCACCGAGCGCCTTCTCGACGCTGCCGCCCGCTTCAAGGACGGCGGTCCCGCCAAGGAGAAGGGCGCCGACCTCGCTTGGCGCGACGCGCCGGTCGAGAAGCGCCTGGAGCACGCGCTGGTCAACGGCATCACCGAGTATATCGAGGCCGATACCGAGGAGGCGCGCGCGAAGGCCGCGCGTCCGCTCCACGTCATCGAGGGCCCGCTGATGGCCGGCATGAACGTGGTCGGCGACCTGTTCGGCGCCGGAAAGATGTTCCTGCCGCAGGTGGTGAAGTCGGCCCGCGTGATGAAGCAGGCGGTGGCCTACCTGATGCCGTTCATGGAGGCCGAGAAGGCCGCCAACGGCGGCGCCGGCGGAAGGCAGTCCGCCGGCAAGGTACTGATGGCGACCGTGAAGGGCGACGTCCACGACATCGGCAAGAACATCGTCGGCGTCGTGCTGGCCTGCAACAACTACGAGATCATCGACCTCGGCGTGATGGTGCCGGCGGCGCGTATCCTCGATACGGCCCGCAAGGAGAACGTCGACATCGTCGGCCTCTCGGGCCTCATCACGCCCTCCCTCGACGAGATGGTTCACGTCGCGGCCGAGATGGAGCGCGAGGGCTTCGACGTGCCGCTGCTGATCGGCGGGGCGACGACGAGCCGGGTCCATACCGCGGTGAAGATCCACCCGGCCTACGCCAAGGGCCAGGCGGTCTACGTGACGGATGCCAGCCGCGCCGTCGGCGTGGTATCGAACCTGCTCTCGCCCGACACCAAGGTGCAGACGATCGAGAGCGTCCGGGCCGAGTACAAGCGCGTCGCCGACGCCCATGCCCGCTCGGAGGTCGACAAGCAGCGCCTGCCGCTCGTGCGTGCTCGCGCCAACGCCTTCAAAGCCGACTGGTCGGCCTACAAGCCGGTCAAGCCGACCTTCACTGGCACGCGCGTCTTCCGCAGCTACGACGTGGCGGAACTCGTCCCCTACATCGACTGGACGCCGTTCCTGCAGACCTACGAGTTCAAGGGCCGCTATCCGGCGATCCTCGACGACCCCGAGCAGGGGCCGGCCGCCCGCGCCCTGTTCGACGATGCGCAGGCGATGCTGCGCCAGATCGTCGAGGAGCGCTGGTTCAACCCGAAGGCGGTGATCGGCTTCTGGCCGGCCAACACCGTCGGCGACGACATCCGGCTGTTCACCGGCGAGAGCCGGACCGAGACGCTCGCGACCTTCCACGGCCTGCGCCAGCAGCTCTCGAAGCGCGACGGGCGCCCGAATACCTGCCTGTCGGACTTCGTGGCGCCGGCCGAGAGCGGGCTGCCCGACTATGTCGGCGGCTTCGTCGTCACGGCGGGCCTGGAGGAGGTGCGGATCGCCGAGCGCTTCGAGCGCCAGAACGACGATTACCGCTCGATCCTGGTCAAGGCGCTCGCCGACCGCATCGCCGAGGCCTTCGCCGAGCGGATGCACGAGCGGGTGCGCCGCGAGTTCTGGGCCTACGCGGCGGACGAGGCCTACAGCCCGGCCGAGCTCGTCACCGAGCCCTATGCCGGCATCCGCCCGGCCCCTGGCTACCCGGCCCAGCCCGACCACACCGAGAAGACGACACTGTTCGACCTCCTCCAGGCGGAGCCGCGCATCGGCGTCAAGCTCACCGAGTCCTACGCGATGTGGCCGGGCTCCTCCGTCTCGGGCCTCTACATCGCCCATCCGGACGCGCATTACTTCGGCGTCGCCAAGGTCGAGCGCGACCAGGTCGAGGACTATGCCGCCCGCAAGGGGATGGACGTGGCCGAGGTGGAGCGCTGGCTCGGGCCGATCCTGAACTACGATACGGCGCGGTATCGCGCGGCGGCGGAGTAGGGGGCGACGGTGCCGCGGCGGTGACCTGCCGCGGCGGCATTCGCTTGCGTCGAGATCCGTCCGGCTCCATCTCGGAGCGGCAACCCGGAGGCCCGCATGGGCGAGATTGCGGAGCCGTTCTGGACCGATGGCGCCCAGTCAGTGCGCCTGCCGGAAGGCTGGCGCCGTGAAGGCGAAGCGGTGCAGGTGCGCCGCGAGGGAAATACGGTGATCTTGGAGCCGGTGACCCCGGAACCCAAGCCGGGGAGCTGGGACTGGTTGCAGGCGCGCATCCGGCTGCTGGATGACGACGTTCCGGCTGCCCTCGACGAGGAAGTATCCGAGCAGGTTCGCCCGGCTGCGGATCTGCCGGAGTGAAGTTCCTTCTCGATGCCAATGCGGTCTCTGCCCTGTTGCGGAACCACATCGGCATCTGGAGTCGGCTGCGTCGTATGCAGCCGACCGACATCGCCATGCCGGCGATCGTGGCCCACGAATCTCTTCTAGGGGCGCATCGCGGGCGGCATACGCGACCGACGCTGACGCAAATCAATGATACCGCCGCGTCTTCGAACGGACTCGTTCGAAGGCGCTGGCTGAGCCCGAATGGGCGCCGGCGCCGATGCGCCGGACGCTTTCGCATCGACGTGTCGATGCGAAAGCGCGATGGTATGAATTGCCCCTAGCGATCCTGCCGTTCGATGCCGCCGACGCCCACCGGGCCGGCGAGATCAGGGCGGCATTGTCCCTCGCCGGAACGCCGATCGGCCCTTCCGACGTGCTGATCGCCGGTCAGGCGAGCCAGCGAGGGACGGCACCGGTAACCCGCAACGTGAGAGAGTTCCGGCGGGTGCCCGGGCTCACGGTGGAGGATTGGGAAGCCGAGGATATCGTCCACTGACCCGGGCTTGACCACCGCACCCACCCCGGCTCAAAGCTTGAGCGGGAGCGCCGGACGGATCGGGCGGGAAGGATCGGGGATGCGGACAGGACCAGGGAGGCTCGCCCTCGTCGCCGTGGCGGGCGCCATCGTGGCTGCGGCCGGCTGCACCGAATTCTCCTACATCTCGAAGACCTATGTCGGCCTCCAGCCGCAGGTGGTCACGATCGGTTGCAACGACCCCTACGAGGTCTACGACCAGCGCCAGCAGCGCAAGGTCCTGATCGTGTCGAACCACCTGCGCGAGGTCACGGGCTGCGGCCTGGAGGGCAGGGACCCGGCCCTGACGCGCCGGCGCCGCTTCTCGGAAGCCGCCGCGACCTACCTGCGCGAGACGGCGCGGGAGACCTGCACCATCGTCGGCGAGACGGTGTTCACCGATCTCCAGACCGAGTTCGTCTATTCCTGCGCCGAGCCGATCGAGAAGCCCGGCACCAAGGTGCCGCGCCTGCCGGGCCGCTACTGAGGCCTCGGCCCCCGGGGCCTCACTCGCCGACCTTCACTCGCCGTCTTGAGCCGGCGGGTGCGGGAAGGTGCGCTCGGCCGCGTCGCCGGCCGCCGCCAGCATCGCCCGGGCGAAGCGGCGTGCCTCGGCCCGGTCGAGGGCGATCGCCGCCGTGACCGGCGCGCCGTCGAGGTCGGCGAGGTCCAGTTCGAGCCGCACGCCCGCCTCGGTCGGCGTCACCCGCAGGGTCCAGTCGCGATCGCTCATCCGTCCGCATCAGCTCTTCGAGGGCGTGAGGCCCAACCATCGGCCCTATAGACCAATTTCCGGACAGGTCGATGGGTTCGCCGCCGTTGACGGCGACAGGGCCGGCATGGTCGACCCGCGCCGGCACAAATCATGAATCGAACCGAGGAATCGCAGATGAGCGAGATCGTCTTCCGGACCGGCGAGGCCACGGTGCTGGCCGCCGAAGGCCAGTACACCGACGCGATGCCGGAGGTGCTGATCGGCTCGGTGCGCGGGCCGGTCGGCCAGGCCTTCGCCTCGATGATGGGGCAGGTCCAGGGCCACACCCGCATGTTCGTGGTGCGCGACATCAACCAGCTGGTCCGCCCGGCCACGATGATGACCACCAAGGCGACGATCCACACCGCCGAATACGTCGAACTGCTCGGCGGCGTGGTCCAGGCCGCGACCGGCGACGCCATCGTGGATTGCATCATCGAGGGCATCCTGCCCCGCGACGGGCTCGACGAGCTTTGCATGATCATCATGATCTGGCTCGACCCGCGCTGCGCCGAGGACCCGAACCTCGACCGCAAGGACCTCTACCGCACCAATTACGAGGCGACGAAGCTCGCCATCGCCCGGGCGCTGAAGGGCGAGCCGACGGTCGACGAGCTAATCGCCAACCGCCGCACCGTGCGCCACTACGCCCTCGAGGGCGTGCTCGACGACGAGGCCTAACAAGTCGTTTCCGGCGGGCATCTGCGCAGTTGACCGCAGCTTGACAGCGCCGCAAGGTGCGCCGCCCGCCACCTCGACTCCGCGCGCGGGCCGTCCATCACGCCTTGAGGCTGAACGATGCGTCCATTCCGCGCCGCGTTGATCCTGTCTGCCTATGCGGTCCTGTCCGGCCCGGGTCTCGCCCAGCAACCGCCGGCGCCGGCGGGCGGGCGCGCCGCCCCGGCGCAATCGGCCATCACGGTCTGGGACGCCCGGATCGAGGCCGGCGACCTCACCGTCTCCGGCAGCGTCGGCAAGGCCGGGGTGGTCGTCACCCTCGACGACGACATCCCGGTCACCTCGGACAAGCGCGGGCGCTTCACCCTGAAGGTTCCCTACGTGCCGCAGAACTGCGTCGCGACGCTCAAGGCCGGCGAGGCCTCGCGCGAGATCGCGATCGCGAATTGCGGCGCCACCGGCGCGCCGGGGCCGAAGGGCGATCCGGGCCCGACCGGGCCGCAGGGCATGGCCGGCCTCGCCGGGCCGCCCGGCCCGAAGGGCGAGGCCGGTCCCAAAGGGGAGGCGGGTCCCAAGGGGGATGCAGGCCCCAAGGGGGATGCAGGTCCGAAGGGTGAGCCGGGTGCTCCGGGTCCCCGCGGCGAGAAGGGCGAACGGGGACCCGCGGGGCCGCAAGGCCCGGCAGGGCCGCAGGGGCCGGCCGGATCGGCGGGAACGGCCGCCACGGCCACCGCGGCCCTGCCGTTCCGGATGCTGCGCACCGATGGCTGCGCCAAGCCGCATTGCGAACTCGTCTGCGACGAGGGCGAGACCTTCGTGTCGGCCTATTGCCTGCGCGGCGGCAACCCGAACTTCACCCGCCGGGAGAGCGGCGAGGCCGTGGCGATGTGCCCGCCCGACAGCTCCGGCATGGTCGGATTCTGCGCGAAGCTGTAACGCTTCGCCGCCGTTCTTCGACGGTTTTCCAATCCTTTGCGTCATCCCGGGGCCGCGCAGCGGAGCCCGGGATGACGCGGAGGATGTCGATGCTGTCGGGTACCCATGAACGGGCGCCGATCCGTCAGCGCTCGTCCAGCCACGCCAGCACCCCCTTCGCCGCCGCACGGCCGCTGGCGAAGCTCGCCTGGAGCAGGTAGCCGCCGGTCGGCGCCTCCCAATCCAGCATCTCGCCAGCGAGGAACGTGCCGGGGCGGCGCCGCAGCATGAGGCGCGCATCGAGATCTGCGAAGGCGACGCCGCCGGCGCTGGAGATCGCCCGCTCGATCGGCCGCAGGCCGGTGAGGCGCAGCGGTACCGCCTTGATCAGGGCCGCCAGCGCCCCTGCCTCTGCCGGCAGGTCGCGGACGGCCTCGCGCAGCAGGCCGGCCGCCGGCGGGCTCAAGCCCGCCGCCTTGCGCAGGATCGTGGCGCGGGACTCCTTCGGCCGCGCCCCGGCGATCCGGCGGGCGAGGGCGGTCGCGTCGACGTCCGGCCGCAGGTCGAGGGTGACCACCGCTTCTCCCTTCTCCTCGATCGCCTCGCGGATCGGCCGCGACAGGGCGTAGACCGCGCCGCCCTCGATCCCCTCAGTGGTGACCACCGCCTCGCCCCGCACCTGCGTGAGGCCGAGGCGCAGCGCGATCCGCTTGAGCGGTGCGCCGGCGAAGCGCTCGGCGAAGACCGGCGACCACGGCGCGGTGAAGCCCGCATTGGCCGGGCGGAGCGGGCTCACCGAAATTCCTGTCGCCTCCAGCACCGGAACCCAGGCGCCGTCGGAGCCGAGCCGCGGCCAGCTCGCGCCGCCCAGCGCCAGCACCGTCGCGTCCGCCCTCAGGCTCCCCGGGCCGTCCTCGCCCGCGAGGGCGAGCGCGCCATCCGCGTCCCAGCCGGTCCAGCGGGTGCGGGTCCGCAAGGTCACGCCGAGACGGTCGAGCCGGGCGAGCCAGGCCCGCAGCAGCGGCGATGCCTTGAAGGCCTGCGGAAACACCCGGCCGCTCGATCCGACGAAGGTCGGCTGTCCCAAGCCCTCGCACCAGTCGCGCAGGGCCTGCGGCGGAAACTCCCGGATCGCCGCGTCAAGGCGTCGCTCCGGCGGGGCGTAGCGGGCGAGGAAGCGCTCCAGCGGCTCGCTGTGGGTGAGGTTGAGGCCGCCGCGCCCGGCGATCAGCAGCTTGCGGGCCGGGGAGGGCATCCGCTCGATCACGGTGACCCGCAGGCCCGCCTCGGCCAGGATCTCGGCGGCGGAGAGGCCCGCCGGCCCGCCCCCGATCACCGCAACGGTCGCGGCCCCTTGCGCGCTCGGCTTCGTCATGCGCGCCCCAAGGCCGCGACGCAGGGCCTCCTGTCAACCTGCCGCCGGATAGGATTGCAAAAATAAGAGCGTGGCGGTCCGCTCCGCCTGCCCTTGATCCGCCGCCATCCGGGACATAAGTCGCTCCCATCGGCTGCGGGCCCCTCTGGCGAGCTGCGCTTCTCGCGCTCGTGATGTCGGAGCCGATGCTTTCCTCCTCGAAGCATCACGGTCCCGCGATGGTTGATTTTCTGTACATGACATGGCTCGGCAAGCCGGTCTGGATGTGGCTCGGCTTCCACGCCATCATCTTCATCCTGCTCGCCCTCGATCTCGGTCTCCTGCATCGCGACAAGAGCCGCGAGATCGGCGTGAAGGAGAGCCTGCTCCTCACCGCCTTCTATCTCACCCTCGGCCTCATCTTCGGCGGCTGGGTCTGGTGGTATATCGGCCCGCAGGCGGGGCAGGAGTACCTGGCCGGACTCGTGGTCGAGAAGTCGCTGTCGATGGACAACGTCTTCGTGATCGCGGTGATCTTCGGGTATCTCGGCATTCCCCGCAACGCGCAGCACCGGGTGCTTTTGTGGGGCATCCTGGCGGCGATCGTGCTGCGCGGCCTGATGATCGGGCTCGGCGCCGCCCTCGTCCACCAGGCCGAATGGGTGCTGACGATCTTCGCCGCCTTCCTGATCTATGCCGGCATCAAGATGCTGGTCTCCGGCGACGAGGAGGAGGGCGAGAACAAATCCGCCGACCGCTTCACCGCGTTCATGCGCAAGCACATGCGCGTGACCGACCAGCTCGACGGCCAGAACTTCACTACCCGCCGGCCCGATCCGAGCACCGGCAAGCCGGTGCGCTGGCTCACCCCGCTCGCCCTCGCGCTGGTTCTGGTGAACGGCGCCGACGTGATCTTCGCCGTTGACAGCGTCCCGGCGATCTTCGCCATTACCACCGACACCTACGTGGTCTACACCTCGAACATCTTCGCGATCCTGGGACTTCGTGCGCTCTACTTCGCCCTCGCGGCGATGGTCGACCGCTTCGCCTACCTGAAGACGGCCCTCGCCCTAATCCTGATCTTCATCGGCCTGAAGATCGTGGTGGCGGACACGTTCGGGCTGATCGAGATCCAGCCCTGGGTCGCCCTGGTGGTCACCGTGGTCCTGCTCGCCGGTGGAGTCGTCTACAGCCTCTGGCGCACCCGCGGCGCGGCGGGGGCACCCGCCGCCGTCCCGCCCCGGGCCGAGGTGCCGCACGAACGGCTCGGCAGCAGCCACGGGTGAGTGGGGCTTGGGGTTGAGGGGGGCGCTGCGGCGGCCCCCTTTCGATTGGGCTCATCGGACCGCAGCAGACGCTCACACGGCTTTCGTTCGGGAGCCTGCTTGCATCTCCCCCACAGCCATCACTGACCCTCGGGGTCATTCCGGGCTCCGCTTCGCGGCCCCGGAATGACGAGGGACGGGTGTGACGGTCCCTCGGAAGCCTGACCGAAGGTCGGCCCCTTAGAGCAACGTCCCCCTCAGGATCACCAGCGCCACCGTGAAGTAGATCACCAGGCCCGACACGTCGACGAGCGTCGCGACGAACGGGGCCGAGGCGGTGGCCGGGTCGAAGCCGACGCGCTGGAGGATGAAGGGCAGCATCGAGCCGGTGAGCGAGCCGAACAGCACGATGCCGACGAGCGCAGTGCCGACGGTGGCGGCGACCAGGAACCAGTGCTCGCCGTAATCGTAGAAGCCGAGCTTCTGCCAGATCACGATCCGCACCACGCCGATCGTGCCGAGGATCGCCCCGAGCGTCAGGCCGGCGGGGATCTCGCGGAGCGCCACCCGCCACCAGTCGCGCAGGCGCACCTGGTGCAGGGCGAGCGCCCGGATCAGCAGCGAGGTCGCCTGCGAGCCCGAATTGCCGCCCGAGCTCATGATGAGCGGGATGAACAGGGTCAGGACCAGGGCCTTCTCCAGTTCGCCCTCGAACCCCTGCATCGCGCTGGCGGTGAGCATCTCGGACAGGAACAGCACGCAGAGCCAGCCGGCCCGCTTGCGGATCATGGTCAGGAAGTTGATCGACATGTAGGGCTCGTCGAGCGCCTCCATGCCGCCGAAGCGCTGCACGTCCTCGGTCTGCTTCTGGATCATCGCGTCGATCACGTCGTCGACGGTGACGATGCCGACGACGTGGTTCGACGCATCGACCACCGGCACGGCGAGGAGGTCGTATTTCGAGATCAGCCGGGCCGCCTCGTCGCGGCTGGCATCGGCCGAAACCACCACCGGGCGGCGGTTCGGCGCCACCGACAGGATGTTGTCCTCGGGGTTACCGGTGATCAGGCGGCGCAGGGGCACCGCCTTGGCGAGCGCCCCGGTGCGCGGATCGAGCACGAAGATCGAGTAGACGGTCTCGCGGGTGCGCTCGACCTTGCGGATGTAGTCGAGGGTGAGCCCGACGGTCCAGGTCGTCGGCACGGCGACGAACTCGGTCGTCATGATCGAGCCGACGCTCTCCTCCGGATAGGCGATCAGCTTGTCGACCGCGCCGCGGGTCTCGGCATCGAGGCGGGCGCGCAGGTCCGAGCGGCCCGGCTCCTCGATCTCCCGGATCACGTCGGTGACCCGGTCGGCCGACATGCCCGACAGGAACGAGGCGACGCGGTCGCGCGGCAGCATCTCGATGATGTCGGGCGCGCAGTCGAGCTCGGGCTGGTCCAGCACCTCGACGGCGCGCTCGTGCGGCAGGCTCAGCAGGATGGCGGCCGCGACCTCCGGCGCCTCCCGGTTCAGGGCCTCGACGATGTCGGGGGCGCTCTCGTCGGCGAGGCGCGCAGCGAGGGTGGCGGGCTCGACGGGGACGTCGATCACAGTGTCGGTCATGGCTCACCTGTTGGGGCGCGGGCGTCGGCCGGCCGTCCCCGGCCGGTCGCGGTGAGCCGCCGGAGGCGAAGCGCGCGGGACCTCAGGCCGGAGACGGCAAGGGCGGTCGACTGTGACTGTCGCTCGGCATGGGGTTGAGGTTGTCCGGGGATGCAGGGGCGCGAGAGCGCGCCGCGAGCGGCCCGTCACTGCGCCGAGCCGCCGCCTGCGTCAAGAGGGGAACCGTGGGCGCAGGATCGGGATTCGTCATCCGGGCATTCACCAGCCCGGAGCCTCTGGAAACATTAGGGAAATCTTCCATGAGCCCGGGCCGCCGCGGGAGCCACGATGGCCACGACACGCGTCCGCACCTTCTCGGATTTCGCCGCCTCGGTCGCGCGGGCGGCGGGCCGTCCCGGCACTTTCGCGGCGAGCCTGCTCCTGATCGCGGTCTGGGCGGTGACGGGCCCGCTGTTCCACTACTCGGACACGTGGCAGCTGATCATCAACACCGGCACGACGATCGTGACGTTCCTGATGGTCTTCCTGATCCAGAACACCCAGAACCGCGACGGTGCGGCGATCCAGGCCAAGCTCGACGAGCTGATCCGGGCGAGCGCGGCCCAGAACGCCTATATCGGCATCGAGCACCTGACCGAGGAGGAGCTGGACGTCCTGCGCGCCCGCTGCGAGGCGCGGGCGAGGAACTTCCATCTCGGCGACGTGGCGGATGCCGCCGAGGAGACCGCCAACGCCAAGGCCGCGGCGGCGGCCCGGGCCGCGACGGGGGCGTGAGCCCGCTCACGCGCAGAGCTGGCGCCAGGTATCAGTGCGGGGACATGTATCAGCGTCGGACGCCTCGGCCTCGTTCGCCATCATCCGGGCGAGGCGCAGGATATCGGCGATCACGAAGGGCTTCGTGACGAAGGTGCTGCCGGGCACGGCCGGGCGTTTCAGGGTGGCGGTGGTCGAGGAATAGATCACCGGCCGGTGCGGCTGGATCTCTCGGTAGGCCTCGGCCACGTGCCAGCCGTCGATGGGGCCGGGGAGCCGGATGTCGGTCAGGAGCCAGCCGATCCGCGAGCCGTGCTGGCGCAGCAGAGCCAGTGCCGCCTCGCCGCTCGCCGCACCCAGCGTCGCGACGCCGTGCTGCTCGCACAGGGTCACCAGCAGCTCGAGCAGCATGTAGCTGTCCTCGACGATCAGGACGCAGGGCCTGGGCGCCGGCCAGGACGTCGGCAGGGGGTCGAGCATCACGGGAGAATCTCGATCGTCGATCCGGCGACGGTCGGCTCTCTTGGTTAACGAAGCGTCAACGGGCGTGATGTTGTGAGAATGCAACATCCGCCGGGCGTTCATCGCGACCGCATCCCGCGCCGCAGCGTAGCCGTATTTGCGCGGTGTCTGGGGCTCACCGCGCGCCGTCGCCGAGGCTCGGCCTTGAGGCGGCGGAAGCGGCGGTCCCGCTTGAGGCGCAAGGCCCCGTCAAGGTTGACGGAACCTTCGCTTAACCGGCCGGGGCTATGGACGATCGCGTGTCGTGAAGCGGCGTCGCCGGGCTCCTCGTGCGGTTCGGGCCTCGCCGGGTGCGGTCTCGTCGGAGGACCGCCAGAGGAGTTTGAGTCGATGCCGCTGCCGCTCGCGCCCCTGCGTGCGCTCAAGATCACCGCCGCTCTCGGGCTCGCCCTGTCGATGGCGGCCTGCGCGAGCAACAACGACCTTGCCGACGCCTCGGCGGCCTACGGAGCCGGGGGAGCCGGAGGGATGGGCGGCCGCGGCGGTCCCGCGACGCCGGGCAGCGCCCAGGATTTCGTGGTCAATATCGGCGACCGGGTCTTCTTCGAGTCCGACTCGACCGACTTGAGCGCCACCGCCACCGCCACCCTCGACAAGCAGGCGCAGTGGCTGTCGCGCTACCCGCGCTACACGTTCCTGATCGAGGGCCATGCCGACGAGCGCGGCACCCGCGAGTACAACTTCTCCCTCGGCGCCCGCCGCGCCCAGGCGGTGCGGGACTACCTCGCCTCCCGGGGCATCGGGTCGAACCGCATGCGCACCGTCTCCTACGGCAAGGAGCGCCCGGTGGCGGTCTGCAACGACATCTCGTGCTGGTCGCAGAACCGCCGCGCCGTCACGGTGCTGGACGGCGGCGCCGGCTCGTGAGGCAGGGGCGGCGCGAGCCGCCCTGTTCCGGAGCCGGACGAGGCGGCCCGAGCCGCCCTGTTCCCGAACTGGAAAAGGCGGTGCGCCGCCTCGTGACCGAGATGGACGGGGCGGCCTTGCGCCGTCCCTTTTGCCCGGAGGCGCGGCATCTGCTAACCCGCGCTCCCGAGTGCGGACCCGCCGCCTGACCCGAGCCGTGATGCGCCCCGCCATGCTTCGCCGCCTGCTCCTCGCCCCCCTCGCCGTCTCAGGTCTGGCCCTCGCCGCCGCGTGCCCGGCCGCGGCCCAGGACGCCGCCGAGTTCGTGGTGCGCCTCAACCGGCTGGAGAACCAGTCGCGCCAGATGGCGGGCCAGATCGAGTCGCTCCAATATGAGAACCGCCAGCTCAAGGAGCAGCTGCGCAAGTTCCAGGAGGACGTCGAGTTCCGCTTCCAGGAGCAGAAGGGTGGGCAGCGCCCGGCTGCCGCGACCCCGCAGCCGAAGCCCCAGAAGCGCAGCGACGCCTTCGACCCGTCCCAGAACCCCGGCGCGCCGGGTGCACCCCAGGCGCTTGGCAGCACCCAGGGGTCGGGCGCCGCGACGCCCTCGCAGGCGCCGCGATCCGCGGCCGCCGCCGCCGCGACCCCGAGCACCACCGCCGCCCTCGCCCCGCCCCGGGCCGCCATCGAGGACGACACGCCCGATTACGGCGAGCCGGTGGACCTGCGCCCGCCGTCCCGCCCGGCCGCCGCCGCTCCGGCCCCGGCGCCGCGGCCCTCGGCCAGCGTCGCCGCCACCGGCACCGGCGACGCGAAGGCCGATTACGAGGTGGCCTACGCCTACGTGCTGCAGCGCCAATACGAGCAGGCCGAGATGAGCCTGCGCCAGTTCATCCAGTCGCATCCCCGCGATGCCCTGGTGCCGGACGCGACCTACTGGCTCGGCGAGAGCTACTTGCAGCGCAACCGCACCCGCGAGGCGGCCGAGCAGTTCCTGAAGGTCTCGACCGACTATGCCCGCTCGCGCAAGGCGCCGGACGCGATGCTGAAGCTCGGTGCCTCGCTCAACGCCCTCGGTGCCCGCGAGCAGGCCTGCGCCACCCTGGCGGAGCTGGAGCGCAAGTTCCCGCAGGCCTCCTCGACCGTCAAGCAGGGGGTCGACCGGGAGCAGCGGCGCGCGCGCTGCGCGGCGTGAGCCAGGCAACGTGACCCAAGCAACGTGAGCCCAGCGGCGTGAGCCGCCCGGACGGATCCTCTCCCGACGAACCGCTCGGGCCGGCCGAGGGCGCCGCTCTCCTGAAGCCCTGGATCGGTCGCGGCGCCGCCTACCGGGGCGCCGTGCTGGCCGTATCGGGCGGGCCCGATTCGACGGCGCTGATGGGCTGCGCCGCCCTCTGCGGAGCCGGGATTCCCCTCGTCGTCGCCACCGTCGATCACGGCCTGCGCCCCGCCTCCGCCGCCGAGGCGGAGGAGGTCGCCGGCCTCGCCGCCCGGCTCGGCTTCGCCCACCGGGTCCTCGCCTGGACCGGCCCGAAACCGCCGGCCCGCCTCCAGGAGGCGGCCCGGGCGGCGCGCTACCGCCTGCTCGCCGACCTCGCCCGCGAAGCCGGCGTCGATCTCGTCCTCACCGCCCACACCCTCGACGACCAGGCCGAGACCGTACTGATGCGCCTCTGCGCCGGATCCGGTCCGGCCGGCCTCGCCGGGATGGCGCCGGCGCGGGCCCTGGACGGCCTGACCCTCGGCCGGCCCTTCCTGGGCATCCCGAAAGCCCGCCTCGTCGCCACCTGCGAGGACCAGGGCTGGCCGTTCGTGCGCGATCCCTCCAACATCGACCCACGCTTCGGCCGTGCGCGCCTGCGGCGGCTGCTGCCGCTCCTCGCCGAGGAAGGGCTGACTGCGGAGCGCCTCGCCCGCCTTGCCGCGCGCCTTCGCCGCGACGAGGCGGCGCTGGGCGATGCCGCCGAGGCGGCCCTGAGCGACCTCCGGCGCTCCGATCCGGGCGGGGAGGGGCGCCTCGTCCTCGACGGGACCGGCCTCGCGGCCCTGCCGGAAGCGGTGGCCCTGAGGTCCGTCGCGCTCGCCGTCGTGGCCTTCCAGGGCGACGCGGGACGACAGGGCGAGGCGCCGGCCTATCCGCCGCGCCTGGAACGGCTGGAGCGGATCGTCCTCGGCGAGATCCTGCCCGCCCTGCGGCAGGGCCTCCCCTGCCGGCGCACCGTCGCGGGCCTCCTCCTGGCGGCCGGCGGCGGCCGGCTGACCCTCAGCCCGGCGCCTCCGCGGCGCCCGCCGGGCCTGCATTCGACCTGACGTCCGGCCCGGCCCGCCGGCCTGCGGTGCCGCAGGCGCGGGCGATTACTTGGCAAGCCCCGGGCGGGTGCCTACATTGCGATCCGAGTGCCGGTGCCCAACCCCAGCACGCCCGCACGGTACCGCGCTCCTCAGGGATTGACTCTTCGATGAACCCCAATTTCCGCAATTTCGCCCTGTGGGTCGTCATCTTCCTGCTGGTGCTGGCCCTCGTGACCCTGTTCCAGAACCCGGGTCACCGCTCGGGCGGCGGGGAGATCGCCTACAGCCAGCTCCTGAACGACGCCGAGGCGGGCCGCATCCAGAGCGTGGTCATCTCCGGCCAGGAGGTGAGCGGCACCTATACGAGCGGCGGCACGTTCTCGACCTACGCGCCCAACGATCCCTCGCTGGTGTCGAAGCTCCAGGGCAAGGGCGTGACCATCACGGCCCGTCCGCCCTCCGACAACACGCCGTGGTTCATCGCGCTGCTGGTCAACTGGCTGCCGATCCTGGTGTTCATCGGGGCCTGGATCTTCCTGTCGCGCCAGATGCAGTCCGGCGCCGGCCGGGCCATGGGCTTCGGCAAGTCCAAGGCGAAGCTCCTGACCGAGGCGCATGGCCGCGTGACCTTCGAGGACGTGGCGGGCGTCGACGAGGCCAAGGAGGACCTGCAGGAGATCGTCGAGTTCCTGCGCGACCCGCAGAAGTTCCAGCGGCTTGGCGGCCGCATCCCGCGCGGCGTGCTGCTGGTCGGCCCCCCCGGCACCGGCAAGACCCTGATCGCCCGGGCGGTCGCGGGCGAGGCCAACGTGCCGTTCTTCACCATCTCAGGGTCGGACTTCGTCGAGATGTTCGTCGGCGTCGGCGCCAGCCGCGTCCGCGACATGTTCGACCAGGCGAAGAAGAACGCCCCCTGCATCATCTTCATCGACGAGATTGACGCCGTCGGCCGGCATCGCGGCGCGGGCCTCGGGGGCGGCAACGACGAGCGCGAGCAGACCCTCAACCAGCTCCTCGTGGAAATGGACGGCTTCGAGGCCAACGAGGGCATCATCATCATCGCGGCGACGAACCGTCCCGACGTGCTCGATCCGGCGCTGCTGCGCCCCGGCCGCTTCGACCGCCAGATCATCGTGCCGAACCCGGATGTGATCGGCCGCGAGCGCATCCTGCGCGTCCATGTCCGCAAGGTGCCGCTCTCGCCCGACGTCGACCTCAAGGTGATCGCCCGCGGCACCCCCGGCTTCTCGGGCGCCGACCTGATGAACCTCGTCAACGAGGCGGCGCTGCTGGCGGCCCGCCGCGGCAAGCGCATCGTCACGATGCACGAGTTCGAGGACGCCAAGGACAAGGTGATGATGGGTGCCGAGCGGCGCACCCTCGTCATGACCGAGGACGAGAAGCGGCTCACCGCCTATCACGAGGGCGGCCACGCCATCGTGGCCTTCAACGTCCCGGCGACCGACCCGGTGCACAAGGCGACGATCATCCCCCGCGGCCGGGCGCTCGGCATGGTCATGCAGCTGCCGGAGCGCGACAAGCTGTCGATGTCCTTCGAGCAGATGACCTCGCGCCTCGCCATCATGATGGGCGGCCGCGTCGCCGAGGAGATGATCTTCGGCCACGACAAGGTCACCTCCGGCGCGCAGTCGGACATCGAGCAGGCGACGCGGCTGGCCCGCATGATGGTGACCCGCTGGGGCTTCAGCCCTGAGCTCGGCACCGTCGCCTACGGCGAGAACAACGACGAGGTCTTCCTCGGCATGCAGGTCAACCGGCAGCAGAACGTGTCGGAAGCCACCGCCCAGAAGATCGACGCCGAGGTTCGCCGCCTGGTCGAGGCCGGCCTGCAGGATGCCCGCCGCATCCTCAGCGAGCGCCGCGAGGACCTCGAGGCCCTGGCCCGCGGCCTCCTCGAATACGAGACTCTGTCGGGCGACGAGATCCGCGACCTCCTCGACGGCAAGCCGCCGGTGCGCGACGCCGGCGACTACCCGACGAACCCGACCCGGGGCTCGCCGGTCCCCTCCGCCGGCCGCGGCCGGCCGCGGGAGAATGACGGCGGCTACGAGCCGCAGCCGCAGGCCTGAGCGGCAGCCGCCGTGGCCCGAGCGGCGCGGAATCCACACTGCTCGATGATTCGGGCAAGGGGCGGCGGGAGCGATCCCGCCGCCCCTTGTCGTTGCAAGACAGCCTCAAAATAACCCAGACCACGTGTGACGCCCATTCGGGATGGCAGCACCGCGGCCTTGCGCGGCGCTGCCCGCCGGCGGCCGGGACGGCCCAGGTTGGGACAGGGAGAAGACAGCCGTGCGCAAGTATTTCGGGACCGACGGCATCCGGGGCCGGGCCAACGGCGTCATCACGCCGGAACTCGCGCTGAAGGTGGGACAGGCCGCCGGCCTCGTGTTCCAGCGCGGGGAGCACCGTCACCGCGTGGTGATCGGCAAGGATACCCGCCTGTCGGGCTACATGATCGAGACCGCCCTGGTGGCGGGCTTCACCTCGGTGGGGATGGACGTGCTGCTGCTCGGCCCGATGCCGACGCCGGCCGTGGCGATGCTGACCCGCTCGATGCGGGCCGATATCGGGGTGATGATCTCGGCCTCCCATAACCCGTTCGAGGATAACGGGATCAAGATCTTCGGTCCCGACGGGTTCAAGCTGTCGGACGACGTCGAGCGAGAGATCGAGCGGCTGATCGAGTCCAACCTCCAGACGAAGCTCGCCGGCTCCACCGATCTCGGCCGCGCCAAGCGCATCGAGAGCGTGCATGCCCGCTACATCGAGTTCGCCAAGCGCACCCTGCCGCGCAACCTGACCCTCGACGGCCTGCGGGTGGTGGTCGATTGCGCCAACGGCGCCGCCTATCGGGTGGCGCCCGAGACCCTCTGGGAGCTCGGCGCCGAGGTGATCGCCATCGGCACCGAGCCGGACGGCTTCAACATCAACCGCGACGTCGGCTCGACGGCGCCGGAGGCCCTGGTCGCCAAGGTGCGCGAGCTGCGCGCCGATATCGGCATCGCGCTCGACGGCGACGCCGACCGGGTGCTGGTGGTCGACGAGAAGGGCCATCGGGTCGACGGCGACCAGCTGATGGCGGTGGTCGCCCGCTCCTGGCAGGAGGACGACCGCCTGTCGAAGAACGGCATCGTCGCCACGATCATGTCGAATCTCGGCCTCGAGCGCTATCTCGGGGGCTTAGGCCTCGGCATGGTCCGCACCGCCGTCGGCGACCGCTACGTGCTGGAGCACATGCGCGAGCACGGCTACAATCTCGGCGGCGAGCAGTCCGGCCACATCATCATGTCGGATTACGCCACGACCGGCGACGGGCTGGTGGCGGCGCTCCAGCTTCTCTCCGTGGTGCAGCGCCAGCAGCGCCCGGTGAGCGAGGTCTGCCACTGCTTCGACCCGCTGCCGCAGGTACTCAAGAACGTGCGCTACGGCGCCGGCGGCGAGCCGCTGCGCCAGGATTCCGTCGTCACCGCCATCGAGGGCGCGAGGCAGCGCCTGGGGGAGGGCGGCCGCCTCGTCATCCGGCCGTCCGGCACCGAGCCGGTGATCCGGGTGATGGCCGAGGGCGACGACCGCGACCTCGTGGTGCGGGTGGTCGACGATGTGGTCGAGGCCCTGCGCAAGGTCGCGGCCTGACCGGACAGGGCCTGGAACGGAGGCGGCGACGTCCTCCGTTCCGCCACAGCCTTTGCGCGAGCGGCCAGTAGAATTGCGCGCAGGATGTGTGTGCCGACCGGGCTCGCATCCTCGCTCGCCCGCCCCGGCGACGACACCGATCAGTCAAGTGCAACTCTTTCTCAGCCCTAAGGCTTAACGTTAAGCGCGGGTTTACCGAACCTGGCGACAGTCGTGACGTCTTCCGGAATGGCCGCCCGACGTCCCCGCGGCCCTCCACAACAAGGAACCGTCATGGGCCGCCGCAGCAAGCCACTCGCGCTGGCGCGCATCTTCACGCTCGCTGCGAGCGTGGCAGCGCCGGGCCTCGTCCACGCCGCCGACCTCGATCTCCTGCCGCCTCCGCCTCCGCCTCCACCTCCGCCCCCGCCGGTGGAAGTCGGCGGCGGCTGGTACCTGCGCGGTGATGTCGGCGTCGGCCTCCTCGATCTGCGCAAGACGATCGCCGTGGACGTCTCGACCCCCCCGATCCCCTACAAGTACGGTGCGATCCAGGACCAAGTCGGAGACCAGGCCTTCGTCGGCGTCGGCGTCGGCTACCAGTTCAATCCGTGGCTGCGCTTCGACGTCACCGGCGAGTACCGCTCGAAGACCGACTGGCGCTTCGTGGCCGAGGATCTCTCCTACGATACCCGTGGCGGCTTCAACCTCACGACCGGCAAGTTCTCGTCCGTCGTCGGCCTAGCGAACGGCTACGTCGACCTCGGCAACTGGTACGGGTTCACCCCCTTCGTCGGCGCCGGCGTGGGCTTCGCCCACCACATGTTCGGGTCCGTGACCGATCAGGGCCAAGGCATCTATGGGGGTGGCTTCGGCTACGGGAAGTCCAAGGACAAGACGAACTTCGCATGGGCCGCCCATGCCGGTCTCAGCTACGCGGTCACGCCCAACCTGAAGCTCGAACTCGCCTACCGTTATCTGAACATGGGCGATGCCGAGACCGGCGTGGTGAGCTGCCTGCCGGCCTGCGATCAGAAGACGGTGTACCGCGCCAAGGAGCTCGAGTCCCACGATATCAAGCTCGGCATGCGCTGGATGTTCGGCGCGCCGGTCGTGGCCGCCTACGAGCCGCCCCCGCCGCCGATGATGCCGCTGGTGCGCAAGTACTGACGCCTCAAGAGCCAACTCCGGCGCCTCCGGCGCCGGAAATTCCGGCGGCGGGCCGTTAGGGTTAAGTCGCCGCTAAACTTCTTCCATTGCCTTCAGTCATCGGGCCGCACGGGCCCGCCATCATCCCCACGAGACGCACGCCCCGGCTGAGGAGCCGAAGGGGCAGGAAAGGGCTCCAATGGCACGGTTCGGTTACTGCATCTCGGTCGCAGCCTTCGGGCTCGGCCTGCTCGGTGCGCCTGCGCTCGCCGCCGATCTGCTGCCGCCACCTCCACCGCCGCCGCCGCCTCTCGCGGCCCCGGTGGAGATCGGCACCGGCTGGTACCTGCGCGGCGACTACACGGCGAGCGATTTCCGCCGCCCGAAGGACGACACCCTGCCGGGCACCGAGGGCGCCAAGCTCGTCGGCTTCCGGCTCGGCGACACCGACGGCTATGGCGGCGGCATCGGCTACCGCTTCAACAGCTTCCTGCGCGCCGACGTCACCATCGACGGGCGCACCCGCAGCCGCTTCCGCGACTATTCCTCGCGCACGCTGTTCGTCGAGGGCTTCAACACCGAGGCCGGCAAGCTCGACGTCCTGACCGGCCTGTTCAACGTCTACGTCGATCTCGGCACTTGGTGGGGCTTCACGCCCTATGTCGGCGCCGGCGTCGGCATGGCGAGCAAGCGCTTCCACGACGCCTGGACCGGCACCACCTGCTTCACCACCGCCTGCGGCAGCGGCGTCGACGGCAGCTACCAGATCGGGGCGCAGGGCTTCGACGCCCGCGCCAACCATACCGCGGTCGGCCTGGCCTGGGCGGCGATGGCGGGTATCTCCTACGAGATCGGCGCCGGCGTGAGCATCGACGCGAACTACCGCTACCTCGAGGTCGGCAAGGCGCGCACTGGCTTCGACGTCTACAACCAGAACACCCGCATCAAGGACATCGCCGCCAACGAGTTCCGGGTCGGCCTGCGCTGGGCCTTCGGCAACGGCCTCGCCCTGCCGGGGCTGGGCGGGTTGACCTATTGATCTGATCAAGATCAGCCTGACCGATCGCCCGGTGTGCCCGTCACACCGGGCGATCTGCATTTCAGGTCGGGCGGAGAGATGGTCGACCATCGAAGGGACGTTTATCCAGTTTGGGCTCTGTTCTGACGTAGAGGAAATTAGCAAGAGCTCAATGAGGCGTGGCCTGAGAGCGCGCGGTCGATCAGCGCTCTAACCGAAAATTAAGGTTACCACGGCATCATCTTGCCAGCGGCACGGCAAATTTTGCCGATCGACGAGCCGAGGGGCAGCCCAGATGCGTTTCGCGAGCTTTGGTTTTCTCGTCTGCTTGAGCGTCGCGGCGCCCATGACGGCGCAGATGACGGCGCAGGCCGCGGATCTCGACTATGGCGTCCTGCGCGGCGGTGCCTTCGAGCCGGCGGCCGCGCCCTCGCCGGACATCTGGGACGGCATCTATGTCGGCGGCCATGGCGGCTGGTCGAGCGCGAGCTTCGGCTTCGGCGATGTGTTCCGCTCCCCGGTCGCCCAGGCTCTGCGCGCCACCGCGATCGAATCGACTCTCGGTGCCTCCGGCCTCCTGCATGCCCAAGACATGCGGCGGGACGGGACGAGCTTCGGTGCCTTCGCGGGCGTCAACTATCAGTTCGACGAGACCGTGATCGGCGTCGAACTCGACTATACCCATCTCGGCTTGAAGGGCCGTAGCAGCGACGCCATCGGCCGTCAGAAGACCGATGATGTGGGCTATCTCAGGGGGGCCGACCTCTCAGGCGACGCGACGACGCAGATCAAGGACTATGCCACCCTCCGGGCCCGCGTCGGCTACACCGTCGCCGGCTTCATGCCCTTCGTGACCGGCGGCTTCGCCATCGGCCGGGCCCAGATTGCCGAGACGGTGGCGGTGCGCGGCTTCGAGTACGATCAGGCGGCCTACCGCAAGAACCAGGCCCTCACCGATCCCTCGCAGCGAGTGTATGTCAACAATTACGGCTACAAGACTTTCTTGCAGGACGACCCTGGCAGCAGCGTCCTGGCTCCGCCCGATATCTTTCGGCCGTCGAAGGAGAAGATCGTCGGCGGCATCGCGGCGGGAGCGGGCCTGGAATACGCCATCACGCCGAACCTGCTGCTGCGCGCGGAATATCAATACGTCCTGTTCAACGACTTCGACGGCCACAAGCTGAACCTCAACACCGTGCGGGGCGGCGCGGCCATGAAGTTCTGATTGCTCAAGGATTGCGCCCGGACGATCCGATCTGGACGATCGGATCTGGTCGATCGGGCTTGCGGGCGCGCGCCGGGCGCGCCACCCTGGCCAGCCGCCCGGACAAGAGGCGGGACAGGGGAGGAGAACCCGGATGCAGCGTCTGGCCGGCAAGGTCGCCCTGGTCACGGGCGGCGCGCGGGGGATCGGGCTCGCGATCGCGCGGCGCTTCGCCCGCGAGGGGGCGGCGGCGGTGATCCTCGCCGATCGCGACGAGGCGGAAGCCGAACGCGTCGCGCCGGAGAACCCGGCCTTCCATCCCTGCTCCCTCGACGTGACGAAGGACGAGGACTGGGCCAAAGCCGTCGACCGCACAGTGGCCCGCCACGGCGGCCTCGACGTGCTGGTCAACAATGCGGGGATCGCGGTCGTCGGCACGATCGAATCCGTCACCCTGGAGGATTGGCATCGGGTCCAGGCGGTCAATGTGGACGGTACCTTCCTGGGCTGCCGCCACGCCGTGCGGGCGATGAAGCCGCCGGCCGGCCGCGGTGGGGCGATCATCAACCTCTCGTCGGTCTCCGGCATCGTCGGCGGGCACAACCTCGCGGCCTACAACGCCTCGAAGGGGGCGGTGCGGCTCCTTACCAAGTCGGTCGCGCTGCATTGCGCGCGGCAGGCCTACGGGGTGCGCTGCAACTCGATCCATCCGGGCTTCACCGAGACCGACATGCTGCGGGACCTCGCCGCCGGAAGCCGCTACAGCCCGGAAGAGCTGCGCCGGCGCCTGCAATCCTCGGTGCCGCTCGGCCGCAACGCCGCCGCCGAGGAGATCGCCGGCCTCGCCGCCTACCTCGCCTCGGACGAGGCCGGCTTCGTCACCGGGGCCGAGATGGTGATCGACGGCGGCGTGACGGCGCAATAGGCGCCGCTCACCAACTCCCGATCGGCGGCATCGCCCGCTGCGGCAGCATCGGCTGAGCGGCCATGCCGTGAGGCGCATTCATCCGGGCTCCCCAAAAAGTCGGACCGCAACGGCAGGTTGGCCCCTCTACAGGTCGGTGATTCGCCGCTATCTGTATGCACCGCAGCAAAGATCGACCGGAGACCTGACCGATGTCCGCCCAGGCCGCCCCCGCCCCGACCGACCTCGTCACCCTCGCGCAGGAGGCGGGCCTCGCCGCGAAGGCGCTCGCCGCGGATGCCGCCCGGCGCGTGCGCGCCGGCCTCATCGGGGCCGACGGGCGGCTCTCGCCCGAGCGCCTGGAGGCCGAACAGCACGCCGCCCACGGCCTCGCCTGGCTCTCGACCTATGCCGAGGCGATCACCCAGCTCGGCAATTACGCCGCCCATCTCGCCGGCCAGGGCCGCCTGGGCGAGACCGAGACGCTCCTCGTGCGGATCGGCCTCGGCGAGTACCTGGAGCAGCTCTTCGGCGGGATCCCGATGAGCCAGGGCGAGATGGTGCGCCCGACCTCGTCCCTCGGCCTGAAGGCCCAGGAGGTGGCGCGCCATCGCTCGGAGGCGGTCGAGACCCTGATCGCCGAAGGTAACACCGCCCAGAACCGCGCCGCCCTGGTGCGGCTGATCCGCGAGGGTCAGGGCGCCGCCACGGTCGGCCAGACCGGCCTCGACGAGGACATGGAGGCGATCCGCGCCGAGATGCGCCGCTTCGGCCAGGCCGAGGTCGCGCCCCACGCCCATGACTGGCATCAGCAGAACGCCTACATCCCCCTCGAGATCATTGGCCAGATGGCCGAGCTCGGCGTGTTCGGGCTGACCATCCCCGAGGAATACGGCGGCATGGGCCTGCCGAAGATCTCGATGTGCGTGGTCTCGGAAGAATTGTCGCGGGCCTATATCGGCGTCGGCTCGCTCGGCACCCGCTCGGAGATCGCCGCCGAGCTGATCCTCGGCGGCGGTACCGAGGAGCAGAAGAGCCGTTTCCTGCCCAGGATCGCCTCCGGCGAGATCCTGCCGACGGCGGTCTTCACCGAGCCGAATACCGGCTCGGACCTGGCGTCGCTGCGCACCAAGGCCGTCAAGGAGGGCGACACCTGGCGGATCACCGGCAACAAGACCTGGATCACCCATCCGGTCCGCGCCGACCTGATGACCGTGCTGGTGCGCACCAAGCCCGAGGAGCCGGGCCACAAGGGCCTGTCGCTGCTGCTGGGCGAGAAGCCCCGCGGCACCGACGAGGACCCCTTCCCGGTCGAGGGCCTGTCGGGCGGCGAGATCGAGGTGCTCGGCTATCGCGGCATGAAGGAATACGAGCTCGCCTTCGACGGGTTCGAGGTGCCGGACGCGAACCTGCTCGGCGGCGTCGAGGGCAAGGGCTTCGCCCAGCTGATGCAGACCTTCGAATCGGCCCGCATCCAGACCGCGGCCCGCGCCGTCGGCGTCGCCCAGTCGGCCCTCGATGTCGGCCTGCGCTACGCCGAGGAGCGGGTGCAGTTCGGCAAGCCCCTGGTCTCCTTCCCGCGCGTCGCCGACAAGCTCGCCATGATGGCGGTCGAGATCGCCATCGCCCGCCAGCTCACCTACTTCGCCGCGCACCAGAAGGACGAGGGCAAGCGCTGCGACCTGGAAGCCGGCATGGCGAAGCTGCTCGCCGCCCGCGTCGCCTGGGCCGCCGCCGACAACGCCCTCCAGATCCATGGCGGCAACGGCTTCGCCCTGGAATATCCGGTGAGCCGCCTGCTCTGCGACGCCCGCATCCTGTCGATCTTCGAGGGCGCGGCGGAGATCCAGGCCCAGGTCATCGCCCGGCGCCTGCTCGAAGTGCAATAAGGCGGATCGGGGCGCCGCGGGCGGCGCCCCGATCCCGTCGCGCCGCCCGCGCCCGGTAGACGCTGCGGTCGGCGACGCAGCAATTCCGGCCGGCGGCCTCGGCGGCGTAGAGTTCGAGGTCGGCGGCCTTCAGCGCCTCGCCGTAGCTCATCGTGTCGTCCAGATGCGCGACCCCGGCGCTCGCCGTGACCGGGCCGGTCACGGCCGGGACTTGCGCCGCCCGGGCGGGGATCGTCCGGCGCAACGCCCCGACGACGGCGACCGAGGTTCTCGTCGTCGAGGAGCGGCGCGAATTCCTCGCCGCCGAGGCGGCCCGCGAAGGCCGGGCCGGCGGCCAAGGCCCGCGCCACCGCGACGAGGACCGCGTCGCCCTGGTCGTGCCCGAACGTGTCGTTGATGCGCTTGAAGTGGTCGATGTCGAGGATCGCGACCGCGCGCGGCCGTCGCCGCGCGACCTGCCGCTCCAGGCTGCGGCGGTTCGGCAGCCCAGTGAGGGCGTCGGTATGGGCGACGAGGTTGAGGGTGTCGGCCCGGGCCTGCGCCTGGTCGCGCTCGCGCTCGAGCCGCATGAACCGGTCGCCGACGCTGGCGGCGTTCAGCAGCATCTCGAGCGCGATGGCGAGGGCGTACAGGAAGGGGCCGAACGGGCGGCCGAGCACGATGTCGTGGTAGAGGCTGACGGCGCAGACCGACAGCACGCAGAGGAGGCCGCGGACTGGACCCGCGCCGCGCGGCTGCCGCGGGCGAGCGCCAGGACCAGTGATGCGCCGTAAAGGACGAGCAGGCCGACCAGGACGAGGTTGCGCAATGCCCAATAGGCCGGCGGGCAGGGATCGAGCAGCATCGCCGGGGTCGTGAGCAAGACCGCGGGGGGCAGCCGGACGAGGGCCTTGCGGACCCTCGCGGGCAACGTGCCGGGTTCGAGCAGCGTGCCGAGGAACGGGCCCATCAGGGCGATCACCCCGTCGAACAGGACGTTGATCGCGACCTGCCGGGCCAGGCTCTCGGCGCCGAGGACGGGACCGAGCGGCAGCGACGACAGGCAGAGCGTGAGGGCCACCAGCGCCAGGATCCGGGCGGTGTCCCAGAGGAGGAATCGCTCGCGCAGGATGGCGAAGAACGCGGAGTTGTAGGCGACCGACAGGAGCAGGAAGCCCGGGAAGGCCCCGCTCAGCACGGCGGGCCAGTCCAGGGCCGTGCCGCGGGCAAAGCTCGATTACGCCGCGGCCGGGACGGCGCCGAAGAGAATCAGCGCGCCGCGATGCGCAGGATTCTGGCGCTGCGGCGCGGCATGGGTCGGGGCACGGGTTCAGGGCGGCGATCCACGTCACCCCACCGTTACGGCATGGCCGGTTACCGTCGTGTCTGTCGCTTGGGTCGGCGCCCCGATCCGCACCGGCACGGCGGAGCCGTCACGGCACGTCGGAGGGAGCGCCGGACCGCGGCCCGGCGCTCCCTGGCGCTACTTCGTGATCTTCACCGAGACCGGATCGCTCGACGGGAACGTCTCCTCCAGCCCCTCGTCGAGGCGCTCGTTGAGCTTGCTCTGCTGGTTCTCGGGCCGTGCCTTGTCCTCCGGCGAGGCGCTGTCGCGGCGAAAACCCGGCTGGTCCTGGTTCGGGGTCTTGGTGTCGTTGCCCATCGGGGCCTCCCTTGGAACGGCGTCCCGGCGAGGGACGGACTGCCCGGCTAACGCGCGGGGCCGAAGCCTGTTGCGTCCGCGGCCTGTTTAACGGGGCGGTGGCGCCTCGCCCGGTAAGGTCCGCCCGTGAGAGGGCGCGTCCCATGCATGTCGGCATCCTGACGAATTTTCCGACGCCGAAAGGCGGCGCCGAGGCGGTCGCGATCGAATCCGCCCGCGGTCTCGCCGAGGCCGGCACCGCCGTCACGCTGATCCACGGGGCCGACGGGCCGGCCGACCCGATGCTCGACCATCCGGGAATCCGCCGCGTCGGGCTCGGCCTCATCGACGTCTGGGAGCGGCCGGCCTGGCGCGGCGCGGTCGAGGGAGTCTGGAACCGGGAGGCGGCGCGGCGTCTCGACGCGGCGCTCGCGGCCCTGCCGGCGCGGCCCGACGTGCTGCACCTGCACCAATGGACCCGCTCGCTCTCGCCGGCGATCTTTCCGGTGCTGGCGCGCACCGGAATCCCGGTGGCGGTCACGCTGCACGATTACTTCCTGGTCTGCCCGAACGGCGTCTATTACCGCTTCGACCGGGCCGAGCCCTGCACCCTGCGGCCGTTCTCGCCCGCCTGCCTCGCCGCCCCCTGCGATCCGCAATCGCGGGTTCACAAGGCGGTGCGCGTGGCCCGGGCGGTGGTGCAACGGGCGGCCATCATGCGGCGCTTTCCCCCGCGCCGGCTCGATGTCGTCCACGTCTCCGACGGCAGCCGGGCGCGAGTCGAGCCGATGACGCGCGGTGCGCCGTTTCGTCACCACCGGATCGACAACCCGGTTCGGGTCGCGCGCGCCGCCCCGGCCGATCCGGCTTCCGGCGACGCCATCGCCTTCGTCGGCCGCTTCACCCGCGAGAAGGGGGCGGATCTGGTGGCGCAGGCGGCGCAGCGGGCCGGCCTGCCGTCCCTGTTCATCGGCGACGGGCCGCTCGCCGACGCGCTGCGCGCCGTGCCGGGGGCCGAGGTGATCGGCTGGCGTACGCCGGCGGAGGTCGAGGCGCTGCTGCGCCGCCGGGCCCGGGCCGTGGCGGCGCCGGCGCGCTGGCTGGAGACCGGCCCGCTCACGGTCTACGAGGCCCTGGCCGCCGGCATTCCGGCGATCGCCTCCGACCAGGCCGGCGCCGGCGAGAAGATCCGCCACGGCGAGACCGGCTTCGTCGTCACGCCCGACGTCGCCGTGCTCGCCGAAGTGTTCGGCCGGTTGCGGGACGATGCCCTGGTGCGCCGGCTCGGCCAGGCGGCCCATGCGCGCTACTGGGCCGCCCCGATGACCCTCGCCGCCCACGCCGCCGCGCTGCGCGACCTCTATGCGGGGATGGTCGGTGCGGCCGAGGCGCCATCTTTTCAGCGCAGTGCTGTCATGTGAGAGAGCGAGCCAGAATCATCAGGAGCCGAATGCCGATGCACCGCCCGTCGACCTCCCTGCTGCTCGCCGCGCTCCTCCTCGGAGTCGCCCATCCGGCGGCCGCGCAGGCCGAGTCGGTGCCGCCCTTCCGTGCCCTGCAGGACAACCGGCAGGAAAACCGGGTCGTGCCCGAATCGAAGGCGCAGGTGCAGCTCTCCTTCGCGCCGCTGGTCAAGCGCGCCGCGCCCTCCGTGGTCAATGTCTACGGCACCCATGTGGAGAAGCGCGCCGCCAATCGCGGTGCCATGGACGAGTTCCTGCGCCGCTTCTTCGGCGATGCGAGCCCGAACCTGCCGCAGGAGCGGGCGCAGCGCTCGCTCGGCTCGGGCGTCATCGTCGACGCCTCGGGGCTGATCGTCACCAACAACCACGTCATCGAGAACATGAACGAGGTGAAGGTGGCGCTGAACGACCGGCGCGAGTTCGAGGCGCAGATCCTGCTGCGCGACCCCCGCACCGACCTCGCCATCCTGAAGGTCAAGAGCCCGAATGGCGGCCTCACCCCGATGGAGATCGGCGATTCCGAGCACCTGCAGGTCGGCGACTTCGTGATCGCGATCGGCAACCCGTTCGGCGTCGGCCAGACGGTGACGCAGGGCATCGTCTCGGCGCTGGCCCGCACCCAGGTCGGCTCGGCCGATTACCAGTTCTTCATCCAGACCGACGCGGCGATCAATCCGGGCAATTCGGGCGGGGCGCTGGTCGACCTCAATGGCGGCCTCGTCGGCATCAACACGGCGATCTACTCGCAATCCGGCGGCAGCCACGGCATCGGCTTCGCCATCCCCGCCAGCATGGTCAAGGCGGTGGTGGAGACCGCCAAGGGCGGCGCCCGCACGGTGCGCCGGCCCTGGCTCGGCGCGCGCCTCCAGCACGTGACCCCGGACATCGCCGACAGCGTCGGCCTCGACCATCCGACCGGGGTGCTGGTGGCCTCGATGCAGCCCAAGAGCCCGGCCGAGGAGGCCGGACTGAAGCGCGGCGACGTGGTCCTGGCGGTGGACGGCCAGACCGTCGACGACCCGGAGGCCTTCGGCTACCGCTTCGCCCTCAAGGGCATCAAGGGCGAGACCAAGCTCACGGTCCTGCGCGGCGCCACCCGCACCACGGTGCCGGTGCGGCTCGGGCCGGCGCCGGAGACCCGCCCGCGCGACACCCTGAAGGTGAAGACCCGCTCGCCCTTCCTCGGCGCCACCGCGGTCAACCTGTCGCCGGCGGTGGCCGAGGACCTGCAGCTCGACCTCCCGACGCAGGCGCAAGCCGACGGCGTGATCATCGCCGAGGTCGAGGGCGGCAGCCTCGCCAACCGGGCCGGCCTGCAGAAGGGCGACCTCGTGGTGGCGGTGAACGGCGCCCCGGTGGCCACGACCAAGGATCTGGAGCGCATGACCCGCACCAGCGCCTCGATGTGGGAGGTGACGATCAGCCGGGGCGGGCAGCAGCTGACGTCGGTGTTCGGGGGGTAGGGGGCGGCCGGCGCTGCGGCGGCATCATGCCGGGCGGTCGCAGACCCTGAACTATGACACCCTCCTCGTCATCCCGGGCTCTCGCCTTCGGCAAGCCCCGGGATGACGTCGAGAGATGGAGACGGGATGGCGGGAACCCTGCCTCGCTCCGGCCGTCGGCTACGATCGCACTTCCCGCTTCGCGACGAAATTGATCTCGTCCACCAGGACATCCTTGACGACGTCGCCGCCCAACCGCTCGTTCACCTTGGCCCGCACCTCGGCCAGCCGCTTGGTGATGTCGTATTTTGCCAGCTTGCGGAAATCGAGGGCCGGGTCGCCGTAGATCTGGCGGAAGGCCTCGTCGACCACGAAGGCATTGGGCGGCACCGGAAGGGTGTGCATCAGCTTGGCATCGGCAGTGAAGACCAGAACCGCGATGACGTAGCCCTGCACCTTCCCGTCGGCGATCATCGGGATGTTGATCGGCGCGAGCTTCTGGTACTGCAAGCCTTCGAGATAGGGTTCGGTCTTCTTGGAAAAGATGCCGCCGCCGAAGGTCACCGCGCCGTAGCAGGAGGCGATGGTGACGGCGCAGATCCACAGGCCGGTGATCAGGATCTTCATGACCGGGGGCTCGTCCGCGCCGAGTAGGTGCCGTCGGATTCCGCGGCGAGCGCCACCTGCGCCAGGGTCGCGTCGATCTCCTCCAGCGCCCGCAGGTGCAGGGCGACGACCTGCTGGTTGCGGGCGAGCTTGTCGCGCAGGCGCGCGAGGTGGATCGCCACCGTGGCGTCGAGCGCGGCGAGGTCGAGGCCGCGGGTGAGGCGGGTGAGCTCGAGGAGCCCCTGGCTCTTGCGGCGGGTGAGGCCGTCGAGGTCAGCGGGCGCATGCGCCTCCAGGGCCTCGGTCTCCTCCTCGATCACGGCCTCCAGCCGCTTGATGCTCGCGAGCAGCATGGCGGTCACACCTTGGCCGCGGGGTTGGCGGCATCCGCCGGTGCGGCGGCCGGGGCGGCCGGATGGGCGGCGTTCAGCATCCTGGCGATGCCGATGCCGCCGGCCTTGGCGATCTGGGCACCGATCTGCTCGGACAGCATCGACTTCCAGATGCCGCCGGCATTGCCCTTGCCGTACACGGTCTCGGACTTCTCCGGCATCATCGCCTCGACGAATTGCTGCAGCACCAGCCCCTCGAACTTCTTGTACGGGTCGCTGCCGGCGCCGGTCATCGCGGTCTGGTTCTGCAGGGTGAGGAGCGCGCCGCGGGCATCGAGCGGCACGTGGGTCGAGAGCCCGACATCCCGCGCCGCGTCCGCGAAGGCGGTCGCACCGGCGCTGCCCGGCTGCGACAGCTTGGCGGCGGCCTCCTGGTAGCGCGACGGATCGGCGGCCCGGGCCACGTCGAGCACGATGTCGGAGGGCGGTGTGATGCTCATCGGGGCTTTATTGTCCGGATGGTGTGGTGAACGAGGTCTTAGCGGCCCTGGCTTACGGGAGGCTTGCGTCGGGACGGCCGCGTTGGCCCGAGAGCCTGGCAGCCAGCCCGTCGAGCCGTTCGAGGTCGTCGCGCTTGTCCGACTCGCGGCGGTGATCCTCGGTCCGGCGCTCGGCGAGCGCCTCGGCGCGCTTCTGGCCGAGGCCCCGCTCGCGCACGGCCGCAGCCTGGGCGGCGGCCTCCGCCTCGATGGCGGTCGCCTGCGTGGCGAGCCCGCGCAGGCGCCTCGCCGTGGCTTCCAGCAGCATCGGGCCGTGATCGGAGGAGGCCAAAGCCGCGAGCAGCCGGGCCCGGTCGGCCTCGACCTCGGCGGCGCGCGCGCGGGTGGCGGCGAGCGCGATCTCCGCCGCCTTGCGCATCTGCTCCTGCACGGTGACGAGGCGCTGCGCGCGCTTCAGCCGGTCGCCGGTCGTCGCCATCAGCCGCGCTGCAGCCAGGCCGCGTAGCCGAGGAGGAACTGTGTCATGAACTCGCCCGCGAGATAGTAGAGCATGAGGAGACCGCCGAACATCACGAACGGCGTGGCGACGAAGTAGACGGGAATCGTCGGCGTCAGCTTGTTCACGAAGCCCGCCGCCAGGTTGACCATGATGGCGTAGATGAGGAACGGCGCGACGATGCGTAAGCCCAGCATGAAGGCGCTCGCGACCTGGTCGACGATCCGGGTCAGCATCAGCTGGCTGCCGAGCCCTTCGCCGGGCGGGATGCGGGCGTAGGATTCGACGAGGCCGCGAAACAGCTCCCAGTGCAGGTCGGCGGCGAAGAGGAGCGCGGTCGCGGTGAGCAGGATCAGCCCCTCCACCGCCGGCACCGGATCGATGCCCTCGACCGGCGAGCCCGGCATGCCGCCGAAACCCACCATGGTCGAGGCCGCGTTCATCACCGTCTCGAGCACCAGGATGAAGACCCGGCCGAGAAAGCCGATCATCAGCCCGGTCAGGGTCTCGGTGACGATCCAGGCCAGCGTCTGCATCGGGACCTGGCCGGAGAGACGCGGCTCGAATTGCGGCACGATGAGGGGGGCGATGGCGAGCGAGACGGCCCCGGCGATGAGAAGCCGCACCTGCTGCGGCACCCGCGGGCTGGAGAAGCCCGGCACGACGAGCAGGCAGCCGCCGACCCGGCAGAAGATCAGGAAGACGGCGAGAAAGCTGTCCGGCCCGATCTTCGTCACGAGATGGTGCCCAGGGACTTGATCTCGACGCCGCGGGCGATCTCGAGATGCGAGAGCACCGGCAGGGTCGGGAAGATCCGCTCGATGATCATCCGCACATAGGGCCGGGCGTCCGGCGCGGTGACGAGGGCGAAGCCGTGCACCTCCCGCATCCGGGCGCGGATCGCCTCCGCGGCCTCGGTGCCGAACTGCTCGACGAGGCGCGGGTCGATGTCGAACTCCACCACCTCGCCCTTGGCGTCGCGCTTCAGGCTCTGATGGAACGACAGGTCCCAGCTCGCGCCGAGGCGCAGCACGCTGAGCACGCCGTTCTCGGCGAGGTCGCCGCAGATCTGCTGCGCCATGCGCATCCGCACGTGCTCGGCGATCTGCTCGGCCCGGCGCGCATGCGGGGTGATCTCGGCCACCGCTTCCAGGATCAGGTGCAGGTTGCGGATCGAGACCCGTTCGGCGAGAAGCAGTTTCAGCACCGCCTGGAGGCCGGAATAGGAAATCTGCGACGGGCAGATCTCGTCGAGCAGGCGCTTGTACTCGGGGTCGAGCCGGTCGAGCAGGCCGCGCATGTCCTTGTAGGAGAGGAATTGCGGCAGGTTGTTGCGGATCACCTCGGAGAGATGGGTGAGCAGCACCGAGGCGCCGTCGATCGGCTCGAATCCGCCGCGGCGGACCTCGCCGGCATAGGCATCCATCACCCAGAGCGCCTTCAGGCCGAAGGCCGGCTCGCGCACCTCGTCGCTCGGCACGTCGGGCTTCGGCCCGTCGCCGACCACCACCAGCATCTCGCCGGGGCGGATCTCCTGGCTCGCCGCCACGGTGCCGTGGATCAGGATCTGATAGCTCTTCGGCGGCAGGGCGAGGTTGTCGGTGACCTTGATGTCCGGCACCACGAAGCCGTACTGGCGGGCGAACTTGCGCCGCATCTTGGCGACGCGGTGGCTCAGCTCGGCCTGCGAGGCCTGGATCTGCGAGGCGGCCTGGCGGCCGAGGCTGAGTTCGATCTCCGGGGTCCTGAGCGAGTCCTTGACCGAATCCTTCTCCTTCGCCTCGGCCTGCTTCACCGCCTCCTCGGCCTTGGCCTTGGCGTCCGCGGCGGCCGCCTGGGCCTGGAGGCGCTTCGGGATCGTGCGCGCGACGAAGAACAGGAGGCCGCTCAAGGCCGTGAAGGGCAGAAAGGGCAGACCCGGCACCAGGGCGAACACCCCCATCATCGCCGCCGCGACGAGGAGCGCCCGCGGATAGGCGCCGAGCTGGCCGATCACCGCCTGCTCGGCGGTGCCCCGCGTGCCGCCCTTCGAGACGAGGAGGCCGGCCGCGAGCGAGACGATCAGGGCCGGGATCTGCGAAACCAGGCCGTCGCCGACCGAGAGCTTGGTGAAGATGTCGGCGGCGGTGCCGAGCGGCAGGCCGTGCCGCGTCGTCCCGATGATGATGCCGCCGAAGACGTTGACCGCGATGATGATGAGCGAGGCCACCGCCTCGCCGCGCACGAACTTCGAGGCGCCGTCCATCGAGCCGAAGAAGGCGCTCTCCTCCTCCAGCTCCCGGCGCCGGCGCTGCGCCTCCTTGTCGTCGATCAGCCCGGCATTGAGATCGGCGTCGATCGCCATCTGCTTGCCGGGGATCGCGTCGAGGGTGAAGCGGGCGCCGACCTCGGCGATGCGGGTCGCGCCCTTGGTGATGACCAGGAAGTTGACCGTGATCAGGATCAGGAACACCACGATCCCGATCACGAAGTCGCCGCTCATCACGAACTGCGAGAAGCCCTGGATGACGTGGCCGGCGGCGTCCACGCCCTTCTGGCCGTTGGCCAGAATCAGCCGCGTCGTGGCGATGCCGAGCGCCAGCCGCAGGAGCGTGGCGATCAGCAGAACGGTCGGGAAGGATGAGAATTCGAGCGGCTTCTGGATCCAGAGCGCCACCATCAGGATCAGCACCGACAGGGCGATCGAGAAGGCGAGCCCGACATCGATGAGCACTGCCGGCACCGGCAGGAACAGCACCGCCAGGATCGCCACGATGCCGGCCGCGAAGCCGAAATCCCGCCGCGACTTGCGCTCGACTGTCAGCGCCGCGCCCACCGCCATGATCCCACCACCCTCCGCGAAGGATTTTCGCAGAAGGGTGTGCCACGGCTAGCTTGCGCGGGGGTTGGGGGCCTCAGAACCCCGTCGCGATCCGCCCGTAGGCGGCCTCCGCGAAGGCGTGGATCTGCCCGCCGATGAAGGTGCCGGTAACGAGGAGGACGAGCAGGATCACCACGATCTTCGGCACGAAGGTCAGGGTGACCTCCTGGATCTGGGTGAGGGCCTGCAACAGCGCCACCGCGATGCCGACCAGCATCGCGGCGCCGACCGCCGGGCCCGCGGCGACGATCACGGTCCAGATCGCGGCGCGGACGAGCTCGAGGGCGTCGACCTCGTTCATGATGGTCTCCTGGGAGGCTCCCGGAGGGCTTCCGGAAGGCCGTCCTATTGTATCACGACGCCGGAGGTCAGCAGCACGTCCTGGCCGCTGGTCAGGCGCGCCAGCGCCCCGTCGCTCGTCACCCGCACGGACTGGACGGTGCCGGTCTGGGTCCCGTCGGCCGAGGTCAGGGTGCGGCCGATCACCGTGTCGGCCTGGTCGAGGAAGCTCGAGGCGAGCAGCGAGTCGAGCTTCGTGTTGGTCTTCGTCGCCTGCTCGACCTGCGAGAAGGTGGCGAGCTGGCCGACATACTCGGTCGAGTCCATCGGCTTCGTCGGATCCTGGTTCTTGAGCTGCGCCATCAGCAGCGTCAGGAAGGTGTCCGAGTTCAGCTTGGCGGCGAACGAGCTGCTGGCCTTGGCGGCGGCCGCGGTCGCGGAGGTGCCAGTCGCGGATGTGCCCGTGGCGGCGGTGGCGCTGGGGGTGCTGTCGACGGTCATTCAGGCCTCCGGGTCTCGGGCGGGCAGGGCAGGGGAAGCGGGACGGCGGGGCGCGGCCGGGGGCCGCACGGCCGCGCGCTCGCGGGGCCGCTCGGGGCCGCGGTTGCGGCGGGCAAGCGCGCTCAGGCCCGGGCTCGGCGCCGGCACGGCGAGCGCCTCCCCGTCGGCCATCAGGGCGGCCTCGAGGGGATAGAGCCCGCGGATCAGCTTCAGGGCGTCGAACAGGCGTCCGCCCTCGACCAGGGCGTGGGCGGCGGCGAGCCCGTCGCGCAGGACCGGCTCGCCGGTCGTTACCAGCAGGCCGTCGCGGATGCCGTCGTAAATCGCCCGCGCCGCCGCAGCCTGGCCGGGATCGATCAGCATGGTCTGGGCGGCGAAGTAGAGCTGGCGGAGCGGCGTCGTCGCGTCCTCGGCCTGCATCACGTGGCTCTCGAGCAGGAAGGTCGCATCGTTCATGAGCTCGATCGCGACCTTCCGGTCGACCCGCAGCACGGCGCCGTTGATGTAGATCCGCTCCCCGGCGCGCAGCGACAGGCGCATGACGCGGCTCACTTGAGCCCGTCGCGGATCGAGGTGTTCACCTCGATCAGCGCGGCGAGGCTGCGCTCGGGCGAACGCAGGACGGCGCCCGCCTCCTGCATGGTCCAGGCGCCGATCGATACGAGATCGTCGCGTAGGGCGGGCGGCAGGGCGTTGTCGGGTGCCAGAAGGTCGGCGATCAGGACATTCCACAGATCCTGCACGAAACCGACGGCGGCGGTCCGCTCCGGCCCGCCGAGGCCACGGGCCTCGACGTCGCGCAGGAGGCCGAGCGCCCGGTCGAAGGCGGCGCGCTCGCGCTCGCGGCCGACCTCCGGGGCGTCCTCCAGGATCTCGGAATAGGTAAAGCGATACATCGGGCCGATGCCTCGTCGGTCTGGTGTCGTGCGCGTCTGCGCGGGTCGCGTGAGCCGGCGGGTCGCCCGGCGCTACGAGACGTATTTCAGGAGCGACAGCTCCTGGAGCTGCGCGGTCAGCGAGTAGGACATCTGGAGCTGGGTCCTCGCGGCGGAGAGCCGGGCCTGCGCCTCGGTCGGGTCGACGGCTTCGAGGCGGGAAATATCCGTCTTGATGAGGTTGGTTTGCGCGTCGAGCCGGGTATTGGCATCGGTGATCCGCGACTGGCTGCGGCCGAGATCGGCCTGGATCGAGACCAGCCCGGCGCTGGCCTTGCTGAGCAGGCTCGTCGCCCGGTCGGAGACGACGGTCTGGGCATCGGCCGACAGGCCGGTGAGGCCCAGCCCCGACACGATCGCCGCCTCGGCGAGCTGGCGGAACGCGGTCTCGTTGGCGCTGACCGAGGTGGTCACCGTCTCGCCGAGGGAGATCTGGCTGGTCACGGCGGTGGTCGAGGCCTGCGACCAGGTCTTGCTCCAGGCCGCATCGGTGAACTGGCCCGCGATCGTCGTCTCGAGAAACTTCTTGACGTCCGCCGCCGTCAGGGTCGCCGCGCGGGGATCGCTCGGCGCGAAGTTGAAGGTGTCCACGAACGCCTTGGCTGCGGCGGCCTGGGCGTCGGCCACCGCCCCGTCGCGGATCGGGCCGGCGCCCGTATTGATGCCGGCGAACAGCGCCTGCCCGCTCGCGGAGGAGTTGAGGAGGTTGGTCAGCGAGGCGAGGGTGTCATTCGCCGAGGCCGCCATCGTGGCCACGCGCTTGGCCACCGGCAGCGCGGTCAGGTTCGCGAATTGCGCATCGGCGGATTTCTGCAACTGCTGCAGTACGTTCTGGCTCATGCTGAGGCGAAAGGCGGTGAGGCTGTTGCTGTCCTTGAGGGCAGCGATCTCCGCTGCGCTCTGACGCAGCGAGAGGCTGCGGCTCACCTGGGCGCCGAGGGTGAGGCCGACATCCGCGTAGCGTCCGCCGGCGATTTCCTGGGTGGCGTCCGCGATCTCGCCCTGGAGCCGGGCCGAGGCGCTGCGCGGGGTGTTCCACAGGCTGAGGCTGGAGATGTAGCTCGTGGTCATCATGACTGGCGGGGCTCTGTCTCTTACGGGGGATCGCCGGGAACGCCTCACCGGATCGCGGTCAGGAGGTTTTGCAGCAGGCCGTCCACCATGGTCAGGATCTTGGCCGAGGCCGTGTAGGAGCGCTCGAGCTGCAGCATTAGGGCTGTCTCGTCGTCCCCGTTGACGCCGGCGGCGTTCGACAGGGCGTCGGTGGCCCGGCTGAGCAGGGTCTTCTGGTAGTCGGCGTCGCTCGACGCGGTCTTGCGGGTCGCTTCGAGCCAGCCGGCGGAATCGGCCGCGAAGCCCGCGAGCGTCGTGGTCTCGTTCAGCGGCGGGCCGGGGGTGAAGCTGCGCGCCGTCGCGAGCCCGCCGACCAGCCCGCGCAGGCGCCCGGCATAGGCCGCATCCTTCCCCGGATTCGCCCCGTAGTCGCTGCCGTTCATGCCGCCGTCGCGCAAGGCAGTGACGGTGCCGCCGGCCTTCGGATCGGCGGCGGCGTTCAGCGCGATCCGGCTGGCGAGCCCCGCGGCGGAGATCGGCACGGCATTGCCGCTGCCTCTGCCCGCCGTGAACAGGCCGGCTTTCGGCCCTTCGTAATTCGGGTCGGTGCTGCTGCGGGTGTCGGCCTCCTGGAAGGTAGTGATCAGGGCGCCGGCGATCGCGTCGAGCTGGTTCTCGTAGGTGACCGCGCTCTCGTCGCGGAGGGACGCAAGGCCGGCGAGCCGCCCGCTCGCGAGCCGCATCGGCGAGGCGGCGCCCGTGACCGGCACCCCGTCGACGATCACGGCCGCGCCCACCGTGCCCGCCGAGAAGGCCGTCGTCGGCGTGAAGCTCACCGTCCGGATGCCCCGGTCGAACAGCGGCACCCCACTGTCGGTCGTGATCGCCATGTCGCCGCCGGCGCGATCGGAGACGGAGATGCCGATCTCCTGCGAGAGCTGCGACAGGATGTGGTCGCGGCTGTCGAGGCTGTCGCTGACGTCCTGGCCGCTCGCCGTGCCGCGCATCACCGCCCGGTTGGCCTGCTCGAACTGGCCGAGCAGGTCGTTGATCCGGGCGACCGAGTCCGCCATGTCCTGGTCGGCCCGGGCGCGGGCATCGTGCACCGCCGACGCGGCGCTGTCGAGGCTGGTGGCGAGGTCGCGGGCGCTCTCGACCGCCGTCCGGGCCAGGCCGGCATCGTCCGGGCGGTTGGCGGCGGCCTGGAGCGCCGCGTTGAGGGTGCCGAGCCGTGCGGCCGGCGATCCCGCATCGCTGGTGTCGCCCACCGTCCGCGACAGGGCGGTGAGGCCGTCGAGCAGGGCCTGTCCCTCGGCGGCGGCCGAGCTCGCCGAGAGCTTGCGCGTGAACAGGGCCGCGTCGCTCGCGCGGGTCACGACGACCGTGGTCCCGCCCGCGCCGCTCACCAGGCTGACGACCTTGCGCGAGTAGTTGGGGTCGTTGGCCCCCGCGATGTTGCGGGTGGAGGCGGCGATCTGGCTCGATGTCGCGAGGAGCGCCGAGCGTGCCGAATTGAGCGCGAGCGAGAGGCCCATCTGTCAGCTCCGGTTGGCCGTTACCGCTTCAGGCTCATCAGGGTGTCGAGCATCTCGTTGCCGGTCGTGAACACCTTCGAGTTGGCGGTGTAGACCGACTGAGACTCGATCATCGCGGTCAGCTCGGTGCCGACATCGACGTTCGATTGCTCGAGGGCGCCCGACTTGATCGCGCCGCGGCCGCCCTGGCTGGCGAAGCCGATCTGGATGTCGCCGGATTCCGTCGTCGGCCGGTAGACGTTGCCGGAGCGCGGCTCGAGGTTGTCGGCGCTCGACACCGTGGCGATCGGCAGCCGGTAGGCCGCCAGGCGCGAGCCGTCGTCGAAGGTCGCGTAGACGGTGCCGTCCGCGTCGAACGTCGTGCCGGTCACGGCCGCCGGCGCCTGGCCGTTGGCCGTGCCCTCCACGGCGTAGTCGCCGGCGAGCTGGGTCAGGCCGGCGAGGCTGACGATTGTCTGCTTGCCGCCCGGAACGGTCAGGGTCAGGGATTTCGGGCCCGTATAGGTGCCCGAGCCCGCGGTCCCGGTGCCGGTGATCTTGCCCTGGGCGTCGAAGCCGACCGCGGTGGTGAGCAGCGGCGTAATCGTGGCCCCGTTCGCGTCGACCGGCAGCTTCGGGGTGGTGCCAGCCGGGGTCGGGGTGGCGGCGGCGTCGTAGAGCGAGATCGACCAGGAGCTGTCCGTGTTCTTCGCCAGGTAGATGTCGAAGGTCCGCGCCGTGCCGAGATTGTCGTAGGTCTTGAGGGAGTACTTCTTCGAGTACTGGCCGGCGGCGGCCGGGCTCGCGTCGACCGGCAGCTTGCCCGACAGGGTGCCCTCGGTGGTCGGCGTCGCCCGGCTGCTGACCGAGGCGATGCTGACCGGCACCATGTCGGCGACGCTGTTGAGTGTCGTGCTGGGCTCGCCGTTGAGCAGGCTGTAGCCCATCAGGGTCATGCCGGCGGCGTTGGTGAAGGTGTTGGTGGTGGCGTCGATCTTGAAGTTGCCGGCCCGGGTCAGGAGGGGCGCGCCGGACGGATCCTGCACCACGAAGAAGCCGTTGCCGTCGATGGCGAGGTCGGATTTCGAGGTCGTGTTGTTGAGGCTGCCGCCCTCGCTGATCGCCCGGCGCACCGTCGTCGTGACCGAGCCCGAATTGTAGTTGCCACCCGCGGTATCGGCGATCAGCAGCGAGGAGAACTCGGTCGAACTGCGCTTGTAGCCCGTCGTGCCGGAATTCTGGATGTTCTCCGCCACCGTCGAGATGCGGTTGGACTGGGCGTTCATGCCCGAGACACCGGTGCGGAGCACGCCGATGAGACTCATTGCGGGACCTCGTTCGTCAGGATGCTTCGAATGAAACGCGGGCGGCACCGGGCTTGCGCGGGCAAGGCTCGGGGCGGAATAGACCCGCCCAGGCTTGCGCGGGGCTTGAACGGCAAGGACCAGGGCGAGCCTCGACGGGCCGAGTCTTTGTGGGCCGAGTCTTTGCGGGGCGACTCTTGGCGGACCATCGCGCGTCAGCCCCGCAGGCTCTGGGCGAGTTCCAGGAACGCGTCCGTGCTCGGCGGCTGGCCCGGATCCTGGCGCAGGGCGTCGTAGATCCGCGGCACCAGGCCGATGGCCTGGTCGAGCTCGGCATCGGTCCCGGCCCGGTAGCCGCCCATCAGGCGCAGGTCCCGGGTCTCCTCGAAGCGGGCCATCATCGCCCGGAGCTTGCGGATCAGGTCGCGCTGCTCGGGCGTCCAGACCTCGGTGGCGAGCCGCGAGATCGAGCCGAGGAGGTCGATCGCGGGGTAGCGCCCCTGCTCGGCGATGGCCCGGTCGAGGACGACGTGGCCGTCGAGGGTGCCGCGGATGCTGTCGGCGACCGGATCGTTGTGGTCGTCGCCGTCGACCAGCACCGAGAACACGCCCGTGATCGTGCCGCGCCCCTCGAGGCCCGGGCCTGCCCGCTCGAGCAGGCGCGGCAGGTCGGAGAAGACGCTCGGCGGGTAGCCGCGGGCCACCGCCGGCTCGCCGGCGGCGAGCGCCACGTCCCGGGCGGCATGGGCGTAGCGGGTCACCGAATCGACGATCAGCAGGACCGATTCGCCGCGATCACGAAAGGCCTCGGCGACGGCGAGGGCCACCTTCGGCGCCTGGCGGCGCATCATCGGGCTCTCGTCGCCGGTCGAGACCACCACGACGGCGCGCTCGCGGCTCTGCGCAAGGGGGCCTTCGAGGAACTCGCGCACCTCGCGCCCGCGCTCGCCCACCAGGGCGACGACGACGCTGTCGAACCCTTCCGCGCCCGCCAGCATCGCGAGCAGCGTCGACTTGCCGACGCCGGAGCCGGCGAAGATGCCGATGCGCTGGCCGGCGCAGAGCGGGGTGAACAGGTCGAGGACCCGCACCCCGGTGCGCAGGGGAGCCCGCACCCGGGCCCGGCCGAGCGCCGCCGGCGGGTCGGCGTCGAGGGGAACGGCGCGCGCGCCGGAGACGAGAGGCCCGGATCCGTCCACCGGACGCCCGAGGGCGTCGATGACCCGGCCCTTCCAGCTCGGGTCGGGCCGCAGCTCCGCCGGCCCGAGGCGGCGGGCGATCGTGCCGATCCCGGCCTCGATCCGGCTCTCATAGGCCTTGAGCGTCGCGCCATCGGCATCGACCCGGACGATCTCGCCGACCTGCGCCCGCCCTTGACCTGAGAAGCTCATCCGGTCGCCGAGGCGCACGAAGGGCGCGACGCCGCCGATCCGGCAGGCGCTCGCGGTCACCTCGCGGATCGGCCCGCCGATCCGCACCAGGGCCCCGTCCTGCCGGGCCGCGCTCATCGCTTCGGCGAGGCGCGCGATCGGATCCGCACCCATGCGCTCAGCTCCCCTGCGGCGAGAGCGACTTCACGGCGCTCTGCAGCGAGGATTCGGCCTCCGCGGTCGCCGTCGCGGCGCTCTCGAAGGCGCGCTGGATGGTGATGAGCTTCGTCATCTCCATGATCGGGTTGACGTTCGAGCCCTCGACATAGCCCTGGACGATCCCGATGCCGGTGAAGTCCTGCACCGGCCGCGCCGGCAGGCTGGAGGTCACGGCGTTGCCCGGCGCCCGGGTGAGCGTCCCCTTCTTGTCGAGGATGAACAGGCCCAGCGCCCCGACCTGGTTGGTGCCCTGGTAGATGCTGCCGTCGCGCCCGATGGTCGGCGGTCCCTGCTGCGGGTCGAGGAGGAGCGGCGAGCCGCCGGGATCGAGCACCGGCTGGCCGGTCAGGCTGCGCAGCTGCCCGGTGGCGTCCATCGTCAGGCGCCCGTCGCGGGTATAGACCGGGCTCGAGGAACCGCCGATGGCGA
Source organism: Methylobacterium currus (assembly GCF_003058325.1). Classification (NCBI taxonomy): domain Bacteria; kingdom Pseudomonadati; phylum Pseudomonadota; class Alphaproteobacteria; order Hyphomicrobiales; family Methylobacteriaceae; genus Methylobacterium; species Methylobacterium currus. The sequence continues at coordinate 5,666,565 of NZ_CP028843.1, forward strand.
GCCAGGCATCGCCCTGCACCGCGACGTCGAGGGGGGAATCGGTCTTGGTGATCGGTCCGGAGGCCCGCGACAGGTAGGTGTCGCCCGAGCCCACGAAGGCCACGGCGCCCTTGGTCGCCTGGGCGAGCAGGGCCGAGAACTTCGTCTCCTCGGCGCGGAAGCCCGCCGTCGCCATGTTGGCGACGTTGTTGGCGGTGGTGGTCAGGCGCTTGTCGAGGGCGACCTGAGCCGAGAGGTTGACGTAGAGGCTGTTCTGCATTGCCGCCTCACGCCTGTCCGTTGCTGAACAGCGCCAGGATCGGATCGGTCGCGGTGTTGTTCTGCGCGTCCCAGATCGCCGCGAAGCGCCGGGCGAAGGCCTCGACCTTGGCCGGATCCTGGAAGGTCGCGAAATCGACCTTGCGGGAGATGAGGCTCGCCCGCGCGGCCAGGGCGTCGTTGGTGGTGGCGCTGCTCGTCGCCGGCAGGCCGATCACCGTGTTGAAGACCTGGGTCAGGGCGGGATCGCTCAGGACGTCGTAGCCGCTGTTGAGCGTCGGGGCCTTGCGGGCGAAGTAGAGGGCGAGGCGCACCCCGGTATCCTCGGCACCGGCATCGGATTCGAGGCTCTGCTGCAGGTAGGCGTCGACCACGCCCTTGACGTTGGCGCCCGGCGAGAGGTCCGTGCCGTTGCCAATGTCGACGGCCGTCTGGCCGGGACCCGACAGGGTGGCGTTGTTCACCGTGAGGGTGCGGTTCGTGCCGCCGGCGAGGTAGACGGTGTCGGCATCCACGCCGGTGCCGCCGGGCACGCCGTCGAGGCCGTAATTCGTGTAGCCGGTGGTCTCGAAGAACAGGCTGCCGTCGGCAGCGATGCCGACCTGGACCTTGCCCGTCAGCCCGTCGGCGCCGGAGGCGATGATCTGGTCGTTGATCGCCGCGCCGATCTCGGTCGGGGTGACGCTGGCGAGGTTCGCGACCTTGCCGGCGAGCGTGGACCGGTTGAGGACGATGGTGGCGCTCTTCGTCGTGGTCGCGTCGACCTGAGAGGAGAGGGTGAAGCTCGCCTCGTTGGTGCCGGTGAAGTCGTAGGACGTGGCGAGCGCGTAGGGCAGGGAGAGCTTCGCGCTGCCTGCCGGGTCGAGCTTGGTCGACGACACCACCACCGGGTCGGTGCCCTTGGCGGTGGCGCCTGGCGCGAAGTCGAAGGCCTTCGCGAAGGCGACGTAGCGGTCGTCCGCCAGGCGGTTGGCGAAGGCGGCGGCGCTGCTCGTGCCCTCGGTCAGGACCTTGCGCATGAACGCCTTGGCGTAGGTCATGTCCTCGAGGCCGAAGGCCTTCATCGCGTAGCTGTAGAGCCGCTGGTCGGCCATGAGGTCGTCGACCGACTTCACCTTGCCGATATTGGCCTGGTAATAGGCGGTCTCGCGCGCCACGATCGGCTCGGCGCCCTTGCGCTGCAGCGAGGTCGCGAGGTTCCGCGACAGGAGCGTGTAGCTCGTCAGGGTGCTGGTCACGGATTCGTCTCCGGCCCGTCGGCGCGGTGGGAGGGGGCCGCCTGCCGTAGCGGCATGGTGCCCCGATGAGGTATTCGCTCTAGGCGGCCACGCTTGCTCGAGGCTTGCCGCAGTCTTGAGGATTGCCGCAATCCTGTCGCTTGCCGCCGCGCCGTCACAGCGGAGTCGGCCCGATGATGGTCTCGGTGGTGATGACGATCCAGCCGGCGCTGGTGCTGCGGATCGACAGCACCCGCCCGGCTCCCGGCAGGGTGGAGCCGACGCCGACCTCGTGCAGGCCGTCGCGTCCCTCCACCACGGCTTGGCCCGCCGAGGCGCGCCGCAGGGCGAAGCCCGAGGCCGGCCGCGCCGTCTGCGCCGGAAGGGTGGCGACCGCAGCGGTGGCGGGAGCCGCCGGCGCTTCCGCCAGCGAGCCGGTGATCAGGGGATCGAGGTCGGGCTCGGGGGCGCGCGCCTCGGCGACCGTCCGCTTCCAGGTGAAGGGGGCGGTCAGGGCCGGCAGCACCTCCCGAACGTCGTAGGGCCGGGTCGGCTGCGACAGGGTATAGCCGGCGAAACCGGTGGCGGTGAGCGCCAGCAGGATGGCGGCGCCGAACACGCCCTTCTCCGTCGCCGCGTCCCGGGCCCGGCGGCGGGCGATCAGGCCCGCGATCGGGCTCTCGGGGGGGAGGGAGGGGCGCTTGCGTGTGGCCGGGGCTGCGGGCATGGCCGGAACGGATCCGAGGGTTGATGGCTAACGAGGAATGAAGGAACAGGGTTGACGTGCAGTTAACAGGGCCGCCGAGGCTGGCCGGACGGCCCGGGAGGCAACCGGACCGTCGGCGCGCACCGGGTTTCCGGCGCGCCGAGAAAGCCGTAAGCGTTGCCCGGTGGGCGCCAGGGCCCGGTGCGGGGAATCCATGACCGATCTGCGGGAGACCGACGGCGTCGAGGGCGGTGACGGCCGGGATTCCGCACCGATCCCCCGCGCGGGCCGCCGCCGCCGCCTGATCCAGCAGGGGCGGATCGTGCTCGGCCCCGACCACTCCGTCGCCTGCGAGATCGCGGACGTCTCGACCGCGGGGGCGCGGCTGCGCATCCCCGCCCGCATCGCCTTGCCCGACACGTTCCCGCTCGTCATCGCCGCCCACGACCTGCGCACCGTCACGGTGCGGTTGCGCTGGCGCCGTGGCGATTTCGTCGGGGTGACGTTCGAGGGGGCGGGGTTCTACGTCGAGTGACGCCCGGGAGGATGGCCCGTCGGTGTGAGGGAGCCCGATCGCGTCGTGCCTTCGCCTCCCTGATCCCCCTCATGCCGACGGCCTGAGATGCTGATGCACCGATTCGATCCCGGGCCCGCCCGGGATCGGCGAGGTCGTTGATCCCTCTCGAAGGGTCGATGCCCGGCCCGGACGTCCGGAACCTCGGGCTTGGCGAAAGTTCGTGAACGGAACCAGAGGTCGTTTTCTTGCGACCGTTGGTATCACTCATGCGGGCGGCCGGACCGCCTGTGGCCTTCCGGAGCGCGCCGGCTCCATTTCGCCATAAAACTTGCTAGGGTCTCGGTCGCTTTCCGCCCCATCGGGCCAGCACGCGCGTCCACCGGCCGGCTCCCCGGACGCGCCACGACAGGACCGCCATGTTTCGCAGATCGAAGACGCAGGACCCGGCGCCGAGCGCGCCGGAGCCGGTCAGCCCGCCGAACCGGCTCGCCCCGCGCAGCCCGAGCGAGGCCATCAAGCCCACCGCGGCCCCGCCGCCGCCCGAGAAGCCGGTGCGCGAGCGCGGCGGCCTGCTCTCGGCGGTGAGCGGCTTCCTGACCCTGTTCGTGATCCTCGGCCTCGGCGCCATCCTGGGCCTCGTGGTGCTGGAGCGCCAGACCAACGAGGCCGGCCCGCTCCAGGCCGACAAGGTCGTGGTGGTGCCCCGCTCCAGCGTCGGCGAGATGGCGGACCTGCTTCAGCGCGAGGGCGTGATCGCGCATCCGATGCTGTTCGAGCTCACCGCCCGCTTCGGCCGAAAAGCAGCGCTCAAGGCCGGCGAGTACAGCTTCAAGGCCCATGCCAGCATCGACGACGTGGTCGACGTGCTGGTCCAGGGCCGGCCGGTGCAGCACGCCATCACCTTCCCGGAGGGCCTGACGAGCGAGCAGATCGTCGCCCGCCTCAACGACAACGACATCCTGACCGGCGACATCAACGAGACCCCGCCGGAGGGCTCGCTGCTTCCCGACACCTACAAGTTCGAGCGCGGCGATTCCCGCCAGAAGATCGTCAACCTGATGCGCACCAAGCAGCGCGAGGTGCTGAACCAGATCTGGGCCCGCCGCTCGCCCGACGTGCCGGTTCGTACGCCCCAGGAGATGGTGACGCTCGCCTCCATCGTCGAGAAGGAGACCGGCCGGGCCGACGAGCGCCCGCGGGTCGCCGGCGTGTTCGTCAACCGCCTGCAGAAGCGGATGCGCCTGCAATCCGACCCGACCATCGTGTACGGCCTGGTCGGCGGCCGCGGCACCCTCGGGCGCGGCATCCTGCGCTCCGAGATCGACCGGGTGACGCCCTACAACACCTACGCGATCGAGGGCCTGCCGCCGGGGCCGATCGCCAATCCGGGCCGCGCGGCGCTCGAGGCGGTGGCGAACCCCTCGCGCACCAAGGAGCTCTACTTCGTCGCCGACGGCACCGGCGGCCACGTCTTCGCCGAGACCCTGGAGGCGCATAACCGCAACGTCGCACGCTGGCGCCAGGTCGAGAAGGCGAAGGCCGCCGCCGATCCGGGCTCGGCGGTCGGCGTCGACAAGGTCGAGCCGCCGCCGCAGGCCGACCCGGCGGCGTTGCCCTCCCGCACCAGCCTGCCCGGTGCGCCCCTCGCCTATGACGGCGCCGACACGAGCCCGGGCGCCCGCTCGCGCGCCTTCGACGCCTCGGAAGGGACCGCCCGCGATCCCCTGCGCAACAAGACCTTCGACCTGAACTCGCCGAAGACCGTTCCGGTCCTGTCCCAGCCCAAGACGGCGCCCGCGTCGCGCAACCCCTGAGCGGGGCCGCGTTGGCGCGCTCACGCACCTCCCGCATAGATCCTTGTTGTGCCGCAGGTGTTTTCGCTAGACCTGCGGCCGCTTCCGCGAAACCTGCTTAGGGCGCCTCGATGTCCATCGCCAGCATGACCGGCTTCGCCCGCGAGGTCGGAACCACCGGACCCGCGCATTGGGCCTGGGAGCTCAAGAGCGTCAACGGCCGTGGGCTGGAGGTTCGGGTTCGTGTTCCCTCCGGCCTCGATGCCGTCGGCGAGGAGGCCCGGGCCCTGGTGCAGAAGCGCCTCGGCCGCGGCACGTGCCACCTCACCCTCACCCTGTCGCGGGCGGACGCCGCGCCGCGGGTGCGCATCAACGAGACGCTGCTGGCTTCCCTCGCCGAGGCGGTGACCCGGGTGCCGATGCCGCTCGGCATCACGCTCCCCTCCGTCGACGGGCTCCTGAACTTGCGCGGCGTGGTCGAGGTCGAGGAGGCGGCGGCCGACGACGAGGCGCTCCGGCGGGACCTCGTGGCGGCCGCCCTTCGGCTGGTCGAGTCCCTGGCGGAGGGGCGCCGCGCGGAAGGCCGGGCGCTCGCGGGAATCGTCGGAGGCCAGCTCGCCGCCATGGCGGATCTGGTCGAGGCCGCGGAAGCCTGCCCGGCCCGCCGGCCGGAGGCGGTGAAGGCGCGCCTCGCCGCGCAGGTCGCCGCCCTGATGGAGGCCGGCAGCTTCGATCCGGCGCGCCTGCACCAGGAGGCGGTGCTGCTCGCCGCGCGGGCCGACGTGCGCGAGGAGATCGACCGCCTGCGCGCGCATCTCGCCGCCGCGCGCGACCTGCTCGCTGCCGGCGGCGCCGTCGGGCGCCGGCTCGATTTCCTGGCCCAGGAACTCGGCCGCGAGGCCAACACGCTCTGCGCCAAGGCCAACGACGTGTCGCTGTCCCGCATCGGCCTCGACCTCAAGGCGGTGGTCGAGCAGTTCCGCGAGCAGGTCCAGAACGTCGAATAGGGGATATTTGTCCCCGTCCCGCAGCCTCTCACCGGTTGCGCCCCCGCCGGGCCGGCGGCATTGGAAGGGGTCTGAGGGATCAGGCCTCGGCGGAGGGCCGGTCTCGCGACGGACGGCGCGCCCGTCCGTGCCGGCGATAGGATTATCAACGCGATGGTGGCGACTATGGGCTCCGAACTCCTGACCGCACCGGTGGCGCGCCGGGGCCTGGTGCTGATCCTCTCCTCGCCCTCGGGGGCCGGCAAGACCACCCTGACCCGGGCGCTGGCCCAGCGGCCCGAATGGGGCCTCGAGCTCTCCGTCTCGGTCACCACCCGGGCGCGCCGCCCGTCCGAGATCGACGGCCAGCATTACCGCTTCATCGACCGCGACGCCTTCGAGCGCTTGCGCGAGCGCGACGACCTGCTCGAATGGGCCGAGGTGCACGGCAATTATTACGGCACCCCCCGGGGCCCGGTGGAGAAGGCGCTCGCGGCCGGCCGCGACATGATCTTCGACATCGACTACCAGGGCACCCGGCAGGTGCGCAGCAAACTGCGCGACGACGTCGTCACCATCTTCATCCTGCCGCCCAGCATGGCCGAGCTGCGCCGCCGCCTGGAGCGCCGGGCCGAGGATTCCGCCGAGACCATCGAGCGCCGCCTGCTCAACGCCCGCACCGAGATCGAGCGCTGGTCGGAATACGATTACGTGCTGGTCAACGACGACCTCGACCGCTCGTTCAAGACCCTGGAGGCCATCCTGGCCGCCGAGCACCTGCGCCGCGAGCGCCAGGTCGGCCTTGCCGGCTTCGTGAGCGGCCTCCTCGCCGAGGGCCAAGGTCCCGCGAGCTGAGGATCCAGCCGAGAATCCTGGGACAGGATTCCGGGCGCATACCGCCAAAATCCTGACGCGCGGGAACGAATCGTCCACGATGCAAGTTGCCGGATGGTTCAACCCGCGACGTCGCCCTCGTGCCGCGCCGGGCAGCGCGAGGAAGTGAGCGATGCGTGATCTGGCCCGCCGCGATCCGGCTTGCCGCGACCTGGCTTGCGACGTGGTGGTCATCGGGGCCGGCTCGGCCGGGATCGCGGCCCATGCCGCGGCCGCCAAGGCCGGTGCCCGCACGGTGCTGATCGAGCGCGGCCCCGGCGGCACCACTTGCGCCCGGGTCGGCTGCATGCCGTCCAAGCTCCTGATCGAGGCGGGCCGCGCCGCGCACGACGCGCGCGAAACCGCGCCGTTCGGCGTCGCGTCCGGCGCGGTGCGGGTCGATGGCGCGGCGGTGATGCAGCGGGTGCGCAGCCTCCGGGACGATTTCGTCGCCTCCGTCTTCGAGGGGCTCGACCGCATCCCGCCGGAGCTGCGCGTCTCAGGCACCGCCCGGTTCGCCGATCCCACCACGCTCCTCGTCGACGACCACACCCGGATCACGGCCGGCGCGGTGGTGATCGCCACCGGCTCGACCCCAAGCCTGCCGCCACCCCTGCGGCCGGTCGCCGCTCAGGTTCTCACCACCGATACCTTGTTCGAGATCGAGACCCTGCCCGAGACCCTCGCGGTCCTGGGCGCCGGTCCGGTCGGGCTCGAATTGGCGCAGGGCCTCGCCCGCCTCGGCGTGCGGGTGACGCTGCTGGATCCCGCCGGTGCCGTCGGCGGCGCCCGCGACCCGAAGATCGCGGCCTGCGCCGCCGAGCTGATCGGCGCCGAGTTCGATCTCTGCCTCGGCGCCACCGTCGAGACGGCGGAGTCCGTCGGCGACGGGATGCGGCTGACCTGGCGCTTCGAGTCGGGCGAGCAGGGAAGCGCCACCTTTGCCCGCGTGCTCGCCGCCGCAGGGCGTCCGCCCAACCTCCGAGACCTCGGCCTCGACGCCGCCGGGATCGTCCTCGACGAGGACGGCCTGCCGGACTTCAACCCGCGCACCCTCCAGTGCGGCACCGCCCCGATCTTCATCGCGGGCGACGCCAACCAGGAGCATCCGGTGCTGCACGAGGCGCAGCGCCAGGGCTGGATCGCGGGCGGCAATGCCGCGCGCTTTCCCCAGGTCGAGGCGCCGCCGCCCTGGCCGGCCTTCGCGCTGGTCTTCACCGACCCGCAGATCGCCGCGATCGGTCGGGCGTTCGACGCGGAGGCGGCGCGCGACTGGATCATCGGCGAGACCTCCTTCGCCGATCAGGGCCGCGCCCGTGCGATGGACCGCGCCGCCGGCCTGATTCGGGTCTATGCCGAGCCCGACGGCCGGCTGACCGGCGCTGCGATGGTCGGGCCGGGGGTCGAGCACCTCGCCCACCTGATGGCGGTCGCCGTCCAGCAGGGCTGGACCGCCGCGACCTTCCTCGACCGGCCCTTCTATCATCCGACCCTGGAGGAAGGGTTGCAGAGCGCCGTCCGGGCGGTGGCCGAGCGGACGGGCGGTACCCGGTGACGGAGCGTCAGCAGACCATGCGTCAATCACGCGTTGAGGTTCCGTTCAGGGACGGCAGTCGCTAAGGTGCGTGACCTGTCGCCGGAGGCGCCGCCCTCCCGGGCCATCGATTCGCTGGATACGCCGTGACCTTGCCCGACCCGACGACGGTTCCGACGATCGATCTCGACGCTCTCGCGCCGCACGATCTCGATCGCCTGCGCCAGGGCGTGATCCAGATCGACGGACGCGGCGTCATCCATCTCTACAACCAGAGCGAGAGCGCATTCTCCGGCCGCTCGCCCGACCGGGTGATCGGCCGCAACTTCTTCACCGACGTCGCCCCCTGCACCCATCTGCCGCATTTCTACGGCCGCTTCCGCGAGGGCGTGCGCCGGGGCCGCCTCGATCACACCTTCTCGTTCGTCTACGGCTTCGACCCGCGCCCGATGCAGGTGAGGATCACCCTGCGCCAGGCTGCCGCGCCCGATCGCTACTGGATCGTCACCGAGCCCGTCGAGACGCTGGAGCACGGGCATAGCCGCGAGGCGGTCCAGACGGCGGTGAGCCGGCGGGTGCGGGCCGAGCCGGTGGATCCACGCCTGTGCGAGCAGGAACCGATCCACATTCCCGGGGCGATCCAGCCCCATGCCGTGCTGGTCGCGGCTGATCTCGTCACCCTGACCGTGGTCGCCTGCAGCGGCAATGCCCGCGACGCCCTCGACCGGGACCCCCTCGGCCTCGGCCTCGCCGCATTGCTCGGCGCGGGTCTCGCCGATCGGATCCGCGAGACCCTGCAGGGGGAGACGGTCGATCCGGGGCGCGTCGTGCGCCAACGCATCGCGTTGCCCTCCTCCGACGGCCTGCCGGTCGAGGTGGTGGCCCATCGTAACGGCGACCGGATCATCGTCGAACTCGAACTGGCGCCGGCCCATCCGGAGGATTTCCGCTCCGCGAGCCAGCTCGACACCGAGCTCGCCATCGGCCGCCTGCGCGGGGCCGACACGCTGGAGACCGCCGCCGCTGTCGCGGCCCGCGAGACCCGGGCGCTGACCGGCTTCGACTGCATCCTGGTCTACCGCTTCGATTCGGACTGGAACGGCGCTGCCATCGCCGAGGACAAGGACCCGGCCTGGACCCGCAGCCTGCTGGGGCTGCACTTCCCGGCCTCCGACATCCCGGCCCAGGCCCGCGCCCTCTACACCCGCTCCAAGAGCCGCTTCGTCATCGACCGCGACTACGTGCCGGTGCCTCTGGTGGCGGCGCCCGCCTCCGCCAACGCGCCCATCGACCTCACCTTCGCCCAGGCGCGCAGCCTGTCGCCGATCCACCTCGAGTATCAGCGCAATCTCGGCGTGAACGGGTCGATGTCGATCTCGATCCTGATCGAAGGGCGGCTCTGGGGCCTGATGATCGGCCATCACCGCCGGCCGCATTACGTTGCGCCCGAGACCCGCGCCGCCGCCACCGTGCTCGCCGACGCCTTCGCGATGCGGGTCTACGAGCTGGAGAGCCGGCGCCTGTGGCAGGAGCAGCAGGCCCACCTGGCGCTGGAGAGCGAGCTGGTGCGCGAGCTCGCCCGCTCCGACGACTTCGTCAGCGCGCTGACCGAGAACGCCCACACCCTCCTCGACCTGTTCGATGCCCGCGGCGCCGCGACCGTCTCGGACGGTGCGGTGCGCAGCCTCGGCCAGACCCCGCCGCCCGACGCGATCCTGGCGATCGCCGCCTGGCTGCGCGCCACCCTGCCGGCGGACCGCGCCAGCTACGCCACGGCGGAATTCGCCGCCGCCCACCCGCCGATCGCGCCCTTCGCCGAATGCGCCAGCGGCCTGCTTGCCGTCTTCGTCGATTCCGAGCGGCGTCACCTGCTCCTGTGGTTTCGGCCCGAGGTGCCGAGCACCGTCACCTGGGGCGGCGACCCGCGAAAGCCGGTTCTCGCCGGCAGCGGGCCGGTGGCGGTGCTGCCCCGGCGCTCGTTCGAGCGCTGGATCGAGGAGCGCCGCGGCGTCTCGGAGCCCTTCGCGCCCTGGCAGGTCGGCATCGCCGAGGCCCTGGCCCAGGCGGTGGAGGGCGTCGTCCTGCGCCAGCAGCGCAAGATCACCGAGCTGACCGGGCTGCTCGCCGACAAGGAGCGCCTGCTCATCCAGAAGGACCTGCTGACCCGCGAGATCGATCACCGGGTCAAGAACTCGCTCCAGATCGTCTCGGCCTTCCTGCAGATGCAGCGTCGCCAGGTGACCGATCCGGACTCTCAGGCTGCCTTCGCCGAGACCGCGGCCCGGGTGATGAGCGTGGCGCGGGTCCATGACAGCCTCTACCAGGCCGAGAGCGTCGAGGAGGTCGATCTCGGCCAGACGATCGAGAATCTCTGCGTCGACCTCGCCGGCATGGCGGGGGAGGGGCACGCGGTCGATCTCGAGGCCGAGCCCGGGCTGATGGTCCCCTACCGCAAGGCGGTGGCGCTCTCCCTGATCGCGACGGAGCTGATCACCAACGCGTTCAAGTACGCCTTCGCGGAGGCGGGCGGACGCGTCGCGGTCTGTGTCTCCGGCGAGACCGAAGGACGGATCCGGCTCTCCGTCTGCGACGACGGCAAGGGCCTGCCGATCGACTGGCCCGACGCTCCGGCCCGGGGCACCGGCCTCGGCATGAAGCTGATCCGGGCGATGCTCGACCAGATCAACGCCCGGCTGGAGGTGGAGAACCGTCCCGGCGCCTGCTTCACGGTCACGGCGTGAGCGACATCCTGGAGCGCCTGCGCGCGGAGACGCGGGCCGCGCACGACGCGATCGAGCGTGACCTCGCCTGGGAGACCCGCGTCGCCACGCGCGATGGCTACCGTGCGCTCCTCGCCCGGTTCTGGGGCTTCCACGCAGCCCTGGAGCCGGCCCTCGGCGGCAAGCTTGATGAGCCCGCCTTCTTCGATCCGCGACGGCGCCTCGCGCATCTCGCCGCCGACCTGCGGTTCCTCGGCCTCGACGACGCGGCGATCCAGGCGCTGCCGCGTCCGCGCCTCGCCCCGCCTCGCGACCGGGACGAGGCCTTCGGC